>NZ_BAABGA010000006.1:0-495642 GCF_039541335.1 Novipirellula rosea | reverse complement strand
GTTGGCAATTGCATTTCGATGGTTCGGATTTGGCGATGACATCGTCGACCGAGGATATCACTGGCGTTTCAACACATCCGATCACGGGACAAATTTACTTCACCACGCTTGGTCGTGTCGCAACACCCACCTTCAGCGGCCTTGGCACCGATGTTCTCACTTGCAGCGACGGCACTCTCGGCGACGACACCACATGTGAGGTGTCCGCCCTGTACTCTGCTGCTGCCAACGGATTTTCCCAATCGCTCGATGCATTGCACGTCGTCATTCCATCGGACTTGAGCGGCGTCGACCTTGCGATTGCAATCAACGCCCCTTCCGAACCGGTTGTCGTTGGCGACCAAGTTCGCTTTGCATTGACGCTCACCAACCACGGCCCCGCCACCGCGGAAAACGTCGTTTTGAGTAACGTGTTGCCACCGCAGACAACGTTTGTCAGTGCATCGCCATCGTATTCACTCGATTCGGGGATACTTAACTTTGATCTGGGGGACATCGGCGCCGGCGAGAGCGTGCAATTGGAAATCATCGTCGCGACATCCCAGCCAGCCACCCTGGTCAACACCGCAAGCGTCAGCAGCGATAGCGAAGATCGCGTTTCGGCAAACAACACCCGCTCGGCCACCGTGGTGGTCCATCCGGTGCTTGCCGATTTGGTGGTCACCCAATCCGATGCTGCCGACGCTGTCACCGCTGGTGATACGGTCACGTACAAAATCACGGTCCGCAACGACGGGCCACAACCGGCCGTCGACGTGGTCGTGACCAACACTTTGCCGGCGGACGTCGAATTGGTCTCGACGTCGCTGCCCTATTCCTTGTCCGGCAGAACGCTGACTTACACGCTCGGAGATCTCGACGTCGGCAGCGTTCGCACGATTGATCTCGAAGTTTTGACTGCGACCACCGGCACGTTGATCAACTCCGTCGACGTGACCTCCAGCACCGATGATCCCGACGCCACCAACAATACCTCGATGGAAACGACCGAGGTGAATCCTCCTCAAGCGGATCTGCTAGTCACCCTTGACGACTCCGCAGATCCTGTCCTGGTCGGTGACAGTTTCAGCTACAACTTGACCGTGACCAATCTCGGTCCCGAGCCCGCGACCGACGTAACGTTAAGTAGCGTTTTGCCGACCGGAACCCAATTTGTCTCGGCCACATCGGGCGGTCAATACGACAGCGGCATCGTCGAGTTCGAACTTGGTGATCTGGCTGTTGGCGAAAGCATCGACGTCAGTATCGATGTTGTCGCAACACAAGCAGGTCAACTGACTCATCATGCAAGCGTGTCGTCGGACACGCTTGATTTAACCCTCGCCAACAACGACGCCAGTGAAACGACGCACGTTGATCCTCCGCATGCAGACTTGAGTCTTACGATTAGCGGAGCTGCTGAGACGGTCACCATCGGCGACGAGCTGACCTATCAGTTTTCGATCACCAATCACGGTCCCGAAGTCGCGACCGGAGTCCAATTGATTAGTCCAATTGCATCATCGGTTGACTTGGTTTCATCCTCGGACGCGTTTACGATCACCGATGGTGCGGTCAGTTGGGAACTCGGCGATATCGCCAGCGGTCAAACGCGACAAGTCACCCTCACGGTCGCCACGACCGAAACAGGACCGCTGAGCAACACGGCCACCGTCGCATCCGAATTGGCGGATTTGAACGAGCAGAATAACGCGGCGACTGCCACCTCACTTGTGCTTGGCGAAGCCGCGGAAAACAACGTGACCTTTGTCAGTTTCGCTGGTAGTGGGGTGATCGCGGACATTCCGTTTGCTGACGAAGATATCCTGGCGTTCGATACTGTCACCGGTCATTGGTCGATGTACTTCGACGGATCCCAATTGGGACTCGGTTACTACGATGTCAATGCCTTTCACATCGCAGCCGATGGCAGCATCCTGCTCAGTTTTGATTCCACGGCGCGTGTCGATGAAATTGGATTGATCCGTGACAGCGATATTGTGAAATTCACTCCCACTCATCATGGCGTCCTGACTGCGGGGACATTTGAGTGGTTCCTTGACGGATCCGACGTTGGACTTAGCCCTACCAGCGGTGACGTTGACGCGATCAGCATGACGCCCGATGGACGATTGGTCATCAGCCCGCCTGGAGACCTGCAAATCGCCGGGGTGACGGCATCCAAGGAAGACTTGTTGGTGCTCAACAACAGCGTTTTCGGCTCCACCAGCTCGGGGCAATGGGAGCTGTACTTTGATGGATCCGACATTGGACTGGCCAACGATAATCTTTGGGGCGTTTCCGTCGATCCAACCACCAACGCCCTTCATCTGGCCTTTCAAAATGAGTTTTCGTTTGGAGGCGTCAGCGGCGAGGCGATCGATATTGTCACCTGCGTCCCCGGCACGACCGGGGATGAAACAACGTGTAACGTGACGGAGCAATTTGACGGCAGCAATCATGGCATCGAAAGCCACCATGCCCTAGACGGAATCCAAGTTGGCAGCTTTACCGGCCGCGAGGTGTTTGGCCAAGACGTCATCTACATGAGCTCTATCAATGGATTATCGATCGAACATTTGAATGTTGCAGACGAAGACATCTTTTATCACGACACGCGCAGCGGTGCATGGAAGTTATTCTTGGATGGTTCCGATGTGGGGATCAATACCGACGTCGATGCGTTCGACATCCAAAGCGACGGCAGCGTATTGATGAGTTTCAATGCGTCCACAACGATCGCGGGGCTTGGAACCGTGGACCGTCCTGATATTGTGCGATTTATTCCGACGACTACCGGAGCCGAGACGTCGGGCCATTTCGAAATGTTCTTCGATGGGTCCGACGTAGGGCTAACCACCTATTACGAAGACGTCGATGCGATAAGCACGACCTCCGGTGGCGATCTGCTGCTTAGCACAAGCGGAGGATTCACGGTCGATGGGGTTAGCGGAACCAATGCTGATATCCTTCGCTTTTCTCCGACGATGTTAGGCGACATTACCGCTGGCAGCTGGTCACTTTACTTCGATGGTTCGGATGTTGAATTGACGGCGACCAGCGAAAATGTGATTGGCGTCTCTCGAAGTGCGGATTCGCAAACGCTCTATGTGACCACACTGGGCACGAGCTTCACCGGCGACATCGGTGGTTCGGGTGCCGATATTTTGGCTTGCAGTGCAGCCCATTTCTCGGAAGAGACCGTTTGCACCGTCGAAATATTCTACAACGGAGCGATGCAGGGGATTACGCAATCACTTGACGCGATTCATGTCAATCCACCTGCGATCATCCCCTACGTTTCCCTGCAACCCACAGCCCTATCGCCTGTTAGCCATTCTGAAACCAACGGGAATGAACCGGTTACCGCCTTGGATACTCCACTTGTCACCAACCTGCTTGTGGCTCGGCCACTTAAGGTAAACGCGTCGCAGCAAGCGCTGGACGTTCCCCAGCCGTCCATACCTGCCCGCCCCCCGGAACTCGTCGCGTTCCCGCCACCTGTATTGAACGAAACGAGGCAAATTTCGTTGGCTCGTATTGAAACACCGGGTTCGAGTTTCACGCGGCTGGACATGCCTGGTCTCTCTATGAATGCAAAAAAACTACCTGCGGAAAGTAACCGATCCCCCACCGAAAGTGAGGTGGACGACTTTTTTTCTACTTCTAATTTTCTTGATTTCGCGTAGCGCAAACCCGACGCCGGGTCCGCAATAAACTCGGATATATACACAAAAAACCGAGTCTCTCTCTCTGAAAACGCGAGCAGAGGGGTGCGATAACCGCCCCGGCCTACCTAGTCAAACTGGTCTGGTACCATCCCTCACAATACGTAGAATGCGACGCTCTTCGGCCACCCTTAGGCCACCTAAGCCCCTTTTCTTCGATAGGCTCCTATCACTGGGAGAGAGCGAATGCAGATCAGGTTATCTTCTGACAAACGATTGCGCCGGCGCGTTTCGCGGCACCAGAACAAGCGACGCCAACTGCTAGAGCGGCTCGAACCCCGGCTACTTCTGGCTGGCGGCAACCAACCACCTCAGATCGCCACCCCGATTGCGGATCTGACCTTGGGAGCCGAAATTCCATTCACCTTCAATCTGCTACCGACGACCGGAGTCGTGTTTGGTTACGGGTCCGGAGGGACCGATATTCGCGCGACAGACAACTACTTTGCCAGCGGGGTTCAGTTTCTCGGCGCATGGGAAGACATCACCTTTACCGGCAATACGGTGATGAACGATGACCCTTACCGCGTTCTCGAGTTAACCGACATCCCCCGTGGTGTGTCACCTCAAGACTACATCTGGGACGATAACAGCTACGTCTCCGATACGCGTCGAGCATTCAATTACGACGGTTCCGTCGTCACCTGGGACCAATGGAAAGATCGTTCGGGTCTTGATGCCAACAGCACGCTTACCCACACCGTCAATGGAACGGTGGTTGACGTACGTCCAAACCAATACGAACCCGGTCGTGGAAATGCGGTCGTTTACAACTGGGACCGACTCGATCAAGTCGAGCTCGATTTGTCGGAGGTGGTTCAGGTAGGAGCGGCGTTTGAGATTTACGACGTGCTCGACCTCAAAGGAGATCCGGTCGTTTCTGGCGTCTACGATGGCAACCCAGTCTCAGTTGCGATGGTCGACCGAGTCTCGCCCGTTCCAATCGGTCATAACCCGGTCGCCCCGTTGGTGGTCGACAAAGAGTTTGGCAGTTTTCTGATTTTGTCCGAGGCCGATCCGGTTCCCGCGAGCGGAAATGAGTTCTATGTCTCGCCCAATGGAACCCCGCAGGGCAATGGCAGCCAGAGCAATCCATGGGATATGCAAACCGCGATGAGTCATCCCTCGAGCGTCGCACCGGGTGACACGATTTGGATCATGGGCGGGACCTACCGCGGCAAATTCACCAGCACGCTATCGGGTACTGCCAACAATCCGATCTACGTGCGGGAGCGCCCAGGCGAGGAGGTGATCATTGATTTGAACAATGGAACGCCCCTAAATGCGGAATTGATCACCGTCGGTGGGCAATACACGTACTATCAAGGATTCGAGGTATTCTCGAGCGATTTGTCGTCACGTACGACCAATATTCCCGGATCGTGGCCCGCGAACATCAATCGGGGAAACATCAACGTCCAGGGGGATCACGTCAAGATCATCAACTGGGAAATTCACGATCTAAACAAAGGTCTGGGGTATTGGGCACGTGCCGATGGAGGCGAGGTTTACGGATCGCTGATTTACAACAATGGCTGGTCGGGGCCTGACCGAGAACACGGTCAAGGAATCTACGCGCAAAACGAAGACTACACCCGCGTCTTCGCCGACAACATTCTGTTCAACCAATTCCGGCATGGCATCAAAGTCTATGGATCCAGTGCCGCAAGCTTGAAAAATTCTACGTTAGAAGGAAACATTGCCTTTAATAATGGGGCTGCTGGCACCGAAGGTTTCACGGGCGCTTGGCAATACTTGATCGGAGGTGGATCCGAAGCAGAAAACATCGTCGTCAACGAGAATTTTGCCTATGTCGGCAAACGTCACTTCTTTGACACCGATTCCAATGACACGTTGTCCTTCACGGCGCGGCAAACCAACGGGCAAGCACTGCCGTCGTGGCTCAAATTCTATGGCGACGAAGGTTATTTCACTGGAACTCCATCGCAATCGGACGCGGGAACGATCTCGATTCAGCTCACCGCGAGAGACCGATATGGCGCAACCGCCACGGACTACTTTGACATCACCGTCAATCCGGCGAACCAGACGCCCAGATTGGTTTCCGCAATTCCAAATACCACGGTCCATCGCAACGCCTCGTTCGACTTCGATATCTCGAGTTACTTCCAAGACGCCGAGGATGGCAACGATCTGTCCTATTCGATCGCGCCTCGCAATGGTGGCGTCTTGCCTAACTGGATCGACATCGATGTCGAGACCGGAGTGATCACCGGCCATCCCGTGGCATCAGGCACAACCGCGATCCAGGTCACCGCGTTTGATAGTCGTGGAAGTTTTACTTCGGATCTTTTTAACCTTACCGTTGACAATCAATCGCCACAATTAGCGGACGTGCGGATAGAGTCCACTGACAATGCTGCAGCAGTCACGCTAGGCAACGACACGATCTACACCGTCACGGTGAGTAACCAAGGCGCGGTCACCGCCCAAAACGTTCTTGTCACCACCACGGCAAGCTCAGGATGGTTGAATTCATCGCTTAACAGTGGCTCGGGTGGCAATCGAGTCATCACTTCGGACGTTGGTAGCTTGGCAAGCGGTGCGTCAAAGCAGATTGAAATTCGAGTCACGACGACGCAGCCCGGCACACTGTCACTTGAGTCACAGGTAACGACCAGCACAAGTGAGTCCAACTCTCGCAACAATGCCGATTCGACAAGTGTATTTGTCAATGCGTTACCCGTCGCGTCGAATGACAATGTTCAGATCAACGAAGATCGTCCGAGCGCAGTCAGCGGCAATCTGCTCAGCAACGACCAAGACGCGAATGGCAATGAAACGTTGAGCGTGATCCAAATCGAGCGATCAACCAACCCGTTTGCCTCGCCGGTGGTTGGCAATTTTGGATCGCTGCAATGGGATCGCGATGGTTCCTACTCTTATGTTCTGGATCGGTTTGCGACCGAGATCCAAAGTCTGACGGAAAATGAATCCTTAACCGAAAGTTTTCAATACACGGTCAGCGACAGTTACGAAACCGATACGGCGTCGATTTCATTCCAAATCCACGGCAGCAACGACACACCGACCGCCGACGATCTCGCCTTTTCGATCAACGGTGATGCATCGGCAGTGGTGCATGCCGTCGTCGCTGACGATATTGATGGCGACGACGACGCAAACTCACTGAGCTACGAATGGTTGACCTCACCTTCGCGTGGCCAATTCGTAGACCTTGGTCGCGGCCAGTTCCGCTTTGATCCGGCCGACCAGTTCGACGATCTACTGGTGGGACAGCAGGAAGTGCAAACCCTTGTCTATCGTGTTACCGATCGACACGGCGCCAGCACCCAAGCGAGTGTCGCGATCACCGTCAATGGCAAAGGAATCAAGTTGCCTGATGACGGAGACACTCCGCCGCCCCCGCCGCCGAGCACCAGCGAAATTACCTATGTAAGTTTTTCCAGCAACGGAATCGTCGGTGACATTCCCTATGCGGACGAAGACATTCTGGCGCTGAATACTAGCACCGGCGAATGGTCACTCTACTTCGATGGCTCTCAAGTCGGTCTGTCTCGCTGGGATGTCAACGCATTCTATGTGCAAGACGATGGTAATATCCTGCTGAGCATGGATTCCAACAGCTATTCAAGAGAGCTGGGACTGGTACGTGATTCCGACATTTTGAAATTCACACCAACTGGTCTCGGTACGAAGACCGCTGGAACGCTCGAGTGGTTTCTTGATGGATCCGATGTCGGTCTGAACCCCACCAGCGGCGACATTGATGAAATTAGCTTCACAGCCGATGGCCGCCTGGTCATCAGCACGGTTGGCAACCTGCATCTTGCCGATGAAACGGTCAGTAACGAACAGAGGGTCGTGCTGAATAACGGTGTGTTCGGCGCCGAATCGTCCGGTGATTGGTCGCTCTATACAGAGAGTTCCGACGGCAACCAAGCCGCCACCGCTTTTTCGGGAAATTCGCTTTCGTTGGCTGGCGGCAACGTATCGGCTGCGAGGAGTGTTTTCGCAGCGTCCGCAATCGGCAGTGACGCGAACGCGTTGACTGAGATCGAACGAGCCGCACTCGATGGCATTCAACATGGCAACTTTACTGGCACCGAAGTGTTCGGGGACAAAGTAATCTACATGAGTGCACAGAGTCGTGTATCGGTAGGCGACTTGACCTTCGCAGACGAGGATATTTTTATCCATGACACGCGAACCGGCGCTTGGCGAATGTTCTTTGACGGTTCGGATGTGGGCATCCGTAGCGACGTGGATGCATTTCACCTCCAACCCGACGGCAGCATCTTGTTGAGCTTCAACGCAAACACGAAACTTGCCGGACTTGCCACGATCGCTCCGACCGATATTGTCCGATTTGTCCCCACAGAAACCGGTGATAACACCGCGGGAACCTTTGAAATGTACTTTGATGGATCGGACGTGGGACTGAGCACCTACTACGAGAACATCGACGCGATAAGCCTGGATACCGATGGAAACTTGATCATCAGCACCACCGGGCGGTTTGCGGTTCCCGGACTTAGCGGAAGCCAATCCGACCTCGTGAAATTTAACGCAACCCGTTTGGGTGATGACACTGCTGGTACTTGGCAGTTGTTTCAGAACGGCGAGGAACTCGGATTGAAAACGTCCCGAGAAAATATCACGGGCGTTTCGTTGAATCCAGAATCCAACCAGGTCTATTTCACGACGCTGGGAAATCTAGTGACCTCCGACGTGAAGGCCACCGGTAACGATATCATCGCCTACAGCGAGAACGATCCCATCGACTCGACGTCCATTCTGTACGTCGGATCCACCAACGGGATCACACGTTCGCTGGACGCGATCTATGTCGTCGATCCAGTGCAAAGGGTCGGGCAGGTAGCCGCTTCCTATCAAACGGATAGCCCCTCGACCGATTCGGCAACGTCGCTTCGATCGAGCACTGCTCGCACGGTTGGTACCCCGACGGCGGCAATCGCGGTGCAGCCGATGATCTCGTTGTCACCCAACCAAGTGACCGAGTCTAGCGAACAGGACGATTCGGCCGATCGTGCTGAAACCGGCAGCACGGCGGTGGGATCAAGCAAGACTGATTCCAACCGCGTTGGAAATGCCGCTCTCGCGAATCAATCGGCTCTTGATCCCGAGTCGGTCGACGTGTTGCTGGCCTCATTGCCGGATTTCGAAAGCGAGTCGTCTGCAATCGAAGCATTCCCAAATTTGCTTCAATAAATCGACTGGCCGTTTCTTGTCGCACGGCGCATCGCCGTGCGACTTTCTTGGAAGTCACAAAGTCGCTACAAGGACTTGCATAGGTTCCTGTGCATCAAGTTCTTGATCACGTTGTGAATGAAAACGACGTGCATGTCCTCGGCGACTTGCATGTCGTGGATCGGAATGTGCACGTTGATGTCGGCAAGTTCATGAATCTTGCCACCGTCAAAGCCGGTCAAGCAGATGACTTTGGCACCCTGGTCCTTCGCGAATTTCACTGCGCGAACGACGTTCTCTGAATTTCCGCTGCCGGAAATCGCTACCACTAAATCGCCTTCACAAACAATCGGACGCAGCTGCTCGAGGAACACATCCTCGTAGCAAACGTCATTGGCGTAAGCAGAAACGATCCCCATGTTGTCCGCCAGGGATATTCCTCGAAAACGCCGCCCCGATGCAAGGTATAGACTCTTGTTCCAATCGGTCACCGCGTGCTGCGCCGCTAACGCACTTCCGCCGTTGCCGAAGACAATCGTTTGGGCATCGTCCTTCCACGTCTGATCAATCAAATCGATTGCTGCTTGCCACTCCTCGAGATCACAACGATCTATCGTGTCTTTCAAAGCAGAGAAATACTCAGTCACTTGACTCAAGTCAGCCGCACTTGCATTCGCCATCTCAGATCACTCGAAACTTGGGAGAAGAATTTGATTTCGAACCTGACACCACTCTCATGGGGTCCTTTAGCTTAATCCATCCCCACTAGTGAGGCACGAAGAAGAACCGAGAATTTGTTCAGATCACACGGATTGTCCACGCGATGCCCTTCGCAAATTGTGGTCCACCAATCTCCTCGGAAAACCGAAGTTTGTTATTTTGCAATCCGACATCAGTGGACATATCAACAGCATGTCTTCAGATGCGATCGCTTCGCATCAAACGATTTCTGAACACGAAAACTGGACCCAGTCACTACAATCGTAATAGCAGAGGATCGTCTCTCGTTGATCTCGCTGCGGGCAAGCGGGAAATGCCGATGGTTGCGGTGCTTCACGGTCGATAACGACTGTCGTACCCGGTTCCATCACGCTGATCTCGCCGGCAGACGCACTGTCGTCATTCCGACTCCTCATAACATAGCTTTGATAGCAATGAACAAGTTCTATCTTGCCGTCTGTGTCTCCGCAGGATTCCTGCTTGGTGGGAATGCGTCCAACGTGAGCGCTCAGCAACCAGCCCACTATTATCCTGCACGGCCGACATTTAGTCCGTATTTGTTTTACCGACAATTCAATGGAACCGGACTTCCGAACTATTACACGTTCGTTCGACCTCGCGAAATCTATAACGACTACGTCTCGCGCACCCGACCCTCGTACTACGCGGAATCGCAGCGGCAAAGCTTGATTACGCAGCAACAGGTTTCCGATATCGTCGACAATCAAATTCGTGAACGATTGACCACTGGCGTGGGTGCCGCTTCGCAAGCTGCTACTTTCCAAAACACCTCGCACTACTATCCGCGACAACAAGGCCGCCGACGGTAGGCTAAAAACGAGGATAGAGCGTAGCGGAAGCCGTCAACGGCTTTCGTTGTATTGGCCGAACGGTCTGAAGCTCTCGCACGCGTTCTCGCGACGCAAAACTAAAGCTATAACGCGGCACTAAGGTGTGCTTTCGAGGGGCAATCGAACTCGGATTAAATCCCAGACGTGCGTGATCGGCTCCATCCCCAACCATTTGCTCAGCGCATAGTGGATGGCATATCCGATCGCAAGTACAAAACAGAGAGCGACAAAGGATCGCAACAGCGCCCGGCGACGTCGCTGCTGTTCCAAACGCACGAGCCCCTCGGTCGCTCGCACGACGACGCTTCGGCTGTTCGCAGGTTTTTCACTACGAAGATTCCTCGAGCCATCCTTTTCACTCGGCTTCTCTGCACGGGTGTTGCCCTTCGCCATATCCTCTACCAATTGATGGGTTGTCGCCAAACGCGACTCCGCTTCACTAACGAATGATGCGATATTCGGTTTTCGTTTCGTGGACTTCATGTCTTGCAACGGGGTACGGAGAGTCAGCACGGAATCAATACTGCGGGGATAGGGACACCTACACCCCCCCATCGCATTGTAACCTCACAGCACTTCCCCGGGACAGAGATTACTTGCCATTGCAGCGAAATCTCTGTAACCGCTGCGATAACCTCAAACCGCTGCGATAACGCCGTCTACTGCAACCTAACCGAACCTGATTCCTGGACACCGCCGCGTTTCGACGTTCCAAGCAACGGTCTCAGTTATCCTCACGATCAGGCTGCAGAGATGCTTTCAATTCGCGAATCGGAAGTCCATTGATCCCATTAGGTTCGCGGCGAAGCAGTTCGTCAAGATCCTCGCGTGCTCTTGCCGTGCGGCCCGAAATGGCCCGCAGTTGAGCTCGCATGAAACGATATCGATTCTCGTCCGGATGCAGCGTCACAAACATATCCGTTCGCCGCAGCATTGCATCAATGTCCTGATCGCGAGTCGCGATTCCAATTAAATTATTGAGCACGCGAGTCAAGATATCGAGGTCGCTCTGGGATTGAAGATCGGACTCGGCAATCGTTCGACCGGCGAACTGCTGGACCAACTCGGCGGTTGCTTCGTCGCTTAATTCCGCCCCCCGATCAAACACATCGATCAGTTGCTCTTCGCCCGATTCCATCACCTGTTTCACCACGAAGTGCCCCGGCAATCCGATCCCTTCGATTTGCAAACCAAGCCGTCGGCCGAGATCGATGTACAAAATTGCCAGCGTGATCGGTAATCCTTCGCGATCATCGATCACGCGATCCAAAAAACTATTGGCGGGGTGGTAATACTCGGCACGGCCGCCATGAAATCCATTCTCTTGGAACAGATACTTATCAAGGATTTGACGTTTCTGTCGCTCGTCATCTTTCGGTCCAAAGCCTTCGGCTACCTCTTGGGCCATTCTTTCGAGCTTCGTTTCGTAGGCCGCCAGATCGACTTGCGGATTTTCAATCGCCGAGATCAACAGCGCGCCTTTGACCAGTCGGCTCGTTGCACTTTCATCTGAATCGGACTCCTCGGCGAACAACTCACCGAGTTGATCGAGCAGCGGAGCACGCAGCACATCGCTGGCCAGATTCTTCATCTGCTTCGCCTCTTCCTCCAATTCAACCGCCCGTCGCATCAATTCCCGCGACACGACATCACCGCTTACGGATAACATGTCCACGTGAGATTGATCAATCTCGCCAGTCTTGATGTCTCCCTTGCCCAAACTCGCGATCCAGTCCAAGACGGCACCGTCCAGCGGTGGCGAAGCCAGATCGGGCCCGACACGAAAACGGCGAAACTCGGGGTTGGTGTCACGGAATTTAACGATTCCGACACGCCCCTTCGTCAATTGCATATCCGTCGATTCGACAACCAAATGTTCATTGACATAACACTTCATCCGATCTTTTTCGACGCGAACTCGCAAGTGATTCCATTGCTCGGGTAGGTAGTGTTTGCTCCGTACATCGCTGAGCACTTGCCAGGAGTAGACCGAGGGGCCTAAGAAACAGGTCAATCGCATTTTGCCGTTGCTCGGATAAAAACCATAGTGTCGATCTCCACCGTCGCTATGAAACGCAATCCCCGCTGCGCCGGATTCATCGTCCAGTCGCGTCCAAACGGAAATGTCAAAAGGGGGTTCGTTCTCCGTGGCGGTGGACAAACACAACGATCGACCGCCAAACCCTTTACCAGCGCCGCTTGCCGAGATCACGCCTCCGCGTTGCTGCCATGATCCGCCCAACACAATTTCCCAATCGTTTTCATCAAGCCCACTTAGTCGTACCCAGCGATCCATCGTGATTGGATTTGTTTTCTCACGCAGGGGAGTCAAATCATCAATTGGAATGGCAAAACCGAGATTGTCGTCGACCGCGGACTTCATGTTCACGATCCCGAGCACGTTGCCTTGATCGTCCACAACCGGCCCGCCGCTGTTTCCTGGCTGGACGGGCATCGCGAGTTGAATCATTTCCCGGCCGCTGATTTCGCGGACCGCCGAAACCATCCCTTGAACCACACTGTCTTGCAGCCCCAGCGGGTTACCAAATGCCAACACTCGTTTGCCTTGCGGCGGCAGTTCCCCCTCGGACAACGTCAGTGCCGACAAGTGGTCCTCGCCTACGTCGACACGAATGATCGCCAAGTCGTTGGCCGCGTCCGACGCCTCGATGGAAACGACTGGCAATTTGCGGCCGCTCGATGTCTCGACCGTAAACGGACGACCTTCGCCGATGACATGCATGTTGGTGGCAATCAAGCCGTCATCGTCAATTACAAATCCGGTTCCAATACCAAGTTGATCGCCGTCGCGTCCTTGCACACGAATGGTCACCAGCGACGGCCGCACGTCAGCAATCAATTGCTCGGTCGATACAACCGCTTCCTGATCCACCGCTTCCTGATCCACTGCTTCCTGATCCACTGCTTCCTGATCCACCGCTGCCTGATCCACCGCTTCCTGATCCACTGCTTCGCGAGCCTCGTCTGCCGACAGCATCGATCCGGTTCCGGCGACGCCAATCAGCCACAACATCAGCAGGGCACAGCAGACTCGATCCAAACAACCTAAACGGTGATGCCAAAATGTCATTGATACCCTTCGCAGTTCGTTTTAAGTACGCTTTGAGTTCTCGCCGTCTCACAGCGTTTTCTCTATTGTAAACGCAAGTTCCCTGAGTCACCGGCGATACCGAGATGATTCGGTGAATCCGTTTTTCAGCTCGCCACGATCCCGCCACATGCTAGAATCTCGGACACAGATCACTTGATCATAGGCCGCATGATAATAGGCCGCTAAATAGCCGCGTGGCGAATCAAACAAGTCTCGAAATGTCCCCCCGCCCTGTCTCGAAATGCCCCTCACGCCCCTAGAACCATGAACTCGGATCACCCCACCACACCCCGCTCGCTGCCGACCGCCGCCCAGGCAGACGTCCCCACCTTCGGGTGCGTCGTCTACGTCTCGACGCTTCCCGATGGACGTAAAAGGGGGCGAGTCGCGAACATCGAAGGCATCGAGCATACCGCGGGGACCGAACGCGAAGTATTGCAGCGAATCGTTCCCGACTTTAAGAAACGGGTCAGCGACTGCCTTGCCGCTGGCGATTCCATTCCTTGGATCGATCCCATCCTCGCGATCGATCCCAATGAGCAAAAACGATTTCTCCCCGTCCATCTGTAAGCGGTGGTACGGCATCGGTAAGCGTTTTCGCATGTTTCCCAGAACCGCCATCCCGCTTCGCAGCGTCTGCTTACTTTCAAGCCAACTTCCTCAGCCGAAAATCGATGATGTCACGCAATTACTTGAACTCGATAATGACGACCGCCATGCTAACCCTGGTGGTTTCCCCATGGTCGCTTGCACAAATTCATGCTGGCGAGTTTAACACCACCGTGAACATTGGTGACACCGCTCCGGACTGGAACGATTTGCCGGGGACCGATGACCAGCCGCATTCGCTTGACGATTTAAAGGACAAGAAAGTCGTCGTGGTCGCCTTTACATGCAGCAGTTGTCCGTATGCCGTCGACGCAGAGGATCGCTTGATTGCATTGCAAGAGAAATTTGCTGATGAAAATGTGGCAGTCATCGCGATCAACGTCAACAAAGTCGAAGAGGATCTGATGCCCGCGATGAAACAGCGGGCTGCAGAGAAAAAATTCAACTTTCCCTATCTGTTCGACGAATCCCAACAAATCGCCAAAGCATTCGGAGCCAAGTACACGCCTGAATTTTTTGTGCTCGATAAGAACCGCAAAATTGTTTACATGGGATCGCTGGACGACAGCCCTGATGGAAAAAACGTCAGCGAACCGCATGTGATTCGCGCTATCGAAGCCGCCCTCGCCGGCGAAAAACCTGCGGTTACGGAAACCGTCCCGATCGGGTGCCGCATTCGTTTTGAACGGAACCTTCGAAACCGATCACGGTAGCCGTCCGACGCTCAGCAGACGTCGTGATTCAAGATGCCGCGTCGCCATTGCGATCCCAAAGCGACGCGTAAGTTTTGATGTTTGCTGCTTTTGTGCCGGAGGCACTTTATGGGATAGCCTTGGACTTTAGTCCAAGGTTTCGGTTCTGAAATTGGCACCCCGTCGCGGAGCGACGTTCTGTGGCGGACGATCAAGTCACAAAACGTCCCGTTGGGACGCGATTGATATTGGCGAAAATCCCTCGGACTAAAGTCCGAGGTTATCGAAATATGTCGCTCCGCGACAGCAAAAAGCGCAACTTCAAAACGCGTTAGCGGGGGACCTTTTGGTAACTACAAGCTTGCCCACGACAGGAAAACGGAATCCCATAATGTTCGCGGAGCGAGCAACGACATTGGACCTGCTTACTTCACGATGCTGTAGAGTGCCGACTTGCTTCGCAAGATCATTTGGTCACCCACCACTGCGGGTGACGCCATAAACCCATCACCGAGCTCGGTCTCGGCCAGCATTTCATATTCGCGTCCTGCTTTGAGCGTCGTAATGGCCCCCTCGATGCTGAACAAATAGATCCGTCCGCTGGCATAAATCGGTGATGCCGCGTAGGAGCCGCCGGCCCGTTTTTGCCAGACGATCTTTCCATCTTCAAGCTCACGACAGGTCACAATCCCATCGTCGGTGATCATATAGACCAGGCCATCGACGACGATCGGTGACGATTTCTTTGCGACACTTTTGCTCGAAGTCCACACGACGTGACTCTTGGTCACGTTGCCCTTGCCATCAGGCCGCACGGCCACGATGCCGCCCATGCCGTTGGTGATCAACACCAAGCCATCGACGTAGATCGGTCGCGCCGATGCGTTCATGCCATCGTGATAAACCGTCCATAACGACTTGCCGGTTTGCGGGTCATACGCAATCGTCGCCACGGCACTGGGATAAACCAATTGCTCTTGGTTGCCGACGCGGATCACTTCAGCCGTTCCATACGCCTTCATGCGGTCGCCGACATCGGTGCCGTAATCAATCTCGCGTTTTGATTGCCACACGGTGTCACCCGTCTTTTTGTCAAAGGCGACAACAAATTGAACATCGACGCCATCAAACGCGACAAACAACTTGCCGTCATGCAAAATGGGCGACGAGGCTGGGCCGCGAAAATGGTCACACTTCAAATCACTTCGTCGCCATAACACCTTGGCGTCGGCGGTATCGATACAAACCGTGCCATAGCTGCCGAAGTGAGCGTACAAGCGTCCCGCTTCGATCACCGGCGTTGGCGACGCGTAGCTATTCATCGGATGGCAAAACTCGGGCGTTTCGTTTTCGATGATGGCCACATCATGCAGCACCTTTCCAGTCGCCCGGTCAACACAAACGACGGACATTTTTGTGCCATCTTCGCGCGCCGTGGTCAACCAAATCTGGTCCCCCCACACCACCGGCGATGACCACGCTTTGCCATGAATCGGTGTCTCCCACTGGACCACCGACGCATCGATCGCGATCGGCAAATCCGCAGCGTCCGCGCGACCGTCTCCCTCACCTCCCCGAAATTCAGGCCATGCGGGGACTTCTGCCACCGACGTTTTTGCCAAACCAAGGTAGGACAATGCAAAAACGGCAACAGCGATGTAACTCAAAATGCGAACGATCATGGATCAAACTTGCCTCCGTGTTGGAAGTCCAGCCTTTCTGGCTGCGACAGCACGCGACCGCGTGGAAATCCAACATGAACTTCAGAAACAGAAAAACAACGGAGCCCTAGTTTAGCGGAATGCGGCAACGCTGTCCGCTGGAAGGAAAAATGCCTGAAAAACCCGCTTCTTGCTCGGATCCGGAGCTGATTTTGAGATCCTAAAAACTTCTAGGAACCTGCGCTGGTGTTTCACCCAATCTAAACAAGCGTTCTCTAATATCTCGGGCAAGTGGAAATGGTGATGCCTTCTCACCAGAGAAAGCATGCACACGCAATGCTCCTCCGTAAAACAGGACAATGGCATGGACGTAGCCAATGCGACACCGGTGCGGACACTATTGGTCAGTGACGTACACCTAGGGTGCAAGCATTCGCAGTCTCGCAAATTCCTTACGTTCCTTCGTCAATTCAAGCCCGAGTCGCTGTACATCGTTGGCGATTTCATTGACACCTGGAAGATCAATACCGGTTGGTATTGGCCGCGTGATTGTGACGAGATCATTTCGCATCTGGTCACTTTGTCCCAACAGGGGACGAAGATTCACTACGTCCCCGGCAATCATGATTCGTTCTTGCGGAATCCGGCGCTGCGAGCGTTCTTGCCAATCGACCTGCCAAAATTCGAAGTTGGCAACGAATTTGTTTTTGAAACGCTCGGCGGTTGGCGATTCCTCGTCACTCATGGTGATTTGTTCGACGTGTTTGAAACACATGCCCAGTGGGCTTCGCGTGGCAGTTCGGTCTTTTACGACGCCTGCCTGAGTGCGAACTGGTGGTTCCACCGCATGCTGCTTGGCGAAGACCACAATCCCTACGGCATCTGTGCCATTTTGAAAGACCGCGTCAAACGATGTGTTCGTTTTATTAGCAGCTACGAAGCCAAGATCTTGCAACACGCTCGCGTGCGTGATTGCAACGGCGTGATCTGTGGCCACATCCACACCCCCGACATCGTGTCAAACGATTCAATGGTGTACTGCAACACCGGTGATTGGGTGGAAAACTGTACTGCTTTGGTCGAGTCCAATGATGGACGTATCCATCTGTTGCAACGCTACGGCGAAGACGTGCTGCTGGATTTACCCAACCGGAAACCGCCGCTGGAACCTTGTCTTGAAAATGAAATGGCGGAAGAGGTTGCCGCCTAGTTTCCGCTCATTGTGTGATCTCTAACTAAAAGAGTTTTTGATGGTTGCCCCGAAAGTATCTCAGTGGATTGGACAAAAATGCTTTTCCGCAGTTCATCAGCGAAACCTCGTCTACAACACGTGTTGGGAAGATCCCCGCATCGATCGCGAAGCGCTCAAGTTGACCTCGGACGACTCCGTGCTGGTGATCACCTCGGCCGGCTGCAACGCCTTGGACTATGCACTGCAGTCGCCGAGAAACATATTTGCCGTCGATATGAATCCGCTGCAAAACGCACTGCTGGAGCTCAAGATCGCTGCGATCAAAACGATCGATTTTGCTGACTTCTTTCAAGTTTTTGGACGCGGTCATCACAAAGATTGGAACGTCCTCTATCACGACGGCATTCGTCCTGAACTGGATCCTCAATACCACAGCACTTGGGATCGGCGAGCCGATTTCTTTACGGGAACATCGCGGCGAAGTAGTTTCTATTTCCGAGGCACCAGCGGGCTGTTTGCCTGGATGATTAACGGCTACTTGAATCGCTCTCCAGGCCTCCGCGATTCAATCGAAACTATCCTGGCGGCCGAATCGGTCGAACAACAACACGAAATCTATGACGAACACGAGATCAATCGACGATTGTGGAACAAACCGCTTCGCTGGATGCTGCGACGCGATACCACAATGGCAATGCTGGGGGTTCCTCGCAGTCAACGAAACCAGCTCGATCAAGATTTCCCAGGCGGGGTGAGCGGGTTCATTCAAGATCGCATTGAAACTGTATTTAAACGAATCCCGCTGCGAGACAACTATTTCTGGCGTGTCTATTTGACCGGGCAATACACGCCACAGTGTTGTCCAGAATACCTAAAACACGACAACTTTGAAAAACTAAAAAAAGGGTTGGTCGACCGCGTCCACACTCAAACCAACACCGTCGAAGGTTTCCTATCGAAACACGATCAACCGATTTCACGTTTCGTGCTGCTCGATCACATGGATTGGCTCTATTCGCGTTATCCCGAGCGATTGGCGAGTGAATGGCAAAGCATTGTTGATCGGGCGTCGGCAAGCAGCCGCGTGCTATGGCGAAGTGCGGCACTCGATGTCGATTTTGTCGATCCGCTACGCGTCACCGCCGCAGGGCAATCGGTCCAATTGGGTGAATTGCTGAACTATCAACACGACTTGGCCGGCGAGCTGCATGCCCGTGATCGTGTGCATACCTACGGCAGCTTTTACATCGCCGATCTTGCCGCCACGTCCAACGTCACAGGGGTTGCCGCATGAGCCAGACAATCCCAGCGGTTTCCACGCAACCGTCGCGTCGTGCCGATTTGCGAGTCCTTTGGCATTTGTTGTTTCACCGCGTGCGAGGCGAAACGCACGCCCAGCGACTTGAAAGCTTTTATGGCGGTCAAGCAACCGACTATGATTCGTTTCGCGAGCGGATGCTGCACGGCCGCCAAGAACTGATCTCGAGGATCGATTTTCCCCGCGACGGTGTTTGGTTGGATATCGGTGCGGGAACGGGTACTAACCTGTCTTTCGCCGGCCAAAATTCCAAAAACCTTCGCAGCATTCAGCTTGTCGATCTCGCCCCATCGCTGTTAAGCGTCGCGGACCGGCGGATTCGCGATCTTGGTTGCGAAAATGCCACGACACAGCTCGCCGACGCCACCACCTTCTCGCTGCCACCGGAGAGCGTGGATGTGATCACGCTGAGCTATTCACTGACGATGATCCCCGACTGGTTTCAAACGCTCGCGTTGGCCGAAGCGATGCTAAAACCCGGAGGGATGATTGCCGTGGTCGATTTTTATGTCTCACGAAAACATGCGGCCAAGAATCAACGGCAACATGGTTGGTTGCGACGTGCATTTTGGTCACACTGGTTCGCCGCCGACAATGTGTTTCTCAGCAGCGATCATCTCGCGATGCTCCACCGCCGTTTCATGGCCGACCGCTACGAAGAACGGCTTGGCAAAGTTCCCTATATGCCGCTGCTGCGGGCCCCGTATTATCTGTTTCTCGGCCGCAAACCAACCTCGTAGTACGAACCTTTCCCGTAGCGAAACTTGTCAAAAGTTTCGTCCGGTCCTCCTCCCCCGATTCCTCGAAAGTCTTGACGACTTCCGCTACAGTGACGATCGCATCTAGCGTTGTCCCCAATGGCGAACCTTCGGTAGATTGCGATACAGCAGCCATGTGTAGAAACGCCGAGGCAAGATACATCGCAACCATGCAAACGCCACCGCATCCAGACTGCCATAGACTCGCAGTGGGGGGGATTTCGAGCGTGCAATCCTGGCCACTTTTTTGGCCACCGAATCGGGAGTAGCAAGAGCTCGGTTCATCATCTTTGCGATGAATCTTTCCATGTGATAGTAGTGTTCGTGATACGGGTCACTGCAATCACTCAATGCCTTCGCACTCATTACCGTGTAGGGAACTTTCGCGAACGCATCGGATCGCATGAATCTCGGTTGCACCAGAGTCACGGACACATTCCAGGGTTTCAATTCGTAGTAGAGTGCCTCACTGGCACCCTCCAAAGCAAATTTAGATGCCGAATAGACCGACATCGTGGGCATCGCCATCATCCCACCCACTGACGAAATGTTGATGATCTTCCCCGACCGTCTAGCTCGCATCCCCGGCAGCACACAGCGTATCAGCTCCAGCGGCGAACGAAAGTTGATGTTCATCTGATGCAATCGCTCCGGCTCGGTCACATGTTCAACGCAAGAGCGATAAGCGACGCCGGCATTGTTGATCAGGATATCGACTCCGCCGAGTTTGCCGTCGATCTCGCTGACCAAATCGCACCGCTGGTTTGCATCAGTCACATCCAACGAGCGTATCCAAAGCGTCTCGCTCGCATCAATTCCTTGCTCTTCAAACCGAGCCAACGAGGACTCGCGTGAGGTCAGGATGATGTGATATTGCTGCTGCGTTTGCTCGGCAATCAATCGCCGCGCCAACGCTAGCCCCAAACCCACCGATGCTCCTGTGACCAGCACAACGCGGCGACGCTGCAATCGACGTGCGAGAGGATAGCCGGCCGCTTCGGCGTTGGCGCGAGCCCGCTTTAGCAACATCGCATCAGGCTTGTGCATCCATTGATTCCCAGCGGCGTTGGTCTATGCCATCTGCTTTGGATGCCAACCGTTTAACCTTAAAAGCACAACGCTGTGAAACATTTGAAAGGGGGGAAATTACGACACTTCCGTTTCGTAGCGTTACCCAAAGCAATTCGACCCAACGCATCTCCTATGCCAACCGATCCAACCGAGCGGGCTCAGGGAAAATAGGCTGAGGTTATTGCGTTAAAACACGATCAAAACGCGTCTTCATGAGCGAATCGGTGCAATGAAGTCCCACGCAACATCTGCACAGAAAGCGGGCGTACCGATGTCTTGTTGCCTCAATGACTAGCACCTCGCGTTAGGCTTCCAGCAGTCTCGCCAACGTCACCGCCAAGCCTCGCAACGCATCGTTGTCCGGCAGACTGATCGTCAATTGCGGACGACCTTGGCTGTCGGTTTCGACACATTCACTCAGTCGCTCGGTCAACCGATCGACCGTTTCGCTTGATGGAGGGGTGTCCCCCGGCTTGTTGATCAATTCCCCGGCCAACGCAAGTGCGGCTCCGACAAGTTGGCCGCTCGCAGCCGAAACTTTTTCGCGTCGCTGACGCAACGCTTCGGTTTCCGCCTCGACCCGTCGCTGTTGGCTCTGGTCCACCGGCGCGGTCAGCGTGGGCCCGATGATTTGCTCAAGCCGTCGTTTCAACTCCTCCATACCACTGAATAATTCGACCGACTCGACATCACTCTGCATATCGAGCGACGCATTGGCCAAGTCCTGCTTGGATGCCAACGTGTCCAACAACTTCTCTTCGATCGTCCCCGTGGTCACCAGTTTATACACATGCACAGGATTCTTTTGCCCCATGCGGTGAGCTCGCGCAATCCGCTGCTCCAACACCGCTGGGTTCCACGGCAGATCGACGTTGATCACCGTGTTGGCACTCTGCAAGTTCAACCCCGTTGAACCGGCGTTGGTCATCAGAATCATCCGGCACTCGGGGTCGTTTTGAAATTGAGCCACAATTGCAGCCCGCTTCTTCTGAGGCACTTTGCCATCGAGCCGTACAAAGTCGCACCCGATTTGGTCCAGCCGCCGCTCGACGCGATCGAGCATCCGTCGCCATTCGCTGAACATTACAATTTTGCGAGTGGGATCGGCAATCAACCCTTCAAGCAACTCGCCGAGTCGTTCTAGCTTGCTGCTGTATTCCTGTTCCTGTTGATCGATCAGGTACGTACTGTCGGCGACCATCCGGGCCATTGCCAATGCGCGACGCAGACGCAACATGTCGATTTCGGTTAGAAATTTCTTCGCGGTGATTTGGGCAACCACCTTCATGTTGCTGTCGTGAATTTCCAGTTGTTCCGCCGTCGGTTCAATTCGCACGATTTCATCGGTCCGCTCGGGCAACTGCTTTGCGACTTCGGCCCGTGTTCGCCGCAGCAGGATGGGCTGCATCGTTTCGCGAAGCTGATCCAGTCGTTGGTACCCGAGCGTTTTCCCCTTCTCGTCTACGACCCGATGACGATGAAAGAATTGATAGGCAGGTCCAAGACGCTGTTCGTCCACAAATCTCGCGACCGTAAACAACTCGCCAAGATTGTTTTCAAGGGGAGTGCCCGAAAGCACCAATCGATAAGGACTTTGCAGCGTACGAATCATGTTGCTGGTTTTGGACTCCCAGTTTTTGATTCGCTGGCCTTCGTCCAAAATGATCAAGTCCCACGGGGTGGATTCCATCGCCGTGAGATCTCGCAACACCTGTTCGTAGTTGCAAATGGTAAAGAAGGCGTCGCTACGATATTGTTCCGCTCGCTCGGCACCGGTTCCCAGCACAATTTGCACGCTGCGGCCGCTAAACCGCTCGATCTCGCTTCGCCATTGACTCTTCAGCGACGCCGGACAAATCACCAACACACGTTTGATATCGGCCAACTGAGCGAGCAATTCCGCGGTTCCGATCCCTTGAATCGTCTTGCCCAACCCCATGTCGTCGGCCAGGATCGCACGTCCGGCGCCCACGGCGAACGCGATCCCATCGAGTTGGTAAGGCAACAGTTTGGCGTCCAGCAGTTCAGTTCGCAGCGAATGTTTGGCGGGATTGCGGCGAATCTCATCACATTGCGATTGCAGATGCTTTTGCACCAATGCACGCTGAAGGTAATCCTCGGCATCGGGGTAAAGATGAACGGGGTGACCAGCGTGTTCGAGCGCCTCGATCCGCCGCATCACCTCTTGCCCATCACGCAAGGACTGCTCACCCGCTTGATCCACGATTTCTTCGACTGTTGGATCGAGCTTCGACGGCAAATTAAATCGCAAACCAAAATCGTCGCCGTAGTGCAATCGCAAAGACAAGTTGTTGCGTTGGTAAGGTGTCGCTAACTCCGACTTTTTGAACCGCCGTGAAATTTTTTCCAGCACATGAAAGACGTGCTTACAGGTTCCAAGTGAGTTCGAGCGAAAGTCGGGACAAGAGCAATACGATTGACCCGGCTCGATCCCCCGCAGAGCGACACGATAGGACTTGCCCGATGACTTGCTGGTGACCACATAGTCGGTCCAAGGTTTTGACGAATCGGTGGTGCGGACCATCATCGGTTCTTCGGCCGCCCGCTGCCGACGTTCGGCCAGGGCACGTTCTCGCAATTCATCATGTGTCAGATTTTCGAGCGGCACCGATTCATCCGGTGGTGCTGCCAGACCAAGGACACTTTTGGCTTCCAACAGATGCGACAAAGCCGCGGCCAGATGAACGCACGCGGTTTCGCACTGATCGCAATTGGTCTGCAACTGTTTCGAGCGAGCCGATTGCAAGGTCAACGTCGCGATTGCACGACCACCTGGGACGTCGGAATCATGGAATCGGACGCGGTACAGGTCGCCGCCCAAGAAGACATCTTCTTCGGAATCGATTTCGAAGGCCCGGTTGCTTTGGCGGAGCAGTTCGGGGCCTTGTTCACCGAGCAATTGACAGGCTTGATAGTAGGTCAGCGAGGCAAGCCGCTGATGAAAGAGGTTTCCTTTGGCTTTTTTGCGATTCGCAGGCTTACATTTTGCGTCCGAACGGCTGGATTTGGACTTTGATTTCGTTCGAGTGGACTTGGATTGGGTTGCCATAATCCAGCCGTCTCCTTGCCGATGGATACCATGAAAATTGATTTGCATCTAATAGAATGGCGTCAAAGTGAACCAGCAAGCAACGGCGGGGGTCATGGTAAGATAGGTAACCCAAAAAACCTGCTAGAGGACACTTGGACAAAGCGGCAAGGGAAGCTAAACTCTAAGAATCACGCATCCGTAGCTCAACTGGATAGAGCATCGGTCTTCGGAACCGAGGGTTGGGGGTTCGAATCCCTCCGGGTGTACTCAAACCCGTTTTCGACGCGATCCACCGCGTCGGAAGCGGGTTTTTTCGTGCTTTTGCGGCATTTTCGCCGATGCAAGGGACGTCTCACCTGCGCGAGCGGCTTTCTTTCGGCTCGCAGCGTTGCGGCAATTGGCGGATGAGTCCGGGTGCAAGACGCCCGATCGACGACGATCCCGCCCGCACCGCCGTGCAAGCTGCCACGTCGCCATTGACCGTCCGATGATAAAGTGTCGTCGATGGGCGCAGACGCACAAAATTGTGCCTATTTTTGCTCGACATCCGCCAAGGCGACTCGCAGTCGGCAATGACTTCGGTTGCGGAAACCTCGAAGCCATTCCGAGCGTCCCATCGGCCGCTCACGCTAGTCTCGCATGCCCCCAAAAGATGCTCTGTCCCCGGTGGCTGAAAAGATGCTCTGTCCCCGGTGGCTGTGGCTCCCGTTGGCTCCGCCGATGGCTGCCCCCAAGGCCTGACCCTGGTGATGCCTCCGCCCCAAGGTCGCTGCAACCCTTGGAGAATCCCAATGGGGGAGACAACGAGAACGGTTGGCGTCCCCTTGGTTTCCCGCAGAAGCATTTTGGCGTTCGATAAATAGATTGACGACACTGAGGTCCGATAGCCAAACGCATTCGAAACAACTGAGGATGGCAAAAACATCCTGGTTTGAATTTCGTTGCCGTTGGCTTCCTAACAGGTTCCTATACGTGTCCGTAGCTGCGTCGAGCACTCTTACTTAAATTTATCGACGCGACTCACGTATACTTTTTTTGATAACCACCTCTCATATGACGCCTTCGCCGAAATCAATTCGCCTCCCCAAAGGATTTTTGCAAACACCCTGGACTTGGTGAGGCGAACTTTTATCTCAATAAATTAGGGGAAAAGACTTCTGCATCAACACGATTCAAATTGCCCAGTTGACGGCACGGGGAGTTCCGCCGAACCAAGCATTTCTGTTTCACCGAAAGATTGTTCGTACCTTCTTTACTCTCTGGCTTTTTTGAATGGAACTGCAAATGTTTGTGCGAATACTAGTCGTCAGCATTTTTGTAGGGAGCACCTGGGCCTCATCAGATGAGCCTCTAGTTGGACTCGCTCATTTAACAGAGGCTCGTGTCGAAGCAACTGACTTCGAGAAGATTGCCCCAAGCGAACAGGAAATGATCCAAGCGATTGTTAAGGCAACCGGCGTCCAGATGGCTACTCGCTATAAGGGCGGCGAAACGGTACGGCGAAACCAACATGCAAAGAGTCACGGATGCGTCGCCGGAAAATTCACAATCCGTGAAGATATTGACGCAAAATACCAAGTCGGATTATTTAGCAGCGTGAGAAGCTACGATGCGATTGTTCGCTTCTCCAACGCGGATTCGCGCGACCGCGACGATTCGCCGGAGCTCGCTCCTGGCGTCCGTATGCACGGAAGTCGTGGGATGGCAATTAAGGTGCTAGGTATATCTGGGGAGTCCTTACTTCCGCAGCACGGCGCTTTGACACAGGATTTCGTTATGATCAATTCGCCAGTTTTTGTTTTCGCCAATGTAGAGGACTATGCACTGGCTAGCCGATTGATCGCTGAACACGGGGATGATAAGGGGGGTACTGAATTCTTCAGAAGGCGTCAAATGCCAGGAACTACAGCAGAGCAAAAGACCAGAGCCGCAGAGACCGGAAGAATCGCAGCCCAAATACGATCCACTGGCACACCTGCCCCATTTCAAACTCCGCCGACCACTCCTTTAGAGAATTCATACTTTGGCGCGGCTCCCTTTTTGTTCGGCACTGATCAGGTAATGCGTTTTCGTGTCGTGCCAATCGACGAAAACGCGGAGGGCAAACAGCCACTGATCGAAGAGTCTAACTACCTTCGTGAGGGACTCGCCAACCGGCTAAGCTCAGGTGAACCAGTCCGCTTCGTTTTCGAAGCTCAAATTCGCTCGAAAGCACAAATCACTGACATCATCACACAAATCGAAAATGCAAGTCTTGAATGGCAGGACAATCCAGAAGAATATCCCTGGACCGCATTGGCAGACTTAGTAATCAGCTCCTCTGAACCGCTAGATGAAGCGGTGTGTGAGTCGCTTGTGTTCACGCCTTGGCATTGTCTAAAAGAGCATCAACCTCTCGGCTCCATCAATCGGCTGCGAAAAGCAGTCTATTTAGAATCTGCAATGATTCGCAATATGCCGAAGGAACCAGCTTCTTTGCCCGACCGTTAGTCTCCCATCGAAGCAGAGCTCCGATTTGCCTGGGCTGGTTGCACTGTTCGGCTTAGAGGGCTATCTGACGTTTGTACACGGCGGTAAAGCGTCGGCGAACGGCTTTTCCGACGACTTCAGGATCTTTTTGCAATTCTTTTCTGGCCATGTCGGTCATGGGATATCTACGTGTCCTCAACTATTAAAACAACTCGCTAGCTGTCTCACGTATGTTGGCACAGAGGGCAGACCCACACGCTCGCCAACAAATCAGCTTGCCGCGATTCGTCCATACGCCTCATTAACTCCAATGTTTTCGCCTGTAGATAGTAAAGGATTGGCCCTGATTGCCGCCCCCATGGCCTCACGAAACATTCTTTTTCGCGATCGGACAAAGCGGGCGTTTGCATGCTAGCGTCCCTCCGGTTTTTCTCGTGCTTTTGCGGCATTTTCGCTGATCCAAGGGACGTCTCACCTGCGCGAGCGGCTTTCTTTCGGCTCACAGCGTCGTGGCAATCGGCGGGCAATTACGGGTGTAAAACGCCCGATCGACGACGATCCCGCCCGCACCGCCGTGCAAGCTGCCCCGTCGCCATTGACCGTCCCACGACAAAGAGTCGTCGATGGGTACAGGCGCACAGCACCGGCCGATTTTCGCTCGACATCCAGCAAGGCAACTCGTAGTCGCTGATGACTTCAGTCATGGCGACCTCGAAGTCATTCCGAGCGTCCAACCAGCCTGCTCACGCTAGTCTTGCATGCCCCCAAAAGATGCTCTGTCCCCGGTGGGCGCCGTCCCGGATGGCCCGATGACCAATGCTATTGCGATAGGATCCTAGTAGTTTCGGATCGCATGCATGACCTTGTTTTGTGAGCGACTCCAGGCAGGATTTCGTCAGCGGTGTTTCCACCCCAACCCAACTCGACTAGAAGGCAGAACCGATCTGTCGCGGATGGCCGATTCAATGATTTAAATAATCAGCTAAATCGATCGAGAATCTTGGAATCTGGATTTGATGCCCGAAGTGCCTTCTTCATCACGTCAATAGCGGCGGAAAGTCCTGACTTGCTAATAGATCCGGGTTAGACTTCCGCTTCTGCCTCAGCTTCCACAACGGACTGCAGATCGAGGACAGCGGTGCGAAGTGGTTCGTAGATCGCGATCTCTTGGCCGACGATCTCGAACGTAACGGCAATAGCATAGGTCGCAGTTTCGTCTGGGTCACGACTCCACCCCTGATGGCCGCGAACTGCAATACTTAGGTTTTCTGGTAATGCGTTTGACTTGACGGTAGCCCAATCTTTTTGCAGGGTTCCCGCATCACGTTTGACGCCTGTCAAACCATGTTGCGTCATAGGATGCACAACCCAGGGCAACTCCCGACTACAATCACGATCCGAGTCGTCTTCGGTGTCGAGCGCCCGATGCAAGAACGCATCTGCCGACTCGCCGGTTTTGCTGGAAATCCAATCCATCCAGACCGCAAGGTATCCTCGCGAGGACCGCCGCGTTCGCCGAGGCGTCGCCGAATAGGAAAGCGTGACGTCAATCCGGATGTCGTAGTCGGTTCCTGGTCGTCGCAGTTCCGGCGGAATTGGAATCTGATAGACGTGGCACTGTTTTGCTCCAATGAATTGGTCTGCCAACGTTGTCAAAGTCGCACGGCTCTGCGAATTCTGGGTTGCTCGCGAAAGGTTCGGTATTCCATATCCGAGACGTCGGATGACGTTGACCTGTCCTGACTTTGGTAGGGGATCAGCCCAAGCGGGCCACTTCGCAGACTGAACAATCAACGCTCGATAAAGCAAGCAAGACGCGTTAGGCATCAACTTAGCTAACTCGGCTGCAATACGGGCCACCTTCGGTGCAGTAAAAGAGGTTCCGACTTCATCTTGACCGACGGCCGGCTGTCCGTGCATCGTTGAACTGAGTAGAACGGGATAAGCCGATGCACCCACCGTGGGAAAATTGACTCTTGGCGGTGTTGAACCGTCGACCAGATAATCGCCACCGTATTCCACGACTTCGGGCTTGATCGTTCCCCAAATTCCGTGTCCGCTTCGGCTGAAGGCGGATGGCTCACTGGCCTGCGACGCAAGACTTTGCCATCCGCCGGCAACGACCGATTCGTAGGCCACCGAGCCAACCGACAATGCTTGGAGGCTCTGCGCGGGATTAGCGATTCTTGCGATGGGTTGCGAAAGATATTCGGGATAGGTCCGTCCAGCGGCAAGGTGTTCTTCAATACCGATGTTCGGGCTGGGGTGCGAATAACGGATGTTTCCAACACTCTGCACGACAAGAATGTCGCGATCGTGGCAAAGCTGGTCAATCTCGGTTGCCCAGGCGGACATGTGTCGGGTACGACACGCCAGGACCGAATTGATTGAGTGATTGAAAATCCTCGTGGGGGTCTTTCCTCGATTAAAGCGAGTCACTACATCACGAATTACCGCCGCCGGCAACATGCTGATTGGCATTCGACAGTGTTTGTTGAGCACGCGGGCATTTTGAATCCAGTATGTCAAATCAATCACGCCGGATCGTGGCACGGTTTCTCCGTAGAGTACTGCCCCGGCGACTCGCGTGCCGTGTCCACTCGGTTTCACGTAGTCGGCAACATCGGTCGCGCTCACCCCGTCGATAAAACAATGAGAGTCGCCCTTCCGGATCGCTGGTTCAAGGTAAAGATGCGATTCTTGGATCCCACTATCGATAACACACACGATGGGTGCGTTATCGGGTGGCGGATTGACGGTCAACGCGGCAGCTAACGACTGCAGATCGCGAGCCGTCTGTTGGGGTGTCTCAATGTCATCTGGCTCAGCAACTTCCCACACCCATGCGTAGTTCAGCACGAAGTCTCGGAGTCCGCGCCCATTGATTCGGATTCGCAGCGTAAAACTATCAGGCAATTCAACAGCTTTGAAATCTGCGTTGTCCCAATTTTTGAGAATTTCGACGTTGTATGGCGAGAGCATAGACTCGACGTCATCCAAACGAGAGTCTTTCAGTGCTTCCCATTTTTCATACGCGTCCATCCTCTCATTGTTCCAGTCGCTCTCTTTCCTTGCCCAAGTTTCTGGCTTCCATCTCCGATCGCGTTTGGGACGCTTACGAATCTGCCATTCACCGACACAGGCGATGCTGATATCGACGATCAGTTCTTGATCATCTTGGATCGAGGACCATTCGCTAAGAAGTTGTTCGGTGAGTATTCGCTTCAGTCGCTCTTCATGGCTTTCGTCATTGACGAGTTCGTGAATTTGAGCAATCGACCCCGAGCCGGTTGCCAACTCGAACTCATCAAGTTTTTTCTGAACAAGACGAAGGTCCAGATCCTTTGAGACGACAATTACAAACCCATCGTCTTGCTCTGAGATGATCTCGAAACTGAACTGTCGTCGTAGCGTATCGACATCGAATAACGTGTCGATACGAAGCAGAAGTGGAATTCCCTCTTCCGGCTCTGGAAGTCCTAGGACTGCTCGTTGTTGCTGACTTTGTTGCCAGCGTTTTGCAATCGCGACAGTTGACGCACGAAGGCGACT
Source organism: Novipirellula rosea (assembly GCF_039541335.1). Lineage (NCBI taxonomy): Bacteria > Pseudomonadati > Planctomycetota > Planctomycetia > Pirellulales > Pirellulaceae > Novipirellula > Novipirellula rosea. Next base: position 465,685 of record NZ_BAABGA010000006.1, on the reverse strand, counting down.
GGCATGGCCAACTCGGTTGGCCCGATTCGCAGCAGTAATCGGGTCAGGTTCAATGGCTCGTGGTATTCGAGGGCGTGAATCTCCAGAACCGGTCAGCACCAACGGGAGATTGTCAAATGGTCTTTCCGATGGTGGCATCCTTGAACCTGCTATCGCTGTTGGGCAGCTCTCTTATTCTCGTCAATGGCAGCGAGCAAAATATGTGTGTCGACGATTTTGACTCCGCTCAAGACTGCCGCTTTCGCAGCATCTCTAGCTGACTTGACGACCATTGCGGCGGAAGAGCCGTCAAGGTTCGTAGCCGCCTTTTGCCATGACAGTTTAGCATCACACTTGACCGCCGAAAGTGTCGAGCGAAGCAACTCATCAATTTCGTTCTGACCAGGAAGCGGAATTTGAAAGACATCGTCGAACCGCCTAAACAAGGCCTCGTCCAAAGAATCTTCCAGATTCGTTGTTGCGACCAATAATCCAGGAGCGTCGTATTCTTCCATCAGTTGCAATAGTGAATTGACGATTCGCGACGCTTCGCCAATGTCCCGTGTATCAGCTCGAGATTTTGCGATGAAGTCACATTCATCCAGTAGCAACACGCAAGGCCGCTCCTTGGCGGAATTAAAAACTGCTCGAAGGTTACTGGCTGATTCCCCAAAGTACGATGAAAGCAATGCGTCAAAGCGAACTTTCAGCAGCGGTAGTCCTGTGTTCCAGGCGAGCCGCTTTGCGCCTAGGGACTTGCCGCAACCGGGAGGGCCGTACAACAGAATGGTCTTTCGGTTTTCCAAACCATAAGCTCCCAATCGCTCGCGAGCCGCGTACTCCTGTTCGATTCGCGAAAAACGTTTCTCGATGTCGTGCGGAAGCACCATGTGGTGCTCCAGCTCTCCACGAGGCACGAGCGTCGCTAGTAGTTCCTGGTGGCGTCGGCTTACCGGAAGCTGTGTCAGTCTGCGGGGCGTGTTGACACCGCCGCTTACCGGTTCCGTTTGCGGACGAGGACGGCTCATGATGCCTTCGAGCTGGTTAGCTAAGCGACTATGCCCACTTTCACGTTCTCGGTCGATTACCTTCAACGCGAGTTGTTCTAGGTCATCTTGCGAGCCGTCTGCGATTGCTCGCATGATCCGTTTTAGTAATTCGGCATTCATGACTTCCCTGCCTTTTCGAACGTCGACGATTGTTTCACGCTGTTTGACAACAGCTTATACCGCCACTGGTTTTCAAGTTTTTCAGCTTTGATAATGTTGCCCTGATTTCTCAATGCCTCGATGCATCGTGAAACAGTCGCGGTCGACACACCTATTTCATCGGCAATCTGAGGCGTCGAATGCTGTCCACCAGCGATCAATTGCAAAATAGCGTCCAGACGCTGTTGGATTTCGATCGCTCGCTTGTAGTGGGTCATCGCTGCGCACCAATTCTCGGGAAGTCTGTCAGCTAATGATAGACTAGAGTGGCCACAAAAGCTATTGGTCGTCGGCCGTTGATTGATCACTTGCTGACCTTACCGAGGTCACACACTTCACTCCAAATCACCCGCTGCCCGTCAAAGCGCGATCTCGCTGCAAGTGGGACTGATGAACTTTTCGTGGGGAGAGAGATGCGGCATTTGTTTTCTGTGGCGGGTTTAGCAGAGATTATTGATTGTCTGTAGGAAACTGTCGCAAGGTGTTCTCGGGGTTGTTTGATCTGGTGCGTTAGCCCATGACTGGCGGACTGTGGACGAATCCTTCAAAATCGTCTTAGGAGACCAATATGTCAGCAAAGAACAAACAACGACGATCATTCACTGAAGATTTCAAGCGAAATGCTGTCGATCTGATCGTCAATCAAGGGTACACCTTCGCGGCCGCCTCGAGGGCAGTCAATGTTGATACCACAACACTCCGTGATTGGCATCGGAAGTTTGCACCAACGCCAAAGCCTTGTGACGATAACGCGTCTGTCGAACAGCTCACTGCGGAAGTGAAACGACTCCGCAAAGAACTCGCTCGCGTCGAGATGGAGCGTGAAATACTAAAAAAAGCGACGGCGTATTTCGCGAAAGAGTCGCAGTGAAATACGCCTGGATCCGTGTAGCCTTCTCAGGTGTCAAGTTCTTCTACTCGCGAACCTACAAGCGAAATTGGCAGACGCTCGCCACGATGAAACTGCAGCGGGACAAAACGACGCCGGAAGTACTCACCATCGAACAGCTCCACTGCATTATCGACGCCTGCCGAATCGAGCGTATTGCTGCTTTTTTTCGGACCACCTACGCGATGGGCTTGCGGCTCGAGGAAGCTCGCAACCTGAAAGTCGGCGACATTGCCCCCAAAACATGCTCTGTCCCCGATGGCTGTCCATTCTCTCTGCGAACTCTCACGCTCTCGGTTCAGAAAGTGGCTGCTTGTTACCACGTCGTCTGCTTGGGATATACTCTTTTTCTCATGCGAACTCCGCAGATCCCCGTTTTAGGGTCGCATGGCGGCTGCGTGATCGCTTGAGCGTGCTCGACATCGTCGCTTCCGATCCGGCGGCCACTGCCAAAATCGACCGTGAGCCAAACCCTACGAACCATCGCGAAGAGGCTTTCTTGAAGAGCCGAAGCCAATGGTTTGTTGGGCTCATTCCATTTGAACCGTGAGAACCCCGATGCGTGCATCCCCCTTGCCACTCGTTCTGCTGCTGGTTGCTTTACTACCTGACTTGCTTGCGGCCGATCAGCTTCGTGTCGCTGACGTTTTTACTGACAACGCCGTGTTACAGCAGGGTGTCAAGTTGCCGGTGTGGGGAACGACCACTGCGAACACGGAAGTCACCGTTCGTCTTGCCGGCCAAACGAAGACGGTCCAGGCAGCGGAAGATGGAACTTGGCGACTTGAGCTTTCGCCGCTGCGAGCCGACGGCAACGGTACGACCATGATCGTCGAATCGCAAGAGGATCGTCAGGAGTTTCGCAACCTGCTCGTTGGCGAAGTGTGGTATGCCAGTGGTCAATCGAACATGCAGATGACGCTCCAAGCGTGTGCTCAGAAGATCCCCGCCATTCGCGAAATCGCCGAAGCCGCTGCGACCGACAACATTCGCTGGCTTCGGATCGATGAACCCGATTCACCCCAACCCTTAAAACGCAGACAGAAGGTGACGCCTTGGCAACTCGATCATCCCGCCAACCGGGCAACACAATCTGCGGTCGCGTACCTCTTTGCCCGCACCCTTCATGAAAAGCTTGGTGTTCCGATTGGCATCATCGAGGGATCTTGGGGTGGCAAACCGATCGAAGGTTTCATTCCAAGATCGCAGTTCGAAAAGCAGGAAACGTTGCAACCACTCCTTTCGCTCGCCGAGCAGAATCAACTTGATGCGTTGGCTAAGCTCGAAGGAGGCGTGATCGTTCGCAATACCGCTGGCATGCCAGGTCGAATCTACAACGCGCGGGTGTCGCCGATCGCGCCCTACGCGATCCGTGGATTTATTTGGTATCAGGGCGAGTCCAACGCCGGTCATGGTGAAGATCCTCGCAATTACCGGTTCAAGATGCGAGCGCTCGTCGAGGGCTGGCGAGAAACCTGGGGTCAACCGGAGCTTCCGTTTTATTTTGTGCAACTACCAACGTTCAAAGATGAATTGACGGGATGGATTCGCTTGCGTGAAGAGCAGCGTCTGAGCCTGGACATCCCGCACACAGGAATGGCGGTGACGATCGATCTTCGCGACAGCGACATTCATCCGGCCAATAAACTTGATGTGGCCAGTCGCCTGGCAAACTGGGCTTTGGTGAAGACATATGGAAAGCAGTTTCCTTGCAGTGGGCCGCTGTTTAAGTCGGCCACCGTCGACGGTGATTCGATGCGAGTCGAGTTCGAGCACGCGGATTCTGGTTTAATGGTGGCTCGCAAGGAAGGACTCGCCGCGGCAACGCCGACGCCTGATATCGCATTAGCGCACTTTGAATTGGCAGATGAATCCGGCAATTGGCATCCCGCCCAGGCAACGATCGATGGTTCCGCCGTGATCGTTCAGAGCCCCGGTGTTAGGAATCCGCGAGCGGTCCGTTACGCCTGCAGCGGGGCCCCGGAGAACGCGAACCTTTACAACCAGGCGGACCTGCCGGCTTCACCGTTTTGCAGTGACCTGCAATTACTGGCGTGGGAGTCGGACAAATAACTTCGATCTCACCGAGACACCCCGAGAAGCTTACTCGGTGGAAGCTTGTCAAAGATGCCGACCGCTGGCCAGAGTAACGCCGTTTTGTCGGATCAATCCCTACCTTTCTTGGTCGGCGAACCGGAGGCCAAAGACACTCGCGACGACAGGCGTCTACAAACAGCAGTCCGAACGCAAGTTTTGAAATTGCGGTTTTAGACGTTCATCGGGCCAAAGGCCCGGCAATTTGCCTAGCCTACGTCAGTAGATCCGAGTAAATGGCCGGGCCGTTGGTCCTACAGTTCATTGGTTTTTTTGGTCCCAGCCCGTTGGGCTGGGCTAGGTAAACGTCCGGGGCTTTGCCCCTAAATACAAACGCGCAACATCAAAAAAGCGCAAGCGGGGCCACCCAACCACGGCCGTTTTTACTTGTCGGCCTTGGAAATTTGACGGCTTGATAATGCAGTACGACTACATCGGGTGTGACGCTACCAGGCGTCCGGAATGTGGTATCGTAGGAGCCCTGTCAAACGGAAACTCGTCCGATCAGCGTGGTGGAAGATTCGATGGGGCGTGCCTTTTTGTTCGACAGGAACCTGGATGGAATGACAACATGAGCATGAGAATAAGAATGAGAAAGTGTTTGCTATTTTTGGCGATGGTGGCGGTTCAATTGGGTGCGCTGCACGTACATGCCGCGGATCATCCCAACGTCGTGATCTTGCTGGCGGATGATCTGGGATACCAAGATGTCGGATGTTATGGCGGACCTGTACGCACACCGAATATCGATGGACTGGCAGCTGCGGGAACTCGGTTCACGGATTTTTATTCCGGCTGTGCCGTTTGCAGTCCGTCTCGAGCGACTTTGCTAACAGGTCGACATCACATTCGTGCCGGCGTCTACAGCTGGATTCACGATGAAAGTCAAAACTCGCATCTGCTGCTGCGCGAAAACACGCTTGCGGAATTGCTGAAAGGGGCGGGCTACGCGACGGCGCATGTGGGCAAGTGGCACTTGGGGCTGCCCACGCCCGAACGCCAGAAACCGACCCCCGCGGAGCATGGGTTTGATCACTGGTTTGCGACTTGGAATAACGCGTCCCCGAGCCATCGAAACCCGGATAACTTCATTCGCAATGGACAGCCTGTCGGCCCGCTGGAAGGCTATTCCTGTCAACTGGTTGCGGACGAAGCGATCCGCTGGCTAGATCAGGAAGGCCGATCGGATCGTCCGTTTTTTCTGAACGTCTGGTTTCACGAGCCTCATGCACCGATCGCCGCTCCCGGGGACATCGTTGACACTTATGGGACTCGCAAAGACAACGCGGCGATCTACAGTGCCACGATTGACAACACCGATCGCGCGATTGGACGCATCTTAAAGAAGCTGCGCGAAGTCGACGCCGCTGAAGACACGATTATCGTTTACGCATCGGACAACGGAAGCTATCGCGATGATCGGACCGGAGGTTTGCGGGGTCGCAAGGGCGCAAACTGGGAAGGCGGTATTCGCGTGCCGGGGATCTTCGTTTGGCCCGGTCAAGTTCAAGCCGGCCAGGTTTCTGGTGAACCGGCAGGGATTGTGGATATGTTGCCAACCCTCTGTTCACTCATCGGCGTCGAGCCTCCAGCGACACGTCATCTCGACGGCTCCAACCTGGCACCGATCCTGCGTGGACAAGCGGATGCGTTCACGCGGCACCAGCCGTTGTTCTGGCATCTGCAGCGGAGCCAACCGATCGTCGCCATGCGAGACGGTAAGTGGTCTTTGGTCGCCCATCGAGACTACGAATTGTCGAGCAACAATATGTTCCAGGAATCCTGGATCCCGATGATTAAAACGGGCGGTTACAAAGACTACCAGCTATTCGATCTCGAAAAGGACCGCTCGCAGACGACCAACGTCGCGGATGAATTTCCCGAAACGCTAGCGAGAATGAAGCAACGGCTGCTGCAGATCAACGCCAGCATCATGGCCGACGCCCACGACTGGCACCTGGAATAAGTCCAGCGTTGGTCGGCCGAGACGATAAAAAGCGGTAGGCGGCAAGGCTGCGATTGCAGTGAGCCAGCCCGCTGCAGATTTTGTCCTGCCCAGCGGCAACGGTGATGCGAGGCTGTCTAGCTAACCGTATCACTTGTTTCGTTTCTGCTGAGGCGGTTTGGCATTATGAGTCGGCAGGTGAGCCCTCAGTTCCTGGATCACGGTTGCCGATGCAGGTTCCGAGGCGAGGTTCGTCCATTCGTATGGATCATTTCGGTGGTCGTACAGCTCTTCGCTGCCATCGGCATATCGAATGTATCGATGTGTTTGCGTACGCACCGCGTGATTCTTGTAGCCATGCGTCGTAATCGCCGGCTCATTCCACGCGGCTGACGGTTCACGCAACAAAGAGACAGCGCTTCGGCCCTCGACGTGCTGGGGGATCTCGATGTCGACCAATTCGCAAAGCGTTGGATAGATGGTCATGAAGTCGATCGGCCGCTCACATACGGTCCCCGCTTTGGTGACGCCGGGCGCGACCCAGATCAGCGGAGCTCGTGTCGGTTCTTCCCACAAGGCAAATTTGCGCCAGTGACTCTTTTCGCCAAATGACCAACCGTGATCGCCCCACAGAACGATGATCGTATTGTCGGCATGCGGACTGTTACGAAGTCCATCCAATAGACGGCCGATGTTCATGTCCGTGTAGGCACAGGTTGCCAGGTAGGACTGGATGGCGTCTTTCCAACGACCACTTTTTAGAAACTTGGCGTGATCACCGTTGGGATTGGCCATCTTGACGCCTGCTGGCGGAATGTCGCTGAGGTCGTCTTCACGATGAGGCGGCAGCTGGATTTGATCACGTGGAAACAAATCGTAATACTTCCGCGGAACGGCAAAGGGCAGATGCGGCTTGTAAAGACCGCAGGCCAGAAACAACGGCTTGTCGTGCTTCTGTTGCAGTTGTTCGATGCACCAGTTGACGACGTGCCAGTCCCCGAGATCATCGTCTTTCAGATCATGCGGCAGCGGTTCGTGATATCCCTCGTACTTCTTAACGCGGGGCCCGTCCAGCGAATAGCTTTTGGGGTCCATGTATTCCGACCATTCCGATGGGTGATAGGTTTGGCTGTGGTAGATTTTTCCCGCGCCGGCAACATAGTATCCCGCTTGTTTGAACTGGTTGCTCAGCCCAAATCCCTCGGTGGTGTACTTCTTCCATGGGTCTCCGTTCATGTAGCAGCCTGTCGTCCAGGGACGTTGGCCGGTCATCAAGGCAGCTCGAGCCGGGTTACAAGCAGGTACGGCACAGTAGGCGCGGCTGAACGTCGTACCCATCTTCGCCAAGCGATCGATATTCGGCGTCTTGGCTTGCGGGTTGCGGCCCAGGTGGGTGACCCATGCGTTCAGATCATCCACGGCAATAAACAACACGTTGGGACGTTGTTTGTCCTCCGCATTTGTAGGCTCGAAGGCGCTCAGACCAAGACACAGGACAAACAGCAACATGCAACGCATCGTCGTGCTCACAAAAAGGTGTTGGGGCAGGGTGGTCGTCAAAAGATTCATGGCAAAGCTACTTTGATCGTGTTTAGGCAAGGATATCTTGGATGACGTTTCCGTGGACGTCGGTCAAGCGAAATTCACGCCCCTGGTAGCGGTAGGTCAATCGCTCGTGATCGAGACCCAGCAGATGTAGGATCGTGGCATTTAGGTCATGCACGTGCGCACCGTTTTCCGTGACGTCCATGCCAAGGTCGTCGGTCTGGCCGTAGCTTGCGCCCGGCTTGATGCCTCCGCCGGCCAGCCACATCGTGTATGCATCTTTGTGATGATCGCGACCAGACAGCTTTTTGTCGTTGACGCTACCGCCTTGTCGCAAAGGCGTCCGCCCGAACTCGGATCCCCAGACGATCAGCGTATCCTTCAACAGATCTTGCCGCTTTAGGTCTTGGATCAGTCCGGCGATCGGCTTGTCGGTCTCCTGACACTTTTTCGGCAACCGTGTTTCCAGGTTGTTGTGATGATCCCAATCGGAATCATAAAGCTCAATCAGTCGAACACCTCGCTGGACCAGCCGCCGGGCCAGCAAACAATTGTTAGCGAACGACGCCTTTCCGGGGGTCGCGCCGTAGAGTTCAAGCGTCTCTTTCGTCTCACCATCGATGCTCATCAATTCCGGAACCGAAGCTTGCATTCGATAGGCCATTTCGTATTGCTGGATACGTGTCTCGATTTCGGGATCCCCCGTGGCCGCGGACTGCTGCTGATTCAGCTGAGCCAGTGCATCCAGTTCCCGCCGCCTTCGCTTCTGGGTGTACCCTTCGGGGTTGGTTAGAAACAATACGGGATCTCCTTGCGAGCGGAACTGAATCCCCTGATAAACGCTGGGCAGAAAGCCGGTCGACCACAAACTGGTTCCCGCTCCGCCCGCGGGCCCGCTAAGCAGCACAACATACCCGGGCAAATCTTTGTTCTCGGACCCAAGTCCGTAGGTCACCCACGATCCAAGGCTGGGTCGGCCGCCTTGACCGAATCCCGAATGCAAGAACATTTGCGCCGGAGCATGATTGATCTCTTCGGTGTGTACCGAGCGAATAAAAGCGAGTTCGTCGGCGACTCCGGCTAGATTGGGAAGCAGTTCCGAGAACGAATGTCCGCTCTCGCCGTACTTCGAGAATTTCCAGGGAGAACCCGCAAGCGTCGAAGTTTTTCCGATGAAGGCAAAGTCGCGATCCTTGGTCACCTCCGGTGGGCAGGGTTCGTTGTGTCGCTTGATCAATTCCGGCTTTTCCTCGAATAGATCAAGCTGCGACGGTGCACCGATCATGTGCAAATAGATCACATGTTTCGCTCGCGGAGCAAAATGAGTTTGACCGGGCGCTGCGAACGCCTCGTCACCGAGCAGCGACGCCAGTGCGATCCCGCTGAACCCGATCCCACACGTGTTCAGGAAATCACGGCGATCGATGTGAACTTCGTTGTGATGCGTCATCGGTTCTTTACCATGGGTCCATCGGAAGATAGCTGTCCGTGTATGTCAGTTCTTTGTGATCGTTTCATGCAGGTTCAGCAGGACGGCGGCCACACTGCGCCATGCGTCCGACTCAGTCTGACCGCGACTTGATTTAGGGAATTGGTCGGCGTGTTCTTCGAGTTGGCTGCGATAAAGATCTGCCAATACATGGCGTTCCGCCTCGGTCGGCTTGCGTGCCGTGCAAAGCTGGAACGCGAAATCAAGTTGCGAGTCCAGCGGTTCCCCTTTTTTCTCAGTCAAGACGCGGTCTGCCAGTGACTTTGCCGCTTCCACATAGACCGGATCGTTCAGCAACGTCAGCGCTTGAAGTGGTGTGTTTGTACGTGATCGTTTCACCGTGCAGACCAGCCGGGCGGTGGCATCAAAGTTGACGAAACTCGGGTAGGGAGATCCGCGTTTCAGGACAACATAGATTCCCCGCCGGTACTGTTCGCTGCCGGGACTGACTTCGTATTGATAAGCGGTTCCTCCGGTTTTGATCCAGATTCCATCGGGCTGAAACGGACGGATCGGTGGACCGTACTGTTTCAGACTTAATAAGCCTGAGATCGCCAACGCGTTGTCGCGAATCATTTCTGCGTCCATGCGGAAACGCGGCCCGCGTGCCAGCAATTGGTTGCGATCATCTTTTTCGAGCAGTTCCTCTGACAGATGGGACGATTGTTGATATGTCGCCGACATAACGATCGTCTTCAGAAGTTGTTTGGTCGACCAACCCTTTTCCACGAATTCGACCGCTAGCCAGTCGAGCAATTCGGGATGGGACGGTGGTTCCCCTTTCACGCCGAAGTCTTCGACCGTCGTTACAATTCCCTGACCGAACAACTCGGCCCACAACCGATTGACCGTGACTCTGGCAACCAACGGGTTCTGCGGCGATACCAGCCACCGAGCAAGATCCAGGCGATTCCGCGGACTCTCGGGCATGGAATGCAGAATTGACGGGGTCCCCGGTTGCACGACCTCGCCCGGTTTTTGGTAGTCGCCTCGCTCAAAGACCGTCGACATCCGCGGCTTCTCTAACTCGACCATCACGAGAGTGGTGTCCGGAACAACCGCTTGAATCTGCTTCTTAAGTTTGGTGATGTCACGCGCTAGCTTGCTGCTGCGAGTGTCTTGCTTGACTCGGTAGTCGAGTACTCTGCTGCGATCGCGTTTGGACCATTCTGCAATCGGCTTTGCTGCGACCTTGAGCAGATCATCCGGTATCGAAATTCCTTCGCCGGCGCCAGTGACTGCGGACAGTTGAAAACGTCCGATCGTTCGCGCCTTTCCGAATTCCTGAGTGAGCGTGAAGACGAGTTCGGCGTCGTTAGCAATGTCCAGCGGTTTTGCCAGAGTGAACGTTGCCCAGTGGGATCGGTCGAACTGGGGCGCAATCGCCCACCCGGTTTTGGGTTTGTTCTGTAAGGCCCCCGAAACATCCCAGCTCGTTTGCGAAAAACTGGCTGTCGCGGACGAAAACTCAAGCTTGGTTGCCGGAGAGGCGTCCAGCGGCCTGAGCTCCGCCGCGAATCCATTGAGCACAAAGTTTCTACGTTTTGGATCGCCTCGACCTGGCCCCTCGCCAGGCAACGAATGATGTTGCAAGGCGTCGAGCTGAAATTTACGGATGTCGGTCAGTTGACCCCGAACACGCACGGTGTAGACATCGGTATCAGGAGGATCTCCTCCCACTAACAAGATCGATCCATCCTCGAGCTTCTCGAATGTATCGGTCGCGCCCTCCGACTGAAAACTCGTGATGTCCAACACGTGTGTCTTCGGCGCCTTCGCAGAACGTTCTGCCAGCTCCGTTACCCACGACTGGAGGTCCGATTCCAACTCCTTGCGGAGGTCGCGAAGTTGTTGATTGGCCTCGGCCAGTTGTTTCTGCAGATCCGCGTGCTGGGCGTCCCGCTGCGGATTCGACAGCGGCATTGTGGGACCGTTGAACTGGATCGAACTGGGCTTGTTCGGGCTGGCAAGATCCGCTTCCAACTGAGTGTTATTGTAAAACGCCAGTAGTTGATAATATTCCTTCTGACTGAAAGGGTCATATTTGTGGTCATGACACTGACAGCACTCCAGGGTTGTGCCCAGCCAAACCGCGCCCGTGGTGTTCACACGATCCATGACCTGTTCGATGCGAGTTTCCTCCGGCAGCGATCCGGCCTCGACGTTCGTCGGGGTGCAACGATGAAACCCCGTCGCAATCTTTTGTGATTCCGTTGCATCCGGAAGCAGGTCGCCAGCAATCTGCTCGATCGTGAACTGATCAAACGGCATGTCGTCGTTGAGTGCTCGAATCACCCAGTCGCGATAAGCCCAATGCTCTCTGAGATTATCTTTCTGGAAACCGTGTGAGTCAGCGTAATGCGCCAGGTCAAGCCAGGGCCGCGCCCAGCGTTCGCCGAACTGAGGGCGGGCAAGCAGTTCGTTAACCAGCGTTTCAAAACGATCTTCCGATGGGTTCGTCAGTAAGTGGTTGACTTCCTCGGGTGTCGGCGGCAGACCGATCAAGTCCAGATAGACTCGGCGAACGAGTGTTTGGGGTGTCGCCCGAGGCGACGGGCTGAGTCCTTCGTCGACGAGTCGTCGCAAGACGAATTGGTCGACGGGTGACTTGGCCCACTGACTAGCGGATACCGCAGGAGGTTGGGGACGCACAGGAGCGATGTACGACCAGTGTTTGTTCGCTTTAAAATCGTCCGGCCACGGAGCACCCTGTTGAATCCAGCGGCGGATGATCGATATCTGTTGCCTAGTTAACGGGTCGCCGATCGCCGGCATGACTTCATCGTCACCGCGTGGCAGCAAGATTCTGCGTAACAGTTCACTGTCGGCGGGACTGTCAACTTCGATGGTGCCGGACTGCAACGCTTGGTCACGGACGTCGAGGCGTAGGTCGCCCTCTTGCTTCTGCTCGCCATGGCACTCCAGGCACGAGCGCTGGAGAATGGGATAAACGTCCCGAGCAAAATCGACCGACTTCTTCTTGGGCGTGGACGGTTGATCGGGCGCGTCACCGCATGATTGATCGGTGGCGGCAACGATCAGAAAAATCGCAACGCAGACGCATGCGGTGATGCGTAGAGGAATCATTTCGTTCATCCGAGGCTGGCTGTGTTTTGGCTCTCATGGGAACCCAACGGAATCGTTGTCGGTGCCGTGCTTCCAGGCCCCCCAGTGTACTCGATTCCACGACATTTCGTTCTCGCCGGGAATGTCTGAATTTTCCGAAATCACGGCTGCGGCTGGATTGGCTGACATCGACTGGATCGATTCGAAATCGCATATCGCTCCCAGTCTCACGCAAATCACCGATGAAAAGAGCCTCGATTGAGGTGGATGGCAGCAAATTCCCCAGATTCCTTTTGCTAGCCAGCCGGCGGTGTCTATCGGTGGCGGAGGTGTTCTGCACGCCGCACTCGTATCGAACGAGCCCCAATTACGGTACAGTTCAGTGTCTCATTACCATCAAGCGGCCGAGGAAATAATGGCAAAAGTCGATCAAGCAGCCCTGCAGAACGATGATCCCGTGGCGTTATCCGACCACACGGACAAGATCAAATCGCAGGTTCTAGAGAAAGTCGGCCGACCACCCCATCTGCATCGCGTGGAGGTGTGCCGGCACCACAACGACAACTATCGGGTGAACATTTGGGAGAAGTTGGAGCAGCCGGGGGACTTCGCGGTATCAACGCGGGTGCACATTTGGTCGTCCTATTATTTGAAGGTATCGGATTCGGGTGAGATCACTGCCAGCAACCCGCCGTTGACCAAACTCGGCATCTAGGCCTGAATTCCTAGCGTTACGGGAACGATGTCCGATCGCAGGACATTCATCTACCGCGACGACTGATGCCCAGCAGCGTAGACCGTCCCGTCGACGCGGTATCCTTTGACGTAACAAGGACGTGCATCATGCCTCCGTCGCATCTCCGCGCCCCAGAGAATGCCTGCATCGCATTTGCCGAACTGCAGACCAAATTGCATAGACGCCGACTCGCAATATGACGTCAGTGAAACGCGCGTCGGGCAAAGCCGACCGCAGTCCGTGACCGGCGTCCAGGTGTAGCACAACCAAAGCGACTTCCTGTCATCAGCGTTGTTTCGCGGGGTCACAAGCGTGCGAGTTTTCGCGAACGGTCAGGACGGGACAGTCCGCGGATCGAACAACGTTTTCGGCTACGCTGCCGAGAAAAAACTGTGCTACGGGGCCGCGGCCGTGCGTTCCCATGACAATCAGGTCAATGTTGTGATCGCGAGCGTACTGGACAATCTTGACGGATGGCCTGCCTTCCGCAAATGCGGTCTCGATCCTCACGTTCTCATCCGACGTCGCATCGACGCACGCGTCAAGCTTCTGTTGCACCACCGACTTCAACTCATCAACATTGAACGATGGTGCGCAACCTGCTGAACCCGACGGCGAACTGAGCGTCCTGGAAAGGTTCTCGATTGCATCGAGGCCCATCAGTGTTTCTGTGACTCTCTCCGTATGGCTGACATGCAGCAGTGTGATTCTCCCCTCGAGGTCTTTGCATAGCCCGACGGCATATTGCAGCGCCGCGTGCGCGGATTCGCTGAAGTCGGTGGGAACAAGTAAATGACGCATGACTGACTTCCTTCCTTATTCGTTCTATTGAGAAACAGTGGACTCGCCCACGGATTCATTGGGACCGACAACCGATTCGGATGCAGGTGCGCCATTCTTTGCTGTGTCGGGATTGAAGCGTGCATGCAACGACTGCCAGTCGATGACGAGTTTGCCGCCCGTTGACTCGTGTTGCTTCGCCCAGTTCATCAACAGGTCCAGACAGGCGTGATCGATGTAGTCAAGCTCACTAAAATCGATATGTAATTCAGCGCGAGCGGGAACCTTCTCTAATTCTCGCGCCAGAGCGGGAAGACGAACGAAGGTGGCTGCACCTTGAAGTGAGAGAGTCACCCTGCGGGAGCCTTGTTCTTGTTCAAGCCGTGTGGCCAAGTGCGAGAACGTATACAGAAGTTTGGCGGCGGCAAGTCCGATGCCCACCAGTACGCCGGTCAACAGATCGGTGATGACGATGGTGCTAACGGTGGCGGCGTAAATCGCGACTTCGCCACGACCGTACTTGCCGAGGTCGCGAATGGACTTGGGATTGACCAACTTGTAACCCGTATAAACCAAAATCGCAGCCAGGCTTGAGGTCGGAATCAGACGCAGTACAAACGCCAAGCCTGCGACGAAGATCAGCAGCCACAGTCCGTGCAGGATCGCGGAAGCGCGGGTGCGTCCGCCCGCTTGGACGTTTGCCGAACTGCGAACAATCACTCCAGTCAGCGGGAGCGCACCAAGAAAACCGCAAACAACATTCCCAACACCCTGTGCAAAGAGCTCGCGGTCGTATCGAGTGCGGGGACCTTGATGCATCTGATCCACTGCGGTTGCACACAACAAAGTTTCTGCACTGGCAACCACCGCGATCATCAGTCCGGCCTGAACTACGGCCGCCCAGGGTGCCGAGCTCAGTACGGTGAGGCTCGGAAACCGCACATCGCTCCAAAGATTATTGGGGATTTCTACGTACAGCACCGGTACCGCGAGCAGGGCGGCAACTAGGGTTGCTAAAACCACCGCGATCAAAGGGGCCGGCACGACCTTGAGAGGCTTGGGCGCGGCCCCCTGCCATAACAGGATGACTGCGATCGTCAGGATACCGAGGTAGGCTGCCAGATGGTGATTCTTTTGATGGCTCATAAGATCTTCAAGCGACGCTACGGCTTGGACCTGTCGTGGCAAGATCTCTTCGATGTTGTTTTGCTGCAACGCGGTTGCCGCGGCACCACTTTGAAGAATCGCCAAGGAAGCCGCTTCATTGATCCTCGTAAATTTTTTACTCGGAACCGACTCCGTTTCAAACTCCTTTAATCGAACACCGACAGCACTGAGCTCCTTCGTAATCTGTGATTGCTCGGTCGCCAAGTCAACCAAGTCAACGGTCGCGATCTCGACAAGAGCATCCGAGGACTCGGGCTTTTCTCTGTTCCCAGGATGCGGCACGCGTTCAGCCACTCGCTCGTGCAGGTTCACCTGACGCTGGTGGAGGTCGCCAACGGTGCGCAACATCTCGGTCCGGAATTTCCGATCTTCACGGCCGTTGAATTCGGGGATTGCCAAACCCTTCCAAATCGCTTGCGGAATCGTAACCAGGTTTCGGATTCCGCTGCCCTTCGGCTTGTCGTCCACCATCACGTGGAACTGACTTGCGAAGATCAGTACACCGATTCCGGCCAACATTCCTTTGATGACAGCGGGCGAAACAGCGCGAAACCATTGCCCTAACTTCAGAACCCCAGCAACGGCTTGCATCAACCCCGCGATCAAGACGATGGTGCCCAGCATCTCCAAGCCAAATCGCTGGACGACCTCATAGACAATCACCGTTAAACCAGCCGCAGGCCCACTGACTTGCAACGGACAGCCGGCCAGCGTGCCAACAACCAACCCGCCGACGATGCCGCTGATAAGACCGGCAGCCACAGGGACTCCTGAGGCGATCGCAATGCCCATACACAATGGCAACGCGACCAGGAACACCACGACAGACGCCAGTAAATCGTGCTTGATGATCGAGCCGACCGCGGTCTCCTGCTCCTGATCCATTTCTTGAGTGCTACTCATCTTTCGTCTCTTTGCGATCTGGATTGGTTAATCTTGAGCAACGCCAACGATGCGATCTGTGTCTAAATCGAAGGCAACTCAGCCGAGACACTCGAGGAACGAGCGACGGTTTCTTCCACGGGCAGATACTGTCCCTTTTCGGCGTCGTACGCGAAAACTTGACCAGTCTCGAATTTGTAAACCCAACCGTGTAGCTTCAGTTCGCCACGGGCTAACTTTGCCGCTACGGAGGGATGTGTCCTCAGATTTTCAAGCTGCACCAATACATTCTCTTCGACCGTCGCCGTCAGCCGAGGCGCTGCTTCGGTGATGTGCTTGTAGTTCTCCTTCATGATTCGCGAGGTGGCTTCGGCATGCGTCAGCCAAGCACGAACTGCCGGCAACTCGTCGACAGCCTCAGGGTGCAGCAAGCCATTCATCGCTCCGCAGTGGGAATGACCACAGACAATGATGTCCTGCACCTTTAACACAGAAACGGCGAATTCGATTGTGGCCGCTTCCCCACCAAGCACGGCTCCGTAAGGAGGCACGATGTTGCCGGCGTTTCGCATGATGAACAACTCACCCGGTTGTGTTTGCGTCAACAGGCTGGGATCGATGCGCGAGTCAGAACAGGTGATGAACAATGCCAGCGGCTGTTGCCCCTGGGCCAATCGCTCGAAAAGTAACTTGTGGGAAGTGAAATAGCTATCTTGAAATTCGTGAATGCCATCGACGAGTTTTTGCATGGTCCTGAGTCCTTGAAAGAGATTGGAATGAAGCGATAATCTGAATTGCATTTAGTGTCGGTCGTCTGGCTATACGTGCCGCAACCGCAGTACGCATGCCGCCAAAGCTTCCGCCAGCATCACAAGGATTGTGATAAGAGGCAGGGCGTTGACGACGAAGTTCGTCCCAGAAGCAAAGGCCCGGCTAGAGAAGCAGCGGCGCCATGAGATGGTTCGCAAGCCGATGCCCGGTGGGAGCAGTTCGGCCCACGTCGCCAACCACACGAAAAGTTGCCTTTCGATACGCGACAACCAAATGCCGCGATTCTGACTGAGAACGGCGAAGCGGCGTATGACATTGGGTGCGGACGACCGCTTCCTCCGATGACTCCGCTGCATCAAGAGGTGCTTCGCATTCGGAAAGGCTCGATTGCAATCCAATGCAGGGCATGATTCCAGGCAAAAGAACAGCCCCGACCAACAGCAAACAGCGCAACAGTCCCCCAGTGCTTCCTCTCACTTTGCTTTTGGGGTAGTGAATGTCGCCAGACTTCGTGAATGGCGAGAAATTCTGGCGAATCTCACTACATTGAAACCAAACCGTAAAAATGGCCGAAGCATTAAGAAAAATGCCCTTTTGAACTAGAAAAATGGGGGCTGCGTTCTTCATCGTGCATTCTTGAGAAGATCTATCCACAGTACCACGCCAATAAGACCGAACACGGCGGATGAGCAATGTATGAACCCATACGGATACACTCCACAAGCACGTTTTGTGCCAGTGCAGCAAAACGCTGATAACACGGGCACGACCAGTACGAAGATGATTAGAAGTGTCCTCCGTTGTCCGCAACTACAGCAACAAAGTGGTTTGTCAGCGTTGAATTATAGGGGAGTGGACGAGACTACGAGTCCTTGAAATTTGATAAATCGCAGAGACTCGTAGCCTCGTCCACTACAGCCAACCACTAGCAAAGCATCCGACAATTTAGTTCGTTCGCCCCCGACTGCGTTGGCGGTAGTTGCTTTCGAATTCATGAAGCCTATGTCATTTTGATACAAAGTGTGCGGTGGCCGAGTCCAACTCCGATCATCTCGATTAAAAGCCCGCGGAGAGAAGGCTCTTTATCATCATGCGATTCGCTATCCTACCGCAAAGTATGGGGATCGACCTGCCGATTCCTCTAGCGAAAAATCAATCCACCCGTCTTTCTGATTCCAGAAAGGAAAAGGTTCCAAGAAAGGAAAAGGTTCCAGGACTCAATATCAAGGCTGTCTCTTGAACGACCGGTAACGGCGGGGCAATGGCATTCGAAGAGAACCGTACGATGACGCCAACAATCTGATAAAAGCGATGCACGTTTTCGCCCCATAGAATTTTCGATCGTGCCGCCATGAGGCGATAGACAACAAAATCGCTCTTCCGACGGCCACAAACCAGCATGAACAGCCCTGCGGCAACGATCAAACATCCCGAAAGCACGTGCATTCTTCTCTCTCAATCACTTGATGTCTGATTTGGGCAATCGGAAGCAATTGTCTGTATGTCGGCTGCCGGTCAGCTTGCCTCGCTGGCCAGCGAAGCGAGATGTCAAGAACCAAGTTTGCGTCCCACGGTGAGATTCGAGGCACTTGCACTTCGCTATCCGCCTCCGTTACTTCGTATCACTTAATAGCCCGGAAACTGCGTGGTGTCACAGAACGTTGGCGATAGCCAAGCACGGACGTTTGATCCTCCACTGGCCAAACGCGATTTCGTGTCCTCCGCGTCCATCCCTTGGTACGTGGTGTTTGTCACGAGGATTGTAATTTGCGAAGTATCCGGTCGGCCTTGCCTCTAAATGATCCATAGATCGACTTGTCTGCATCGTACCACGATTGTCGGTCACCCACATGCGCAATCGTCCGAACCACGTTGCGCAATAGGATCGCATCGCCAACAATGTCGTCGTGTCGATGGTCGATTAGTCCAAATACGCATGAAGCACCGTCAGAATCACGTTGGGATGCGCCGGACATCAGGTATTGAAGGTACGCCGGAAGATAGTAGCGGAAACAGATCGCTGGCATGAACATCAGGTCCTCTTCGCGGTTGAGCGCGTCGGCGGCGATCATGGAAACCGCTTGTTCAAGAGTCTTGCCGTTAAACCGCTCGTACGCGGCCTTTGCATCCAGGCCCCAAGGTTCGCTGTGCCAGTCGTCTTCGGTCGGGGGCGCGATCATAGTGGCTTCGATAAACGTCAAGACTCAGTGGGTCGGGAGACAATTGTGCTGAAGCGAAGCGAGCCAACCCACGTTCCTCGACTCCACCGCATCCTTTTGTCATTTGTTCTGTTCGGCTAAACGATTGCCCTCAGCGTCTACCTTCCAGTAGTTTGCTTGCGCGCTGTGGTGTTCCAGCAGGACAGACGAATGGGGGACAGACGAATGAAGCTGGGCAGAGACCAAGCGTTTCAGTCAGCGAGCGGCGGCTAACAGCGACGTCAATGGGCCGAAACAGCGATCGACGGGTTGTTCAATCGACGGTGCGAATTGGCGACCCGTTATCGGTAAAAAAATGATTGACAAAAAGATGAAGGCCCAAAAGCCGAGGGACTCGCTTTTCCGTCTCTCCAATCTTTCTGTCGCGTCAATCTTTCGGTTCCACATCCGCTATTGCCTGACGAGCACATTCACGACTTGGTTATTCGTCGTGGCGGGCTACCTCAGAGATTGGGGAAGTACTTCTGCAGAGGAGAGTTTAATAAGTCTCCAATATTACAAACGCCAAAGTCCGAAAGGAATAGCAGGAAAAACGTGCCAAGATAGAGCTTGATCGCACTCGTGAAACGCCCCCCAACCGCTATCCGAACTGCGTGAAGGATAAGACAAGTTGCAACACCTGAGCAAAAGATCAGCGAACAGACGCCAAACGAATATAGCAAATAGTGGTTGGGATAGAGTCGATTCAATCGCCAGATTGCACCGCTTACGAGTACGGCATGAAACAGGAGAAACGGGGTGGTCAACAGCATAAACCCGATCACCTGGCGTCGCGTAAGAGACCGCCAGAAAGCAGTCCTCCAACGCACGTCCATCGTTGTGTCTGGCGGGATGTAGGGGTTTGGCATTCTTCAGTCGGATAACGTCTGGTTTTGCGGGCCGGGACGATTGAATTTCCATTGCCAAACGCTCACTGGCCCGGCTCCGCAACAACCCTTGGTTCTTGCGTTGGGGCCTGCATGGCGAACGACTCACCAATGGGACGGACCTGACGAACCCTAGAATACCGGCCGAAGTGGGGCCGAGCAACAATCGACAACGCAGAATCGAAAACACAGCGTTCTTGGAGCCGTATCGTTCCGGGCGTCATTAACAACCACAGATGCACGCAGATGCACGCAGATACGAACCTCGATCAATCACATCTGTGTCCATCGGTGCAAATCTGTGGTTAAGACCGACCGCACTTTGGTCCGACGCGAAGGCTCCAACGATCAGGTGGTTCTAACCGAAGTGACGTTCGCCCGATGCGATGTCGCGGATGACGTGAACTGGCGACCACCGCCGCTCCGTCACCATCGCATGGTTACACCGATCGACTCAAGCACGTGTGTGTTTAGTAGTATCGGACTAAGCAACGCCAACAGAATCCAGTATACACCAAGCAGTTGACCAGCAGATTCGAGCCAATCCTGCATTACGTTCGTCGCATTGGCGAGGCGTAGTGTTAGCCAGCCTGCAATGACAGCAAAAGCCGGTAACCTGGATTCGGATAATACCTCCCAAAAAATGTTAATAAATCGATCCGACAAAGGTGCTTGAATTGCAAAGAGCCAATGCCAGTTCAGTAGCACGGTGAAAATCGTGAGAAAAGTGCAGAGCAACAACGCTAACTTGCCTGGCGACCGGGCGGCGACACGAATCGGTGTCAAATCAAACAATACAAGCAGCGCGAGAGTCCACGTAAAGGAACATCCAGCAACACCAAAGTAGATCACGATCAGCATGCGGGTGGGCAATTGACTTAGCTGGTCATTACACACAACACACGCAGTAAGTGAAACGGCAATCGCCGCTGTCAAAAACATCCCATCGAGAATGCGGAACCGTCTTCGAATCGGAGGTGTGTCGATGCGAGATGCTTTCAGTAGGTGTAACGGTTGTGATGTGCGGGTATCGGCAGTTGACCGACCATGTAAATTCGGCGACCACCGACACGCCGTACCATCTCATGGAGATGTGTTATTGTCTATCGGGCCTTAGCCGTGGGGGCGAATTCTTGGATTTGAATCATGTAGTTGATTGTTCCCGGAATAGGAGTTAGCGTTCCATTCTCCCTTTGAACAAATGTGCAAGCTGCAACCGAAAACGTTGACGTTGCGACCAGGTCTCGCGGAACGGAAAGGCGAAAAGTAGCCTTAGGGATCCTAGAGAAGACACTTGTGTGGTTCTTGGACAGCGTGCGTTTGCCGTCACTGACGACCGTATTCAGTACGGCAAACTGATAGTCTTTTAGCATGAGCGTTACCGAGAATTCAATAAGGTCATCTGATGGAGTTGCGCTGACAGAGATCGTATCCTTGTGATCGTTAACGTATTGCGGGGTAACGACTTCGTCGACGGTCAATCCGTGTGCGGTACCAACGTAGAGTGCCAACACGATTCCGGACAGTTGAGCAGCTTGTAACATCGCGACTGGTTCCTGGGACTGTGTAGAGTTTTGCCGTGCGTGCATGCTGCACATCGACCGCATAACGAGGCGACTATCGCCGGATGTTGGGGTGATAAGTTGATTCCGTGGGTGTTATCGCTTGTTTGATGGGAGCTTATCACCGCTTGGGAATTCACCGAGTATCAGCGATTCGGAATCCTGGGTCAAGCAAACTGGTTTACCCATTATGGTGACCGCATTGATTTGCCCAACGTGTATGCGAAAAATCTGGCTCCAAAGTGCTGGGGTTGTGCGATTCGCCGTTCGGAAAGTTTGAGCGGCAACGTGATACTTCCGTTGGCTCAAAACCGTGATCCAAGTTTCGGAATCGCCCGATTACAGCGACATAGCAACAACGGGGCGACGCACCTGGTGAGTTCTTTTGCGCCGTAAAGAGTCACGGTTCGTCACGGTAGCCTGCGGCGAGGTACAGTCGGGCCGCTTCTTGATAGGCGGGATTCCAGCCGAGTTCTTGTAGCAGATCACGCCGTTTTTTGAGGTACCATTTCGGATCAATCGGTTGCCGACTTACCGGCTCGCCGCAACTTCCGATCCTAGAGCAGGATGAACTCGGGCCGATCTCGATCCGCTTACTTGATCAGCCTGTCGTCAACTTCTTGTAGAAAGCACCCTCGTTGATGGTGGGGCGTTCGGGGCGGCCGTTGTAGTTGTATGTGAGTTGCATGTTGCTCAGCCCCAGCAGGTGCAGGATGCTGGCGTGCAGATCGTGGACGTGCAGTCGGTCTTCCACCGCTCTCAGGCCAAGCTCGTCAGTGGAACCGATGACCTGTCCTCCCTTGACGCCGCCGCCTGCCATCCACATCGAGAATCCCGTGGGGTTGTGGTCGCGTCCGTTGCCTTGTTCGGACATCGGTGTCCTGCCGAACTCTCCACCCCATACGACAAGCGTCTGATCGAGCAATCCACGTTGCTTCAAATCCTTCAACAGCCCCGCGACCGGTTTGTCCATCGCCTTGCACAATTGGGTGTGGTTGGACTCGATGTTGTTATGTGCATCCCAGCGGCTGCCGGCACCGTGGTACAGCTGAACAAAGCGGACACCCCGTTCGACCAGCCGACGAGCCAATAGGCACTGACGTCCATAGGAAGCGGTTTCCTTTTGATCCATGCCGTACAACGCTTGGGTCGATTCGTTCTCTTGGCTCAGATCGATTGCTTCGGGGGCCGCAGCTTGCATTCGAAAAGCGAGTTCATAGCTGCGGATTCTCGCCTCGAGTTCACTTTGTTGTGGGTAGTCGTTGGCAAAGGATTGATTCAGCGAATTCAGCAGATCGAGTTTTCCTTTCTGAACCTTGGGGCTGATGCCTTCGGGCGTATTGAGGTTGCCGATGGGCTGTGAGCCTTCGGACAGATGAATCCCCTGGTAAGTCGCGGGCATGAAGCCGGCGTTCCAGTTGCGAGGGCCGTTCACGACCGAGCCGCGACCATCCTGCATCACCACAAATGCGGGCAGGTTCTGATTCTCGGTACCCAGTCCATACGTCACCCAGCTTCCCAGCGAAGGACGTCCACCGAGCATCGAGCAGGTGTTCATCTGGCACACGCCGGCGGAGTGACTGTTGCCATCGGTCCAGCAGGAACGAATCACGGCAATGTCGTCGACACACTTCGCCGTGTGCGGGAGCCAGTCGGAAACCCAGGTCCCGCATTCGCCGTGCTGCTTCCATTTCCGCTTCGACTCCAGCAGCGGCGAATGGAACTCTCCCATGGCGGTCAGCACCGTACCAAAACTATCAGGAAGATGCTGGCCGGCGAGACGGTTCAACTCGGGCTTGGGGTCGAAGGTGTCGATGTGACTGGGGCCGCCTTCCATGAACAAGAAGATCACGTTTTTGGCGGTCGGCGGGTGATGCGGGGCCGGTGTCTGACTTGAATTGGTCGCCGCAGCCAAAGGGTTGGTTTCCGCCTGCATCGCAGCCAGCGCAAGTGCTCCGAAACCAGCGCCACTCTGGGTCAAGAATTCACGTCGCGATCGTGGAAGCGAAAAATGAGGGTTCATCGTTAGACCGTTTTGGCGTGGGGAGTTTGGTTGGAGATGTTGTGGGAAGTCGTAGGGCCGGTTCCCACCGGCCAGCTTGAGATTGGCCGGTAGGAACCGGCCCTAGATCTCTGCGTTTCTACGAACTTTCGCGAGGGACGTTACGCAACGTAGCCTAGGCTTCCAGCCTGGGAATCACAGCAAACCCAGGCTGGAAGCCTAGGCTACGATAAATTCAAAATTAACGGACATACAGGAACTCGTTTGAGTTCAACAATACATGGCACAGATCGACAAACGCGGCGTAGGCGGAGGTGAATTTTGGTCCGCGTCCGCCGAGTTCTATTGGCAATCCATCGGGTAAGCTGTCCTTCAGCAGCCCCGGCTTCGGCTCGAACTTCCAATAGCCGATCGTGGACGCGGTGAACCCCTCGGCGGTATGCAATAATTCCGATTGCGAGAGGGCCTCGTTCGAAAGACGGACATCGTCGATCAATCCATCAAAATGGTCTGCTTTTCGTCCCGATCCGACGCTCAGCGGATCGTGGTTGGCTGTCATCGAGACCAACGGATTGGGAAACTCCACCGTCGACATCGGTTCTTCGTCATTGGACAAATCCTTCAAGTGGAACTTGATCACGCCCGAGGTTTCCGGTGTTTTCATCTGCACGCTGACGGCGGCGTAGTAGGGTTTGTTGATGTCCAGGTGATGATCCGAGAACAGCACAACCTCCTCAGGCCGGCCCTCGGAATTCATCCCGAAGACTTGCAGCACCAACGTTTGTGGCTTCCGGCGAGATCCCTTGCCAGAGATCCCAAACAGCCATCCGGACCTGGAATCGAGTCGAGCCATCTTCGCACCAAGCGTTCGTACCGCTCCTGATTGGTATATCGACCGCAGCTGAAAGATCGCTTCGAACGTAAAGTCGTCGACATCGAGGCGATGATCGGCGGGAACCTGGAATCGTTCCTGTTGTGGTTTGTCTTCGAACAGCACTGCCTGGCCATCACGATACGGAACTTGTCCGGTCGTGACATTGGCAGGCACCCCGTCATTTTGCTGTTCGCTCGCACGGAATTGTTCTTGCATATCGAGAAACGACTTCGCTTGCTCCAGTTCGTCCACGGTCGGTAGACGACCGAAGAAGACCTCCCACAACCTTTCCAATCGTGCTTGAACATTGTCATCGGTTGTCAATTGCGAATAGATTCGTTCGGCCAGGGCAGCGGCGTGACCCAGCATCACTTGGCTGTTGATCAGCAGCAATGATTGAACCGGCGTGGTCGTGGCATCTCGGCTGGAGCTACTGGAGATGAATTGCGGCAGATCGAACACCTCCATCAACGGATCGAGACTGTTCCGCATCACGCGAGTGTAGATTGACCTGCGAGGACGGTCCGCCAACACGGCGGGACCACCGCGAGTCAATTGAAGTTTTCCGGTGACGGCAAAGATGGAATCGCGAATCTGTTCGGCATCCAAGCGGCGCACTTCGCCCCTCCAGTACCAGCGATTGGTGGGATCTTGCTGTTGAAATTCCGCCAGTTGCGGATGCGACGCGGCCTGGCGGTAGGTTGCCGAAGTGACGATCAGTCGATGCAGGCTCTTGAATCGCCAGCCATTTTCGAGAAAGCGGCTGGTCAGCCAATCGAGTAATTCGGGATGCGTGGGAGTTCCACCGAGGATGCCAAAGTCGCTGCTGTTCGCAGCCAGTCCGCGTCCAAAGTGATACTGCCATACGCGATTGACGATCACACGTGTTGTCAGTGGATTCTCGGGACGAGTCAGCCATTTGGCGAGCACGGATCGCCGTCCAGTTGTATTGGGAACGTTTTCCGGAGGCGTGATCGTAGGAACTTCGGGCTCCATGATTGTGGGAAATCCCGGCGCCACTTCCGTCTTTCGCTTGGGAATGATTGTTGGCGGAGCAACGCTGCCGGCATCCGTGATTGTCATCGGCTGCGGCAAGGCTTTGGGTTTCAACGAATCAAATTTCGCCAGTTCACGTCGCAGAGCCAGGATTTGATCCTTCGCGTCACCTTTCGCCCGAGAATCGACACCTCGTTGGTCGTGACGAATCAACCGGTTAGCGAATGCCACCAGCTGCTTTTCGTAGGGTGTGTGTTCCTCGGGATTTTTACGAATGATCTCCATCAAATCATCGGGGTACCGTTTGGTGGTCGCATCGAAGACAGCTTGCAGCGGTTTTTCGAGCAGCGCATCGAGTTGCTCTCGAAGCTCACGAGTTTTCTGCAAATAGACCGCCTCTTGCGCCGCGTATGCTGCTTTTTCATCGGCGGTTGCCGCAATCACATCGTCGCGAGGGAGCGTGGCTTCAAAGAAGGCTCGCAGTCGAAAGTAATCCTTTTGCAACAACGGATCAAATTTGTGATCGTGACAGCGGGCACATTGAAAACCAAATCCAAAGAAGACATCGCCCGTCACATCGGTGAGCTCATTGAGAATGCTGTCCCACTGGCCGCGGATATCGGGCACGTTGTACTCAAAAATCCCGTGTCGCATAAATCCGGTGGCGATCAGAGCCGAGGGATCGTCGGGGAACAGCTCATCCCCCGCCAATTGTTCCTGAACAAACCGGTCGTACGGTTTGTCTTCGTTCAGCGAATCGATCACATAGTCGCGATACCGCCATGCTTGGGGACGGCCGCGGTCCGCGCGGTAACCATCGGATTCCGCATACCGCACCAGGTCCAACCAATGCCGTGCCCATCGTTCGCCGTACTCTGGACGATCCAGCAATTCATCAACGACCTTCTCGTAGGCCTGCGGGTCAGTGTT
The DNA here is from genome assembly GCF_039541335.1 of Novipirellula rosea. Classification (NCBI taxonomy): domain Bacteria; kingdom Pseudomonadati; phylum Planctomycetota; class Planctomycetia; order Pirellulales; family Pirellulaceae; genus Novipirellula; species Novipirellula rosea. The sequence goes on along the minus strand of NZ_BAABGA010000006.1, from coordinate 439,685 downwards.
TCGTTCAAACGCCCGCACTTCCTCAGGTGTTGGGGGCAGCCCGATGAGATCGAAATACAGGCGACGCAACAACGTTGCTCGATCCGCTTCGGGTGCAGGGACAAGTTGCTGGCGATCCAGATCCGCTGCGATAAATTGGTCGATTTCGTTGCGACACCAATCGGGCTGCGAAAGCTGTGTCGGCGGAACGGGATCGTTCACGGGTTGGAAGGCCCACCAATTGAGTTCCTCGTCCGTGAACGTCTTGCCTTCGGGACGCCGCACGACGTCGCCGTGGTCACCCGGCCAAGGAGCCCCCATCTGAATCCATTTGGCAAGAATTTCGATCTGCTGATCGCTTAACTTTTTCGAGGGCGGCATCTCGAACGTTTCGTAGCGCACCGCCTCGATCAGCACACTGGCATCAGGATCCCCGGGTTCGATGGCTGATCCTGATTCGCCTCCCAACAACAGCGAGCTGCGTGAATCGACACGCAGACCTCCCTTGGACGACTTTTCCGAATGGCACTTATAGCACTGTTCGCTCAACAGTGGCCGAACATGCTTTTCAAAGAACTGCAGTTGCTGTGGCGTGAGCGGTTCGTCAGCTAAGGCGACATTGTCGACCGCACCCGCGGTGAAGAAGAGTGCAAACGCGATCGATAACAGTGATGGTTTCTTCAGGCAGGTCATTGATTCAACTCGGTTCATCCAAGATATCGCGTTTTGAGTGTGGGATAGGCTTCCAGCCTGTCGTTTCCACCATGACAGGCTGGAAGCCTATCCCACCTATTCCTTACCCGAACAACGCGGCGATGGGCTTTCCTTGGTCGGTGATCGGGATCGGGCGTGAGCCGTCGAAAAGTTCGTGGGCTGGATTGATGCCAAGCGCGGCGTGGATCGTGGCGTGAAAGTCGGGGACAGAGACAGGGTTCTCGATGATCTTCTTACTGCGATCGTCGGTCACTCCGTAGGCGCCTTGATGATTCAGCCCGCCACCGGCGAGGACTAGACTGAAGCAACTACCTTGATGTCCGCGGCCACCGCGAGCATCGTATTCGGCGGGGCGACCAAACTCGGTGCCGATCACGACCAGCGTCTTGTCGAGCATGCCCTGTTTTTCGAGGTCGCTCATCAGGGCTGACAATGCGGCGTCGAGTTCTTTGATTAGCAGATGCTGGTTTTGTTGGCCTTCGAAGTGGGTGTCCCAGCCGGTGCCGTTGATGAAGTTCAAGTTGTGGGAGACTTCGACGAATCGCACGCCGGCCTGCACCAGGCGACGGGCCAGTAAGCAGCGTTGACCGAACTCGCCACCGTAGGCGTTTCTCAAATCGTCGGGCTCATCCTGCAGGCGGAAATGACGCATGAAGTCCGGGCCAGCCAACTGCAGAGCTTCGGCTTGCGCGGTGCGGTACTCCGAGATGACCGAGTCGTCCGGGACGCGGTCGGTCAGGGGTGCGAGCAGTTGCTGGCGCCGTTGGACTCGAAGTTCCGTTACGTCCTCGGGGCGAGAGAAACCAGCGGGGCCGCTATCGGTATCGACGAGGTAAACATAACCTGCCTTGGCACCTAGAAAACCAGGACCGCGGCTGACGTTGGGATAGCCGATCAACATGTACGCCGGAACGTCTGGATTCGCGGCGCCGCGAACATGGCCGATGATTGAACCGATCGAGGGATACGTCACACTGCCGCTGATCAGACGGCCGGTATGGACGAAGTTGGTGCCGAACGCGTGTTCGTCGACTAGATGATGATTGACCGTGCGGATCGCGGTCATGCGATCGGCGAGCTTCGCGGTGCGGTGCAAGTGTTCGCAGAACTTCACTCCCGGTACGACGGTGTCGATCGAGTCGTACTCCGAGCCAGCGAGCTTCGGAGACGCTTTGGAGTTGCCGCGATTCTTGGGATCAAACGTATCGACCTGGGCCATCCCTCCGCCCAACCAGATAAACACTACGTGCTCAGCTTTGCCTTTAGGGACATTGATCGCGGTCGGCGACGCGAGCACCTCGGACGCAAGCGACGGCCGACCAGCGAGCGAGGATCCGGCCAGTGCGCCGGTTTGTGCAAGAAAGTGTCGTCGCTTCATAAGAGTGATCCAATGGTTGAATGAACTCGTGAGCCGACGGCGCTAGCCGCGGGCCTGATTTTGTGGTCAAAAAACGGTTTCGTTTGCTTATGGCAGTCGGTTGGCTTGGTAATCCGACGCGTCATTTTTGAAGTGCCGGAGGCACGTCAGCATGTAGCCTGGGGCGTAAGCCTGGACTGCTACGACTTTGCTATTGTCGTGATTTTTGGTTGCGTAACTTTTATGCCACCTCTCCACCAACTTCGTTGGGGGAGAGGTCCAGCGGAGCCTTCAGCAACGCTGGGGTGAGGGGGCTGACCGAGCAAACCAATGGCGACGCTATCGCCGTTTGCACCGGATCGCTCTCCGATAGCGCGGTCGCCCCCTCACCCGAGCAACGCCTTAAGGGCGTGCTCGACCTCTCCCCCGACTTCGTCGGTGGAGAGGTAACTGCAGTTTTCCTGGGGCTTACGCCCCAGGCTACATACTGTCGCCACTCCGTGGCTAAAAAACGCACTTCAACATTTCGCAGTGCATTAATAACTCGAAACTCTTGGCGAGTTTCGCTACGGATTTCCTACGGTGTGTAAACCCATTCGGGCGAATTCAGGACGGCCCACAGCATATCTTCCATGCGGAGACGCCAGTCATTGTTTAAGGCATTGGTTGCCGGGTCGCCGCGGCGAGCATCGGCTTCCTTTTGCACCGCCAGCGTATTAGCAGGGCCATCGACGTGGTTGGACCAGCTGACATAACGGACGGGCTCGCGTTTGCCGGGTGTCGGCCGGACTCGTTGCGATTCGGGGATCACGCGAGTGTCGTAGCCATCGGACAGGAATCGGACGTACCGTTCTTTTTCTTCGCTGGACGGCTTCCGCGTCAGCAGCCTGAGGAAAACACGATCGACAAGTTGTTCGACCGACTGATCCTCCAGTGCGAGCTGTGTGATTCCGTGTCGGTCACTGAGCCGCGTTAACCAGATACTCATCACGCCATTGGCGAGGATCGCTGGCTGCAGAATGTTCGATTCGGTGTCACGAATACTTTGCGGATCCTGGCGTGCCCCACGCCAGCCGAAGGTTTTCAAAACGCTGGTGACGGCGGTGATCCGTGGCAGTGACAAACTGGGGCGATCCCGTTCATTGGAACTCGAAGCAAGCATCCAACATCGTCGTGCTTTGCCTAACGTGATGGTGGTCGCGACCGCTCGAACGCTGTCGATGTCCAAACTGACTTCTTCCAGATCAAACGGAGTACCGGTCGCGTGGAAAACCGAATCGACAATCTGCTCGGCCGTCAATCGCCGCGGTGCCGGCGAGATAAACAGTGGACTGGTTTCGCGGAGCGTCGGATCGGTCGCACGTTGATACGCATGCGAATTCAGGATCAGTCGGCTGACGGCCTGCATGTCATAGCCGGACGCAACAAACTGATGCCCGAGCCAACGCAGCAATTCTGGATGCGAGGGACCGTCCTTTTCCCAATCGGACACACTGGCGACCAGACCACGTCCCATTAGTCGTTGCCAGACGCGGTTCACCATCACCTGGGCAAAGCGTTCGTTCTGCGGCGCGGTCACGAGGACCGCGAGTCGGTCTCGCGAGTTTTGTGGATCTTCCGCAAGTGCATCCGCGACCGATTCATCGCAGTAACGGGCGAACGGCCAGGCCGGTTGAACGACGGTTCCCGGTTTCAGTGTGACTTCGATCAGTGGCTTGCGGCCCGTGTGACTCAGCCGATCCATTGGCACGCTGCTGGATTCGGGCAGCTTGATTGGTTGCTGTTTCAACAGTGCGGCAAGCTGTAGCAAATCCTCCTGCAGCGAAACATGCGACGGGGCATCATGACAACGCGCGCATTTCATTTCGACTCCGAGAAATGCCGAACTGACAATGATCCCCTTGGCGGCCATCGGCAAGTCATTCTGCGTCGCGGTGGCAAAGCCAGCCGGGCCGCCATACCGCTCGCTGCCTTCCATGCGAATCAATTCCGTCACAAACAGGTCGGCGGGTTTGTTATCCAGCAGCGACTCGTACAGCCACCAGCGGAAAGGCCCGGTGTTGTTGAGCGTCGGGTTAAGGATGTTCGGGTTTTCGGCGAGCACGTCCAACCAATAACCCATCCAGTGATCGGCCCAGCGGGGATCGTCCAACAGCCGATCAATCACGTCGGCACGGCGCGTTTCTGGTTCATCATTGAGGAACGCCGTGATCTCGGATTCGGTCGGCGGCACACCAACGGTGTCGAGGGTCACACGCCTGAGAAAACGCAAGTCATCCGCGAGCGGAGTCGGCTGGAAATCGTCGACGTCGAACTGTGGCCATACAGCCCCCTCTTTGATCCAGCGCCGCAGCAAAGCGACCTCCTCGTCCGTCAACCGATCACCCTTAGGTGGCATCACAACATCTTCGTCCTCGGATGTGATCCGGTCCAACAATGCGCTCGCGTCGATGTCGCCGGGAACGATGGCGGGGCCGTCGTAGTCACCGCCGGCCAACACGGATGCGTGATCGTCCAGACGCAAATCGCCTTGAGCCTTGCCGCCCTGGTGACAGTCGTAGCAACGCGACTCCAGTAGAGGGCGAATCTGTTTGAAATAGTCGACGTCACCCGTGGCGGACTGGGTCGAGTCCCGTTTGACATCCACGATCCGCGCGGCAATGAAATGATCGATCGCATTGTGGGCGGGATAACCGGGGGCCAGCTCAGGCACGGTGACCTGGTCGGTGCCCGCCAACCACTCGGCGGCGGCGATGCGGCGACGGTTCCAGTAGTCGTGATTGGCAGCTCGACGTTCCGCACGGGCAGCAGCATTCATTTTGGTGAGCCTTTCACGACGCTCGGCTTCATACGCTTGCCAACCTTCGTCGGTGTAACGGACTTCGCGATCCCCAGGGGAGAGCAACGACCATGATTCGCTGCCTTCAAGGGAAACGGCAACGACGGTCTCACCAAGCTCGGGGCGGAAAGTGCTGCGACCGATGATGCCACCAACCAGCGTTTCCAAGATGACGAAATGCTCGCCACCGGAGGTTTCGAATTCACACCAGGCATCACGGTTTCCCGGCGGTGCAAAGCGAAAGTCGGGACCGAGATCGAGATACTTGTCCTGAACCGAAAGCGGCTCGTAGCCTCCGGGGTCGTGCGGTCGGGGCGGAGTCTCAAGCAATTTTTTGCCGTCGATGTACAGCCGACACATACCGCGGCCTCGGACCAAGATCCGGTGGTTACCTGCGGGTAGGGTCACAATCGCCGAGGCACGCAGGTGCGATGGGTTGGCGCGGTCGCCGCGGACACCGGTGGCAACGTATTTATGGGGAAGCTCGAACAGTCCGAACACGTCTTCGTGATAGTCCTCGGTGACCTGCGGGTCTTCCGGCCAGCCGTTGGCTTCGGGAACGCCGTCCTCGCTGATCTGCACCAGCACCTTGCCAGACGTCATCAATTGCCGCGTCACCGCTGGCGGCAGCGGGACAAACCGGTAACGCTCGGCGACGTCGGCGGGATCTAAGGGCGAGCGATAGATCGCGAGGTTGTCCAGCCAGCCTTGAAAGGACGAGCTTGCGCCGCGGGTAAAGCCAGTGCCGATGACGAGGTCGTCGGCGTCTTGGACGGGCGGCAGATCGGTTGCGCCGCTCTCGTCCCATTTGCCCGTGACCGGTTGGCCATCGATCCAGGCGTGTAAACTGTCGCCTTTGCCGAACGTGAACTCGAGCGCCACGTGATGCCAGCCAGCGCCCGGCACGGTGGCCTCACTCCACCAACGATGCCACGCGCGCTGCTTCGTCTGCGGATGCTCGCTGGTGAACAGCAATCCAACTTGGGCGCCGCCCCCCGATCCCTGGAACCGGATCGAATAATTTTGATTGTCGTCGCCAAAATCGTCACCATGTTTGGGGTGCCGCCCCTTGCCCAGCACGTAGGCGATTTGCCCTGCGCGGATGGACCTGAATTTCACCCAGGTTTCAAAAGCGAGGGTGTCGCCGTGTCCGAATCGAACGTTCGTGGCGCCGCCACGTTTGTGGTCCTTGATCTGAATCGCGCCCTCGTGCCCGCTAAAGGACATGGCCGTGTTGTTCGTCTCGAATCCCGGATACTTGGGCGGTCGTGGTCCATCGGCAAGGGTACCAGGTTTGCCCAGCCATATCCCTGATCGTGATTCGGTCCCGGCTTGCGATTCACCATCGAACCGCCACTGAATGACCGGTTCCACTGCCAAGGCCCGGCCGGCCGCCAACAAAATCAATACCGCGAGAGCGGTGACGACTTTCACGCGGACTCCGAGCGGATCAAGACTCCACGAGTCATTGACGCTAACTTTTTCTCGATAGAGACTCATTCTTTTGTATTCTCAACCTGATCCGAAGGCAGTCCAGCGATAAACACAGGGTCAACGATATGTAAGTCGTCCAACGCGTCCTGGAAAAACAAACCGTCAACGGCAGCACCGTCCGCATAACCCAGGTCCGACAGATCGATCCCCACGGCCAATGCGCTAAACCGCATCGAAGGCCGACGTCGATACACCTCGCCAGTCATTAGACCTTCGAGACAAGAGGGCGACTCGCGGAAAAAATAGGGCTCGAATAATGTTAGCTGTTGTGCTTCGCGCGACGTCATGGTGATGTCGTATTTGCGAATGGAAACAGACCGTAGCCCCTCGCTAAACTTCAACGGGCTGACGTGAAACGCATCCCCTTCGGGAGGATTGACGACAGACTGCAGTTCAAAGAACACGACATCGGGCCCGGGTCGATTGACGACCGGTTTGCGGAACTGAATCGCCAAACCAGGGGTGGTTTTACCTTCGACATTAGGACTTGCGAGCACGGGATCATCAGCTAGGGGTTTGAGCGAACCTCCTGGATTCAGCACTCCCGTGTACAGCAGCGTGTCGGTCTCTAAGCCCGCTAGTCGGTCGACGTCATTACCCACTTGGACGGACGTGCCGGCGATGTCCGTGCCACAGAAGTGGGTCACCTTAACGCGGATCATGTCGGCAACGGGGATGGTCACCTCGCGATGGTCACGCTGGACGGTCACGCTTTGCAGTTCCGAGATACCACCCTCTTCGGTTGGCTTTGCCAGGTAGCTGACAACGCGATCGGGTAGCGTTTTTCGATAGCTGCCGGAATCGAACTCGATTGACTGCGGCCGATCCCCGCTTTCATCGCTAAATCGGCGAGCCTGACGTTCGGCCAGCCGGACGGGATCGGCTGTGACCGTTTTCGTCGCCCGCACTTCGGCCAGCCCCTCGATGACCTGTACATCGGTCGCGCCGACGTCACTGACCGCAACAGAGAAACGCGTGCCCAGGTCAATGATCTCCGTCTGAGGCGTGACCACTTCGAAACCTTCGGCTCCCGGCGGTGCATGCACACTGCATTGCCCCATACTGACCAACAAGCGTTCTCGACCCGAAATTTCAACGATACTCGGTGCTTCCAGGATGACTTCCGCACCATCAGGAAACCGAAGCCCAATCATCCCGGCGGTGAGCGCGTACTCGTGATTAAACCGCAGCGGCTCGCCCACCGGTGGCAGAAACTCGCCAAACAACTCGGCACCGGCTGCCTGGGTCAGGATCACGTCACCGTGCTGGATTTTCTGATCGTTTGCATTTTGCTCCTGCTGTGACGTCGGCGAAGAGTTCACCATGACAGGAGTAGATCGCGTTACATAGAACGCCACCGCAATCAAACAAGTCGCCGCGAGCGACGCAAAGGTGATCATCCACGGCGCAAGACTCGATTCAGACGAATGATGGCCAGACGAATGATGGCCAGACGAACGATCGCCAGACGAGTGATCGAGCGTCCTGTTCGATTCGCGTTTCATTTCCGAGAATTCCACCAACGCGGATATCCAATCGGAATCTTGCTCGGATGACGTCGCATGTTCGCCAGCCGCCGAGGCAACGGCGATAGGCAACGCGGCCTGCAGATCCATGTACTGCAAATAGAACTCCCGATTGCCTGGATCATCGCGTAACAGGAACTCCAATTCCTCAGTATCAGCTTGATCGAGTCCTTCGTCGATATGCATCGAGAGCAGCGACTCGAGTCGACGGCGAGTTTTCGGGTCGGGTTGTTTGTTCGTCATTGACAATCACCCAATGCCAATTTTCCTTCGATGCAGTTCATTAACTGATGGCGTATTCGTTTCAGGTCTCGGAACAACGTGCGGCGACTTGTCCCCACTTGCTGGACGATCGTGTCGTGAGCAACCCCTTCAAGGTAACGCGATCGTACGAGTTTGTGGTCCGATTGCGGCAGCTGTTGGATGCATTGGTTCAGCAGCGTCACCCGGCGGTTCAGATCGGATTCTTGATTTTGCCGCTCTCGTGCCAACAGTTCGATGACATCGGCGCTGAGCAGCGGAATTTCCCGTGATTTTGATTCACGCCATTTCAGAACGTGGATGTAAGCGAATCGATAGGCCCACGGCAGGAACGGACGCGAATCATCAAAGCGATCAAATTTTTCGTAGAGCGCGAACGAGGTCTCTTGCAGCACATCACGAGCATCATGCGGGCTACCTACCAGTGAATGGATGTACCGGTATAGCTGGTCATGGTGCTCCGAGAGCAATTGGACCAGACGTTCAACTTTGGTTTGATTCACACGGAAGCTCGCAAAACACTCGGACAGTAAAAGCCCCAACTGGATCACCCAAACCGGCACCTCACCCATTAATTACGGATTCGATCGACTCAGTGCCATTAATCTGTCTCTAAACCGAAAAAAACATTTTGCCAAATAATCATTTTGTCAAAACCACGCATCCGGAAACCATGCAGAACCACTTATGGCAATGAAGGTCGGCAAAACGATTGACAGGCAAAATGATTAAAAACCAAGCTACCTCGATCCTGAAAATCATTTTGCCAAATAATCATTTTGCCAAATCCCCACACACGAAAATCACGCAAGCGTTACCTCATTTTTTAGCGCCCCCAATGTCTCAGGGGCAGCAAGGGATTAAAAAATGAGAGGTTAAAAAATCAGAGGCTCACGCGTCGCTGATCTATCGTCATGCTTGTGATTTTCTAACCTTTCATTTTCTAACCTTTTTTCTTTGGCAGCCGATCGTCTAGGACCTTAAAGCCCCCAATAATTACACGGAATTGACTTACCAGATCCGCATGGAAAGTAGTCATTACAATAGCAATCAGGATTTCATCGACTTCCAGCCGAAGTACACCGAGAATGGGATCACGGGTTTGAAAGGAAAGGACTCGCCCAAATCGAAAGCCATACGATGCTAACCTTAAAACGAGATCAAGTCAGACCATGAAAACTTTCCTCGCTGTTGCCACCGCACTCCTTATTGTTACCCCCTTTGTTTCGGCTGAAGAATTCGTCGATGATTTCTCGGATGCAGAACTCAATGGCCGAGTGGCGGAACGGGGCGAGTGGCAATTTCAAAATGGAATCGCCAGCTGCGTCGCCGATCCCGATCTCTACAAGCAGTTCAAGAACCACGGACCGATTCTGAAGTGGCCGCGTCAATTCAACGATGCCACGATCGAGTTCGAGATGAAGCCGACGAATTGCCAACGCGTTGTGTTCACGCTCAACGGTGACGGTCACATCTTCCGTGTCACACTCGCCGATGAAACCCCTGGCGCCCCTGCAGGTAGGTCAAAGGTTCCGACGCGGATCATCGTTTGGGCCAGGCAATCATCGAAGCAGAACAAGGGAGAGACGATCAAGCCGGAACAACTGCCGGATCTTCCAGCCATCAACGGGAAGTGGGTGAAGATGAAACTGGAGGTCAAGGGAAATCGGGCGACGCTAAGCATCGGCGACTTCCAAACCGAACTCAAGCACGCCGCACTCGCCCGTGACAAGAATAGGGTCATGCTAACCTTCGCCCATGGCGAGATCGCGGTCCGCAACTTCCGCATGACGTCATCGGTTAACGCAGCCGCAAAGCGAACACCCGCGGACGATGCAAGCTAAGGGACAACCGTCAACTCCGAGAGGATTGTCCATCCTGCGACCACCGGCAAATCGTTGGCAAATCGGATGGCCGGACGGTCTTGCCAAGGATCACGAATTCCAAGTCCCACACGGTACGTTCCCGCAGGAACTTCGAAAGCGAGTTTGATGTCTTCGGAAAACGATCCGGGTTTCCAACGACGGATATCCCAATGGGTCTGCTGAAGTGTGACCACCTTGCCCGACGCATCAAGTAGTGCCCACTGGACGGACCAGGGGTAATAAAACGGAGCGACTCCAAGGTTCTTGCCTTTGAGTATAAATTGAACCGACTGCTTCGCCTTCACTTGGACAGGATGAGCGAACTCGGTGATCTGAAATTCGTAGCCCATCTTTCGAACCAGTTCTTGGCTTCGTTTCAAAAACGTCTCGTCCTTCGACTTTTCGAGTGCCGGACAGTACGGACCCACCCAAGTGAAGTGCGACCGATTCGCCATCGTCAATGTGGTGCCGAAGTCTTTTCCGAGCCATTGGTTAGCCTTGTTTGGCACCATCTCGCCACCAACCACGGCAACTTGCCAATTATCGCTTCTGTTCGCCGTTCGCAGTCCTGCGAGAAAACTCCAGTCCTTTCCGTTGTCGGTATCTTGCGGAAACATGTCGTCGTGAAAACCGATCCACTTCTGCTGACCTGCGTAGCCTTTGGCGTATCGCACCATCAATGACTTGTCAGGAAATGCCTTGTTGTAGGCGTCAACGATTCGTCGTTCGGTATCCGGCGACGCGTAGAGTTTTTCCCGAGGCCATGTATGCCACTCGCCCCAGAAACCGAGTAAACCCAATTGAACAAAAGCGATTCGGGGATGTTGGTTGTATCGCTTTCCGAGCGCCGCGATCAAACGCTCCATGCCTGCGATCATCCGAGGGTCATCGTAGTCGGGCGACCTGCCGCCCCCATGATCGTCGTAGATCGTTTCTTTCACACCGGCGGTGCGTAGCCAATCGGGTAGTCCCGACGGCAGCGATGGGTAGTCCACGTAAACGCGAAAGAGGATGTGTTTCCCTTTTGCCGCCTGGACGTCCCAAGTCTTCTCCCATTCATCAAATTGAAAATCGCCCTGTACGGGTTCAAGTTCACGCCACGAGACGTACTGGAACACCATCGAATACGGTTGGTGAATCTTGCCAGCATCCGTATAGGGACACCATCCCTTGAGTGGATTGTCCAGCGGCCCGTCCATGATCGGTGGACGGATCACGATGTCGTCCGCCGCAACGTGCCCCATGGGCAACCATGAAATCGCGATCCCTAGATAAAGGCAGAGCAGCGATATAGACAATTTCATGCACTCTCTCATTTCCTGTTCGCCGAATTGTATTCTTTACGAAGTGGTATCATGTTATTCGAGTTCATTATCCCGGCGGTCATTAGCGGATCAACTTGATCTCTAATTTAGAGCGACTGATTTACGAAATTTCGAGCCATCGATGAAACACAATTCCAGACCGATCTTTTCCATTGTCCACCTTACACGACCGCGGTGCAAATCGGTGTTTCATGGGTGGCTGTCACGACGAGTCCGATTGCTATTGTGGGCGTTCTTTGTGTTCGCAACCTTGCACGCGTGCGGTCAATGCATTGCCACGGATCGTCCCAACATCATCATTCTGTTGGCGGATGACCTCGGGTATGGTGAGCTCCGTTGCCAGGGGAATCCGCAGATTCCCACACCGCATATCGATTCGATCGCGGCCAACGGCGTGCGGTTTACCGACGGCTATGTCGCTGGTCCAAACTGTAGTCCCTCACGGGCTGGATTACTGACGGGACGAATCCCGACTCGCTTCGGTTATGAGTTCAATCCCACTGGTGCGCTGAATGAACGACCGGGCTTCGGTCTGCCGGCTGCGGAAGTCACGATTGCTGAAACGCTTCAGAACTCGGGTTACACGACGGGGCTGATCGGCAAATGGCATCAAGGTGGCACTGCGGATTATCACCCTCTGCGGCATGGCTTTGACGAGTTCTTCGGTTTCACCCATGAGGGGCACTACTTCGTGCCGCCTCCGCATGAAGGTGTCACGACGATGCTCCGACGCAAGACACTGCCCGGCGGACTCACGGGCCGCTGGGTCGGAAACAAGGGACTCATCTATACCGATCACATGGGCGGCAACGAGCCGGACTACGATGCCAACAATCCCATCATTCGAGGCGGACAACCTGTTGCCGAAACCGAATACCTGACCGATGCACTGACACGCGAAGCCGTCGACTTCATCGACCGTCATGACGACAAGCCGTTCTTTCTGTATCTCGCCTACAATGCGGTCCACAGTCCACTGCAGGGCGCGGATGCCTACATGAAACGGTTCTCGCACATCAAAGACATCCATCGCCGCATCTTTGCAGCCATGCTGGCGAATATGGACGACAGCGTCGGCGCGGTGCTGAAGCAATTGAGAGCATCGGGACTGGAAGAGAACACGATCGTCTTTTTTCTGAGCGACAATGGAGGTCCGACTCGCGAACTGACCTCGAGCAATTTGCCGCTGCGAGGATCAAAGGGGCAAATGTACGAAGGTGGCCTGCGTGTGCCTTTCATGATGCAATGGAAAGGAACGGTTCCCTCCGGACAGATCTATGAGAAACCCGTCAGCTCGTTCGACATCTATGCCACTGCGGCGGCCAACAGTGAAGGGGTCACCGCACCGAAGCAGGTCGAGGGCGTCGATTTGATCCCTTTCGTCACCGGAAAGGACTCTGGTATTCCGCATGAAACCCTGTTCTGGCGTCAGGGCGGCAAGACAGCGATCCGTCACGGTGATTGGAAACTCGTTCGCATGGGAGGTCAAAAGTCAGCCGGCAAAGCAAAGTGGGAACTGTACGACCTAGCCAAAGATATCGCCGAAGAAACAAACCTGGCCGAATCCAATCCCGAACGGCTCACCGAACTGGTAAAGCTGTGGGAGAAATTGAACGGCGAGATGGTCGAGCCGCTATTTTGAACTGGATTGATTTGGTGCGACTTCGAACCTATCCGAAAATCGGTAGCGGAAGTCGCGCGTGACTTTCGATCAAGCCCTATCGGGCAACGCTGTGAAGCATTTTTCACAACCCGAATGCGTAAGTTTTGAAGTTGCGCGTTTGTATTTAGGGGCAAAGCCCCGGACGTTTACCTAGCCCAGCCCAACGGGCTAGGACCAAGAAAACCAATGAATTGTAGGGCCAACGGCCCGGCCGTTTACAGGGGCTTAATGAGGGCGGCTAGCAAATGGCCGGGCCTTTGGCCCTTAGGTTTCTTTGCATCTAAAACCTGGCCCGTTGGGCCAGGCTAGGCAAATTGCTGGGCCTTTGGCCCGGAGAACGTCTAAACGCGCAACTTCAAAACTTACGCGTTCGGGTTGTGATGACCTGGCAAAACACGACTCAGAAATGTTCCGCAGCGTTACCTAACGGGTCCGAAATTCTCACGCGAATTCCGCTACGTCCGAATCTTCTTCGGACGGCCTTCCTCACGTAAGTGCTTCATGAAACGGCCTAGCAATTGATCGGTTTCGGGGGTCTCTTTGAATTGTTCCACAAATGAATCGATGGGCTCGCCGCTGATCGACTGGACGTACTGTGGGTAAGCGTACAGCCGCTCGATCAATGCCGTGCGGTTGAGTTCAGGATGAAATTGCGTGCAGTAAATCGGTTTGCCCTCGATTCGAAACGCCTGATTCTCGGTTCGCTCACTCGATGCTAAACAGATCGCTCCGGGCGGCAAGCGGGTGACGCAATCCTGGTGTCCCATCGGTGCAAAAAAACGGTGGGGTAGTTGCCCGAAGATCGGATCTTCCCGACCGGCCTGAGTCAGATGAACTTCGATCGTGCCAAGTTCAGCCCGCTGCATGTCCGTGACCACCTCGCCGCCCAGCGCTCGGGCCATCGCTTGATGCCCCCAGCACGATGCGAATGTCGGTTTGTTCAGGTCACACAATTCACGCATCGCCTCGAGTGCCGGCAAAATCCAATCGCCTCCTTCGGCAACTGAATAGTCGCCGCTGCCGCCCAATAAAACCACGTCGACTTGATCTAGTTGTTCAGGCGTTGGCACGCCCGACAGCAGATCAAACACGCGGATCTGCTGTGCGGCACAGCCGAGTGCTCGAGCAAAGCAATCGACTTCCTGCGTCCGCATCGGATCATCGGCATTGCGAACCTGCAAGAGAAGAAACGTATCCATCGTCGATGAATCCAAAACCCAAAGTAAATCAGAGACCGCTGCTGAAACGGCTATCATACCATAGCGCCCCCAAACTCAGGAGCGGAGCACGTTTTCGGTGGGAGGGACTTTGCTAAAGCGAATCGAATTATTCTCGTTGGACTCTTTTCGATTGTGAGCTGACTCCTACTTTTGAACCTACTTTGGCTATGCGGACGACTCTGAATGAACACAGGGTGGGGCAAGTTCGCGAGGTGACTGGGTGGGTCGTCGCATGGTGAATCGACGTTCTAATTCGACGTAGCGATTCCCGGCGCGGCCGGAATTGGTAGATTACGGCAGGAGTTCGTCGGCTCCGACATTACGGATTCATCAGTTTTCGATATTTTTTAAGATCAAGTGCAATATCTGTGACGGACATCCGTGAGACTACTTAGACCGTCGATTTACCCTTCCGGGATTGCGTTTTGGATTTCGAATCCGCCACCTCTGAACCAACGACTCGCCCGAGCCTTCTGCTGCGTCTTCGTGATGCCAGTGATGAGAGGGCGTGGTCGGATTTTGCCGCCGTTTACGAGCCCGTGATCTATCGGACGGTCAAGCGGCGAGGGATGCAGGATGCTGACGCTCGCGAGATAGTGCAAGAAGTGTTGATGTCAGTTGCGGCGGCGATTGATCGGTTTGACATCAAAGGCAATGGATCGTTTCGCGGATGGCTAAACCGGATCACTCGCAACGCGACGATCGACCGATTGCGGACCGTGCAATCGCGACGCGAAATAATCGGCGGCAGCGGTGTGGCTCGAGTGATGGATACCGTGGTCTCGAACAATGACAACTTCCCCGGCAATGAACACGACTCCGCACTGTCGCACGCGTTTGATAACGAGCATCGGCAACAATTGTTTCGTTGGGCTGCGGGCAAGGTGCGATCACGAACGGGCGAAAACAACTGGATCGCGTTTTGGCGAACTGCCGTGGAAGACCAATCCATTGCCGATGTGGCCGCTCAATTGGGAATCTCCGAAGGCGCCGTCTATGTCGCGCGGTGCCGGATTCTAAAGCGTATCCGCGAACTCGTTGATCAACGGTTGAGTGATTGAGTGCACTATGATCGCAAAACAAGAACCCCATTACGAAATCGACAAACTGCGTGAACTGCTGGACGAGCGATTGCCGATCCCGGAAGCACGACGTGTCGAAAACCACCTCAGCGAATGCGAGCGCTGTCGGGGGAAATTGAAAGCGATCGCTGGCGAGCCAATGTGGTGGAACGAAACCGCAGCGGTGCTCGGTAACAGCACGTTCGTTGACCCTGCTGTCTCGCACGGACCGTACTCGGCGAGCGACTCGGGGATACAGCTAACTTCACTTGACGCGTCGTTGGATTGGATCCGGCCGTTGTTGCAACCGGTGTCGCAGCAACCCGCGTGTGGTGATGGCCAACTGCCTGCGATCGGACGTCTGGATCAATACTTCGTACAAGGCGTGATCGGGCAAGGTGGCATGGGCGTGGTGCTGCGTGGCATCGATCCTGAATTGAACCGCCCCGTGGCGATCAAAGTCCTCTCGCCCCATTTGGCCGGCGTCGGTGCGGCGCGGTCCCGATTTATGCGTGAAGCCCAAGCTGCCGCAGCGATCGTGCATCCGTCGATTGTGCCGATCTACAGCGTCGTTCCCACAGCACGTCTGCCGTATCTCGTGATGCCCGTCATCGGTGGCGGAAACTTGCAACAACGTCTCGATCGCGATGGACCATTGGAATTGACCGAGGTGCTGAGAATCGGGTTGCAGGTCGCCGAAGGTTTGGCGGCTGCACATAAAAACAGTGTGATTCATCGTGACATTAAGCCAGCAAACATCCTGGTCGAAGAAGGCAATGGACGCGTCCTGATTAGCGATTTTGGATTGGCGCGTGCCCTCGATGATGCCACCCTGACGAACAGCGGCATGATCGCAGGAACACCCCAATACATGAGCCCCGAACAATCGCGAGGTGAATCGTTGGATGCCCGCAGCGATTTGTTCAGCGTGGGCAGTTTGTTGTATGCACTCGCAACAGGACGACCACCGTTCCGTGCCGAGACGCCACTCGGTGTGTTGCGCAAGATCACCGAGACGTGTGCCAAACCGATCCAAGAGATCAACGAGCGGATGCCTCGTTGGTTCGACATCTTAGTAACACGATTCATGGAACCCGATCTTTCGCGTCGGATCGGGTCAGCCGATGATGCCGTCACGCTCCTTCGCGAGGCGAACGCGCACGTGCGGAACCCAACTGCTAACAAACTACCTCAATCGCTCATCGTTCAGCGTCGCAGGCCGTCTGTCGGGTTGACGTTGGCCGCAACGTGTTTGCTGGCTCTTGGTGCGGCGGTCGCTGTGTGGAGTAACGGCATCGTGGGACAGAATCGTACAGCCCCTTCGCAATCCGTGTCTAGAAATCTGCCAAAAACACAGCATACCGATTCGCCAATAGTTGCTGCAACGTTGTCGCCTGTCGGCGACGATTGGGATGCCGTCTATTTCAATGCGGAACTGAAATCGATTCAGCTCGTGTTGGATCAATTGGAATTGCAACTTCATGGTACAGTTACAACCATCGCCACCGACCAAGATTCAGGAGATCAGAAATGACGGATGACCCTCAAGCAGATTCAGCCAGCACAGAAACAAAACGTCAACAAAAGAGGCGATCTTGGTTCCTGTTGCTCGTGCTCATTGTCGTGACCCCAATCGCGGTCTGGACATGGGTGTCTCCTTATTCGACACAGGCTCAACACCGTAATCCACGCCCCAGCGATCCTCTCCCCCAACCTGCTGGCTTCGCTGCGGTGGCACGGGCGCCACTGCAATCGTCGCTGGAGCCGTATAACGGGAATTTCTCAGAACGAAATAACACGCGAGTCGGGACCGCATCTGTATCAACGTCGTCGTTGATGCCACAGAATCTGCGACAGGCGGCCTCCTACGCTAGCCCCTCCTTAGCGACGCAAGCAAACAACGACAGAAATGAAACAATCGCCGAGTTTGGGTCTGGCACTACCGTCGCCAGTCCACAGCAGTATCGTCCCGTCTTCGAAAATAGTTACCGCGAAGAAGTATCTAACATCACGGTGCCGTACACCGATCCTTCCACAGGTAAAACGTCAACTCGAACGGAAACCATTACGCGGAGGGTTCCTGTCCAGCAAACAAGGATGGTCCCCGATCAGAACAGCGCCTACGGAACAAGAATGGCCCCCGATCACGACGCGCAGATCATGCAGATCGTGGGGGAACTCAGAGGGACGCCGATCACCGATGCGAACCGAGACGCGGTGGAGTCAAAGTTAACCGATTTACGCGAGCGTCTCGAAGCTGAATTCCAACGGATGCATCAGCGACAAGCGAGGGAAATCGAAACGACCGAACAACGCCTCGATAACTTGAAGGAAATTCATAAGCAGCGTGGTGACAATCAAGCTCAAATCGTCCAGCGGCGGATAGACCAACTGCTTGGTCGAAGCGACCCATTGGATTGGAACTTTAACCCTCCCGCTGTCGCGAGGTCGGCACTCAAGACCGCAAACTCCTCATCGGCCCCCGCGTCTGACTCGTCTCTTCAGGTCCACCAGCAAGAATTGCCGGTAGCAGGACCATCAACAGTCGAATCCGACACGAACGAATCCAATAAGAACTCTAATCAATTTGGCCCTTCCTTAGACCGTACTCGCGGCAACGCCCCCGACAACGGTTTTAGTTTACCCTCCTTCCACCCGCGAGACGAAAGGAACCAACAACCGCAGTCTGCTGCCCGCGACAAATCTCCAGAAAGCCAAGAACAATCTCCACTCAGCAATCTCAACGAAATTTTCGCGATTATCGCCAATGCGGGTGAAGCAGCACTCGCAGAGCAGTCGACGAAAGTCAATCTCAACACCGTCTCGTTGTTACATGACGAAGGTGCCGTTCCTGAGAACGAATTGAGAAAGGCCACCCTCGAACATGAAACGGCCAAGAAACGCGCCGAGGTGCTGAAACTGCAACTCCGATCGATACAGCAGACATTGACGCGTGAGCTCGAAGTGGCTGAGCAGCAGTTGGCAGACGTAATCGAAAACGAACAATCACGCTCCTCTCCTCCATCGGAATCAGAGGCACTCGCAGCGAAGCGAGAAAATCGAAAAGCACGGTCGGCCGTTGATGCAGCGAGGAAAACGTTGACGCTATTCGGTGAAGCCTTGCAACTCGTTCTCTTCAACGATGATACACCAGAACCGGCCATCATCGCCAAGCCACCTCAGGCACAACCGTCTATCTCGAGTATCGATGCGAGCGAATCGGCTGACAGCATCGAGGTGCCTGAATCAAGCGACCAGTAAGATATTCGCCACCACCATTTACGTTAGTAGCGATGCCTCGTCACGGTTCGTACCCGCATTCGTTCACGAATGCATCGACGCTCTGTTCGCAGAAAGTCGAGACAGATGCGAGCTTGGGTGCCGCTGCTGCCAGAGTCACGTTGGTCCCAACGGCTAACGCGGAGATGCCTCTTTACTTTTCAAACGAATCAGCACTTCGTTTCGTCGCAGCGGTCCAGGAGTGAAGGGCGGATCGTAGCCTGCGGTTTCAAACGCGTCCTCCGCGACCAATCCTTTCTGCTCGATCCATTCCCTTAACTTCGCTTCGGCCTCGCTTGCGGTCTTGGTATTCATGATGCCTGAGAACCGGATCACCGCAAAACGGCCACCTTTGCGTTCGCGGATTTTGACGTCCTTGGATACCGGCTCAGGAGCCCCTTCGGAAGCGACCTGCTTGGGAATCACAAACCCCATTTGACCTTTGGTTTCCTCCTCGCCCGCTTCCATAAAAACCGGCGTGGTCATCTCAATTTTTTGCTTGGCTTCGTTTCCGCCGCTGATGTAGCCAAACAGCCGCATGAAGCTGCCGTCACGACCCCGAGACTCGAACCCCATCTCGGTCGCTGCCAATTTCAGATCGGGATAATCGCGGATCTCAAATTCTTCGTCCGTTTCGACCACCGTATATTCGGCAGACTCGTAACCGGCGAACGCCTTCAAATTCCAAGCGAAGATGCCTGCTACGACGACCAAAAGGATCAGGGTGATGTGACTCATTTTTCTTCTCGTCATCGAACAAATCCCGGTGCCAGGGTTGAGGGAGGGGGAAGGAAGGATTGACCACCAGAACTGTAGATTGACGGCAAGACATGCAAATCGGCCGTGCCGACATTCCCCTATTTGACTTGACGCCACACCTTGATGTCATCCAGTTCGACGCCGTCACCCTGGCAGCGAAAGACCAGCGTCGGTTTCTTGACGCCAAACGTGGGATGATTTGCTTTAAGCGTTGCGTCGCCATCGATCGTCGCGGTCACATACGTTTCCCAAGTCGTCAATCGCAGCGTGTACCAACGGCCTTTTTCGAACGACATCGACTCGTTTGCAAGCACTTCGTTGGGATCCTGTTTGGGATTCTTCTTGTCGACGTGCTTCATTATTTTCCACGCACTCGGGGTGACAATCACCGAAAAGAGATGCCCCTTTTTGTCCAGTTCGCCAGGTGCCGGATCGAATCCAAGATGAAATCCTTTCGCATCATCGAGCAATCGGAAACGCAACTGGTAAACCGCGTTGTTGGTTTCGACGGGGAACCGGGCTGCCGCCGCGTGTTTATCCGCAGCCACTTCGCTGACTTTGAGCACACCATCCTTGACCGCCCAGGTTCCCGTATTGATGTGCCATTTACTATCAAGCGAGTCGGAATCAAACGATTGATCGACGACCAGCTCGCTATTGGCGGGTGCTCCAGTGCTAGAAGTCCCATTGTTAGAAGCGATATCTTCGGCAATCAGAACGCTGAACGAAATCAGCGAGACACAACACGCAGTCAGTAGGATTCGATAATTCATGACAGTCCAAGTGATAGAGAGACCAGTAATGCAGAAGGGAGCCAACGATGGGTTATTTTAGTTGCGTGTCCAGACCGATGCAGATCAACTCGCGGATCGTGTGAGCGAAAATGTGGTCTTTGGCGAACGACAAACGTGGGTTGATCGTCGCGGAAGTCGTTGACGACTTGTTGATTTAATCGAAATGCAAATCGCAACAGTGAGCCGTGGGCCGTAAGGCACCGGGTAGCGCGCGGGACCCGGCCGCTGACGCGTCGCGGCTCAGTAAATCAACAAGCCGTCAAGACTTTCGTTGTACTTGCCGAACGATCCGAAACTCTTGACGAGTTCCGCTACGGGGGAACAATGCAACTACTTTTTTCGGTCGAGATACGTTCTCAGGATTCGATTGAGTGACTCTTTCCGATCGGCATGCTGCTTGTCATCGGCAAGATTATGCCACTCGTGGGGATCGTTGCGGTGATCGTACAGTTCCTCTGAACCATCGGCGTAACGAATCAGTCGCCAGTGATCGCTGCGAATGGACACGTTGCCAGGATCGAACATCGTCACCACGGCGCGTTCGGTGCGTTGCGCAGGATCGTGTAACAGCGGTACAAGCGATTGGCCATCGAGTCCGTCCGGCGGCGTGACGCCACACAGCTGAGTCAATGTTGGGTACAGATCGATCAGTCCGACGGGTTGATCACACCGTGATCCGGCAGCAGCGAAACGGTCCGATCGTTTCTTGGGTGGCACGATGATCATGGGCACTCGAGTGGATCGTTCCCAACCGGTCCATTTTCCCCAGTGTTGTTTCTCGCCCAGATGCCAGCCATGATCGGACCACAACACGATCACGGTATTGTCGGCACAAGGAGCGGTATCCAAGGCGTCCAGCAAGCGACCGATCTCGTGATCGACATAGGTGATACACGCCAAATACGCTTCGACCGCCGCCAGCCACTGATCGTGTTTCAGCACCGTCCCGTGGCTGCCTGCGGTGATCGGCTTGATCGCCCACTGACGCGCGACGTCACTTAGATCGTCAAGGTCATCGTCGATCACATCGGGCAACTGAGCGGGCTCGTTTTGAAAGCGATCGAAGAACCGTTTCGGTGCCCACAGCGGAATGTGCGGACGGTAATAGCCCACGCCGAGAAAGAAGGGTTGGTCGCCACGTTGCTGCAATTCCGCCATTGCCCAATCGGTGATTTGAGTGTCACCAAATTCCGAATCTGGAACATCGAACGGGCCCCAGTCGAATGACTCGCCATCGCTTTTCTCGGGTGCTCGATCCGAAGGCATCCGGTTCAGCGGCAACAGGATCGATCGACCGCGAGCGTCACGGACGACGTGGCGAGGATCGTTGGTTGCTTTGCTGGGTAATTCTTTCGCGGTGTACTCGACCGATTTTTTCGTCAGTGGACTCCAGCGCTGTTCGACCTGAAAGTATTCGTCAAATGCTTTGCTGCCACCCGAATGCAACAGCTTGCCCGTCCCCTGTGTGTGATAGCCTGCATTGGCAAATGCCATCGGCAGGATAGGTGCGTTGAGCTTCGCTGGATTCAGTCGCTTGCTGTCGTTGGACCAGACGGTGGTGACATCTGGCATCTGTCCACTGAAGATCGCAGCACGCGATGGATTGCAGGCTGGCGCGGCGCAGTGCGCGTTGGTGAACAAGACGCCTCTTGCCGCTAATCGATCGATGTTCGGCGTCACAGCTTGTGGGTGTCCTTTTAGGCAACCGACCCAGTCATTCAGATCATCGACGGCAATAAACAGCACGTTGGGACGATCCGCGGAATCGGACGCGGCGGTCGCGATCAACGGTAGGACAATGAGTGCTATCGTTACTAAAAATTGGCGGCCAAAACTCATGCGTCCATGATCCTGCTTGAAGCGTTACGAAGCGGATAGATTCGGCAAATTGCCGATGTCCTGCGGCAATAGGATACATCGAATCGAGATCCAGCGCATCCGCAACCCCGATTCGACTCCGATCATTCTGTTGAGTGACTCATCTTGACCTACTTATCGCCTGCGTGATTGAAGGCGACAAATACATTTACCTCAAATCATCGTTGCTAAAGGACCTCTCTCTAACACGAATATTGGTTGCTGACTTACGGAGAGACGTTTCAGCTTGGGTGACACCAATTCGATGGTCGCGTCTGGCAACGGTTGAACAATTGGCTCTGACTTTAGATCCGTCAATTTACTGGGAATCGCCAATAATCCTCGCGTGATAGGTGCAGTCATCGAATCGAGTGATGGCTCCATTTCTTGGCTCATCGGTTTCACCTCCGCTACCTTGGTCAACCTGTTCCTGTAAAGGTAGTTGATCACGTCGAGTGCGTCCGAACCGTTCACCTTTCCATCGTTATTCTCATCATACAAAAAGCGACTCGAGACACGTGAATTCGGCAGAATCCCGTTATTGCTAACCGATGACTGATACATCTCATTAATTATCAACAAGCCATCGAGGGCGGTGGTGATCCCGTCGTTATTAATGTCCGTTGGATTCGCAAAGTTGTGCCATGGTTGATAGGCCAACGTCGCCGGGTTGGTGTGTGCGGAAGTCAAGTACCAAGGCGTTTGCAAAACACCACTGGCACTTGTGACGAGTTCAGTGAACTGTTTCGTAGCGACATCGTAACGTCGAATGGAACCGGCATCGGTACCGCCCGTGATTGGAACGAGAAGCTTTCCATCGGGGCCGAATAGAAGCGACACGGCAAAATTATCGGCCAACGGGATAAAGTCTTTTTGAATTTTCTCTGCTACATCCAAAACGACGATGCCATTTCCCGATCGCCCGAGTCGGAAGCTAACTGCGTACAGCAGACCGTCGGGGCCAAAAGTAATCCCTTCTGGGTTGTGCAAGCTTGCGATTTCACCAACTGGATGATCGCCATCGCCGTTGTTCGCTGCGATGACTTCATAAGTACCTGTCGTGGTATCGGTGAACCGGAGGATGTAACCGGACGCATCTTCGGACAAGAACATCGCTTCCTCGGCACTGTAAACCGACGCGTACAGATGTCCATCGGGTCCAAAGGCGAGACCGCGTACGTTGAACGGAACAGGGAAACCATTGGGTGCAAGCGTTCCAATAAATTGGCCGTTAGTGACGTTGTATTTGGCGATTCCGGGTTGTGAGCCACCTAAGTAATCGGCCACGTACAGGACATCGTCTTTGATGGCGATCCCACGCGGAGCAAAGGGAGCATCGGGGTTTTCACGAGCAATAAGCGAGGAAAGCGAAGTTCCTGTCTTGCCGCTGAATTGCAAAACTTCTCCGTTAAAAACAGTGTCTACATTTTGGTTAACCGCCAACAAATTGCCCTTGCTAAAAAGCATCCCGCGAGGCCCCACGATGGTTCCCGGTGAGACAAAGATGCCGACGAACGCCCCCGTGTTGATATCGAATTGCTTAACCGTATCATCATTCGGGTTCGAGAAATCGCCTTGATCACCAATGTACAAGTAGTCGCTTGTGAGTGGCGGAACGGGAACGCTTTGATTCGCTTCGAAAGTTCCTTGATAGGCCGCTGTTTCGGCGTCAGATTTGTCGACTGAATCCGACGCGGCGTCGCCGCTGAACCAATCGGTCGCTGGAGTCGCCGAAAGCAGGCATCGGCTTTCGAGTCGCTCCAAGAAAAGGTGCCTTCGGGTTGATTGCGCACCGCGATCTCGGCGGATTCGTTTGCTCGCCAAACCGCTACTCCAATCAGTAGATTTGGTTACGTAATGCAAGTTCTTCTTCATGATGGTTGCTCCAACTTGAAACCATTTGAATGCTATGGATTGACAATACCTCTTTCTTAACTCTACGCTTGAGAATGGCACAAAAAGTATCCCGGTTTACCGGGAGATTGATGCCTAGGGAGTCCGTCATGCATCCTGAAATGCGACCAGGTCACGATGAAGTTGATCTATTGCAGTTGGTTGTGTCCTTTGCCGATATGACTTGGGACGCGTCAGTCCGTCGCCAACTATTGCTCGAAAAACTCGGCGAGCTGCTTTCTGCTTCAGCAGGTCTTTGGGCTTGGGGCAAGGGACGACCGGATACCGATTGGCCGACAACGATTGCTTCGCTGCAATTCGGTTTGAACCGATCACAGTTAGCGTTGTTCCAACAATTCAGTCTGTCGGATAAATCACGGCAAGAGTTCCAAAGACCGTTGATGACACATTTCAATCAACACGACGGCATTCTGTGTGCCGTGCGGAGTGACCTCGTTGACGAGGCTCACTGGAATGCAGCGAATTGGATTTACAACACGGTTCATAGCATCGGCATGAACTCGTGGTTGCACTCGGTGCGTTACGACTGCAAAGATACGTGGTCCTCGGTCGTACTCTTTCGCGACATCGGCGTATCTGAGTTTGGTGATCGCGAGAAATCTGTCATGCGTCGAGCATTGGCTGGTATCCAATGGTTGTGGGCACCGCGGGTGACTGCCGAAACGGTGACACCATCGGGACATCTTACCGGGCGACAACGGACCGTGATGTGGATGCTGCTGAGCGGATTGCCTCGCAAACAAATCGCCCAGCAGTTGAGCATCACCGAGGATACCGTTGACAATCATGTCAAAGCGATCTTCTCGTATTTCCAGGTCGAATCATCGATGGAACTTGCTGCATTATTCTTACGCTCGCAGTAGGGGTAAGGAACTCTGGAGTGATTCCGCCTCCTAAATTCAGCAGATTTTTGGCACCTGAATGTGACCGAGCACGCATGGGTTTACAGAACATCTTGTCCATCGCCGCTTCTCTCGGAATCACGAACTATGCATCGCCTGCTCCCGCAATTCGCAATATTTGCTCTGATCGCTTGCTCCAACCTCGCCACGGCGCAACCTCCAGGGCGTGGTGGCCCGCCGGGATTTGGGGGTCCCGGTGGGTCACCGATCGAGATGATCAGTCAAATATTCGATCAGGCCGATGCAAACCGTGATGGCTGCTTGAGCAAGCAAGAGTTGTATCTGGCAATGCAATCCCAACAGGCCAACAATCAGCGAGGTCGCGGTGGACCCCCGCTACAAAACGATGCTTTCGGTGGCCCTGCCGGTGGCGAAATGAATCGTCAACATCCTGCGGGGGAACACAGCGGTCCGCCACCACGTCCGGGTCAGGTGCTTCCCGATTTCATCGTCGAATCGCTTCACTTGACCGATCGACAAACTCGCCAGCTGACGGCATTGCAGTCCGACGTCAACAAGCGACTGGCGGGAATTCTGACGGACGAACAAGAGCAGCAGCTGCAAACTCCACCGCCTCGTGGCCCCGGCGACCGCGAAGATCAGCCCGAAGAGCGGCGACGCCCCCAGCGTCCCGAGTAATCGTCAGCTACGAAACCACTAAGACGTTGGCACCCTTGATTTGTCCGCGTCGCAGATTGCGGAGCGCCTCGTTGGCCTGCTCGAGTGGATAAAGCGTGACCTCGGGCAGCAGCGGAATTTCGGCTGCCAATGGCAAGAACTCCGCGATATCGCGGTGCGTCAAATTTGCGACCGATTTGATTTCACGTTCCATCCACAGATGTTCGTGATAGCTCAATTTCAACAGTTCGTTTTTGTCCACGTCTTCTTTGCGAATCGCGTTGATCACCAATCGCCCCCCGGGACGAAGCTTCTTCATCGATTCCACGACCGGTTTCCAAGCAGGCGTCGTGTCGATGATTGCTTGCAGCGGCTGAGGCGGTACCGAGTCGATGTCGCCGGCCCAATCGGCGGACAAGTCGCAGGCGAACTGCTGGACCGACTCGTCACGCGTGAAAACATAAACGGGTGAGTTCGGAAACAAGTGTTTTGCGGTGGGTAGCACCAGGTGTCCTGAACCTCCAAACCCCATCAAACCCAGCGGCTCACCATCACGAAGTCCCGTTAAACGCAGTGCGCGGTACCCGATGGCACCGGCACACATCAGCGGTGCCGCTTGGGTATCGCTAAGGTTGTCGGGGATCGCCACCGCATAATCTTCCGGTACGGTCATGAACTGGGCGTAGCCACCGTTGACGTCACAACCGGTTGCCGCGAACTGGGGCGATAGATTCTCGTCCGCCGTGCCACTGGAGTGATGAATCCATCCGACACCGACGCGGTCGCCAATGGCAAAGCGGGTGACGCGCGCACCGCGCTCGACGACGTGGCCCACGACTTCGTGGCCTAGCACCACCGGCAACCGAGGCGGTGTCAGCCGGCCTTCGATTTCGTCAAGCTCGGTGTGACAAACGCCACATGCCGCGACCTGAATCAAGAGTTCATTTTCGGCCGGCTCGGGCGTTACCATCTCAACGCATTGCAAGGGATCGGGTCGCTCGCTGAGCGGAGCCGTCTGCGACAATACCATCGCTTTCATTTGATCTTCCGTACCGATTTGTCACACACAAAGACTTTCCAACACCAGGTGCAAACACGATACCATTGGTTCCTGGTAGCGAACTTGTCAACAATTTCGGAAAGCTCGGCACTTTGGTCGAGCGAAGAGAATCGCCGAAAGTCGTGGCGAATTTCGCTACTTTGATCCTTCCAATTTTCGTTCCCAATATCACCAAACGTGTCAAATGTTTGGACTAGAATCTTGGTCATGGATAGAGAAGCGGTACGATCATTTTTGGAATCCTCGCCCACCATTCGCTTGTTAAAGGCGGATCAGGGTGCGTATGTGCTATTCTTTCTTTACCAAACTTTCAAAGACTCTGGTTCTGGGACCGCGATTTCGTTACCGCAAGATGAACTCACCCATCGCGTGGAAATTTATCAAGAGCAACTAAGCCACGAGGAACATACGGTTCTGAGCGGGTCTGCGGACCGTTATTTGCGAGAATGGTCCGATGCGGGATGGTTGCGACGTTTCTTATCACCAGAGTCTTCGGACCGGCATTACCAACTGACTCGCCACGCCGAGGACGCGATCCGGTTCATCGACACAGCGCTGTCACGCGATAATCGTTTGGTCGGAACCGAAGGTCGACTGCGGTTGGTGATCGACACGCTTTCGGATATTGCCCGCGGAGCGTCTGCGGACCCCGACCGCCGGCTGGCTGAATTGAGCGACGAGCGTGAGCGAATCGATGCCGAAATCGACGCCATTCGGAGTGGCGTGGCCGTCCAGACCTATCATCCCGCGCAAATCCGAGAGCGGTTCCATACTGCGGTGGATTTACTCAAAACGCTGCAAGGTGACTTTCGCGCCGTCGAAGACCGCTTCGAAGAAATTGCACGAAAAGTACAGCGTGATGCCATTGATGATGGACGGACGCGAGGTCAGATTCTAGCCGAAGCACTCGATGCCGAGGATCTTGTTAACGAACAAGACGAGGGAGTCAGCTTCAACGCGTTTGTCGCTTTTCTGCTTTCGCCTCAGGCGCAATCGCAGCTACGAAAAACAATCGGCGAGGTCACTCGTTTGGAGGAGATCGCGTCCGAGCGAGACTCGATCGAGCACATGCGACGGATGGTCCCTTCGCTGTTGGCCGAAGCCGACAACGTGCTACGTCAAACGGGTCGTTTGTCGCAAACGCTTCGTCGGTTGCTCGACCGGCAATCCTCAGGACACCGCAAACGAACGGCCGAAGTCCTCGGCGAAATTCGCACGTTAGCTGCAAAGATGAAACAGGAGACCCAACAAACGGGGCAACCGGTACCGTCAAACATTGGCTTGCAAATCGAAACGACGATCGAGGTAACATCACCTTTGGCTCGTCCGTTTTGGACGCCTCCGCAAGTGTTCGACGTCGTCCCTGAAACGCATGTGGTTGACGTCGCATCGATCGAGCGCCAAGCTCGAAAATTAGCTTCACTGAAACGACTCGAGTGGGACCGCATGCGTGATGCCATCGCAGCGGCAACTCAACACCAGTCATCGATCCGATTGTCGCAACTGCTCCGTGTGCGTCCTCCGAAAGCCGGCGTGATTGAACTGGTTGGTTGGTTACAGATTGCTCACGACGATGGTCACCGGATTGAGCGAGATTCTGAAGAAATCATTGACGTGCAAACGACGGACGAGGCCACGGGCGAACTGCAACACATTCGCGTCAAAATGCCCTTGGTGACATTTCACCGCACCGAAGAAAAGAAAAACGAGACTTTGCGAAAGATCAGGCCACGATAAATGAGCCAAGAATCAAGCGGCGACATCGTTTCGCCAGACAATTTTCCGCCCCCCGTTCCTTGGGCCCCTGCGGCCGTGCGATTGCTGCAGGGAATCGTCTATCACGATGATGCCGGCGACGCGTGGGAGCGAGTTTTGGCGGGCCTGACACCGCTGAGCGATTACTTCGCCCGTATTGGTTTGATGTTGGTGGTGAATGAAGAGGACGGCTTTGCTTACCTACGACAAATCGATAGTGCGGTGTTGCCGCCCGATTATCCGCCGCTTCCAAAGTTGTTTCGTAGCATTCGCATGACGTTCGAAGCATCGCTGTTGTGCGTTCTGCTGCGGGATGAACTCCGTCGCTTCGAAGAGGAAATCCACCGCGACGGACGTTGCGTCGTCACGCAAGCTTCGTTGTTAGAACTGTGGCAAACGCTGATTCCCGGCGATCAAGACGCGGTACGATCCAACCGTGCATTAGGCAGCAATCTGCGCAAGTTGGAAGAGTTAAAATTTGTACGTCAATTCGAAAAAAGCCCCGCCAGCTGGGAAGTGCGGCGAATCCTGAAAGCCCGCCTGCCGCTCGCCGAACTTGAGCGTCTTCGTGCCGATTTGGAAGCGGAGCTGAAACGTCGAGCTGGAACCAGCGACGAGGCGACGGTGCACGTGGCAACCAACGGCACCGCGGAGCAATGCGATGACTGAACCGATAACGCGAGAAACCCCACTTTTCCTACCCCAGGATAATGACGAGGTGTCCGGCTCGGATCCCCAGCCTGGTTTTCGGCTATCGACCTTTGAAGTCTTCAATTGGGGCACATTCGACGGAAAAGTGCATTCATTTGCACCTCATGGTGCGACGTCGTTGTTGGTGGGCGAGAACGGTGCTGGGAAATCAACCCTCGTCGATGCGATGTTGACGTTGTTGGTGCGACCCGGCGTCCGTAACTACAACGTCGCTGCGGGAGCGACCAAAAAAGAACGCGATGAACGCACCTACATTCGCGGCGCATATGACCGAACCGCAGGTCGCGACGAAAAACCACAAATCCAGTACCTTCGCGATGGCAACCACTACTACACCGCCCTGTTGGCGACGTTCGCCAGCGGATCGGATGGCAGCGGATCGGATGGCAGTGGATCGCCGGCAAAACAATTCACTGTTTGCCAAGTCATGTATTTGACGTCGGCAGGCGAGAAAAAGATCGTCTACGGGTTTGACAAACAACCACGCACGATCGCTGGGGATCTTGGCGGTTTGAGTTCGGGAAGCGAAATCAAATCAATGATGTCCGACCGTGGTTTTCAAGTCACCGAAAACTACAAGCAATACCTGTCATGGATGCAGCGTCAGGCTAAATTCCGTCCCAAGGCGATGGATATCTTCAACCAAACCGTGGCGGTCAAAGATGTCCAGCGTTTGGATCAATTCATTCGCGACCACATGCTTGAAAAGAAGCCTTGGAATGACAAGGTTTCCAGCTTGTTGAATCATTTTGCCGAACTAAGCGAAACGCATCGTGCACTGGTTCAGGTGCGACAACAGTACGACTTGTTGCAACCGCTTATGAAGTTGGGCCAGCAGTACCGAAAGGCAAACGAGCGGCTGATCCAAGCACACGAGCAATATGCGGCGATGGGATTATTCTTCGACGAGGCAACGGAGCAATTGCTGCGTCCGGTGTGCCAGCAGTGGGACGTTCGAATCCGACATTTGGACGAGCAGATCGAGGTGCTCGATGAATCGTTGAAAAACAAACGTGGCGACGCAGCCGGTTTGCAGCATGAGATCGCACACAGCGGGGGAGCACGACTGCAACGGTTGCCCGATTTGATTGCCAACCAGGAACAACTCGCCAATTCCAAGCGAGAAAAACGGCTGGCCATCGAAGCCAAACTTAAACAAGCCGACATCCGTGTTGTCTTGGCCAGCGCCGAACAACTCGAAAAGGCGCTCGTTGAACTTTCCCATCGTCGCCAACATCTTACGGAAACTCGCAAAACGGCACTCACTCACTTACAAACCAAAAACTATGAGCTGGGTGTGAAGCAGCGGGAAATTGCCGACGAACGAACCGAATTGGAGTCGCTGCGTCGTCGAAAGGGAAATCTTGACGACGCGTTCATCGAAGTGCGTGACGTGTTATGTGACGCACTTAGGCTATCGCCATCGGATTTGCCGTTTGTCGCAGAATTGATGGCCGTCGATCCAAAACATTCCCGTTGGGAAGGGTCGATCGAACAGGTACTACACGCGTTCGCACGCACATTGTTGGTACCAGACGATCTCTATGCACGTGTTTCCGGCTACGTCGATAGCGAACGTTTGACCGACTCTCGCGGTCGTGGTCGACGGTTGACGTACAACCGCGTGGGTCCGCAGCACGACACACCGCGTTCGGGAATTACTGATTTGTGTTTACCGGAAATGCTGGTCTATCGCGATGATCACCCGCTAGCCACTTATGTTCGTGGCCAGATTCAGAGTCGCTTTGACCACTTGGCGTGCGAAACGCTCGAAGCCTTTCAAATGCCAGGACGGCGAGCGATGACGATTCATCGGCACGTCAAGCAAAACACACGACAACATGCCAAGGACGATCGCAGCGATGTGCATGACCGCCGGCATTTTGCGCTTGGTTGGGACAACAAAGCAAAACGCGAGGCAATCGAAGCTTCGATCCACGAGCATGCCGAAGCGATCCGGCAATACGAGACTGCCATCACATCGCTGCAGCATTCTTCGGACCATGCGGCAACGACGCTGTCTGTTCTAGACGAAGTTGCTGCCGTCACTCACTTTGATGATATCGACGATCATCGACACGACTTTGAAGCGTCGCAGCTTCGACTCGAAAAACAAAAACTGGAAGCTTCCAATGATCGTGTCATCCAACTGAAAACCAAGTTGGCGGAAATCAACGCCGAGGTCGAAGGCTTGGACGCCGAACGGGATCGGTTGTTCGATGAACGTTCACAAACGAAGAAACAATTCAACGATGGCGAACATCTATTGAAGTCGGTTGACGAGAAAATCGCGACTGCAAAACGCGATGGTCGTTGGGAAGCCGCTAAAGCTCAATTTGCTGCGATCAAAGATGGACTTGGGGATCGTGTATTGACCATTGAAAACATGGGTCGTTTGCCCACCGAAGCCGCCTACGAAATGTCAACTCAGGTTGCCGAGCTCGAACAATCGATCGAACCGATTCGCGACCAGATGACCAAGGCAATGAGTCGATTCTTGACGAAGTTTCCTGTTTTTGAATCCGAGCTCGATCCAACGCCATCGGCGCTGTCGAGTTTCGAGCAGCTCCATGTGCGAATCAGCAAAGACGACTTGCCACGACACGAACGGAGATTCAAACAAAGGTTAAAGGAGAAGGTGTTGCAAGAGATTGGCCTTTTGCACGGCAGTTTGGAAGACGAACGCGAAGAGATTCGCAGCAAGATCGAGCTTCTCAACGAAGCCCTCCGGCAATTGGATTGGAAACCAGGAACGTTCATGCGATTGGAGCCTACCGACACCACGGACGCTGAGATTCGTGATTTTCGCCGAGAGTTGGCGGGTTGTTTGGAAGGGACGTTTGACGGTACGGCCGAGGCCAACGAGGCCACGTTCAAGCGAATCGAGAAGCTGGTCGATCGATTGCGTGACGATGCTAATCTTCGCTGGCGAGAAAAGGTCATTGATGTCCGCAATTGGTTCAATTTTGCCGCTCGCGAATACGATCGAGTGTCCGCTGCTGCGGGAAGCTACTACGACGGTGGCGCCGGCCAATCGGGCGGCGAAAAAGGAAAGCTGGCATTCCTGGTCCTGGTGGCGGCGATCGCCTATCAATACGACCTGCAGCCCGATGAACCCAACAGCGATCGGTTCCATTTTGTCATGGTCGATGAAATGTTCTCGCGAAGCGATGACGCGAGGGCGAAATACGCCATGGATCTGTTCGCACGTTTTCGTTTGCAACAGGTCATCGTGGCGCCTCTAGACGCAAAAGCTCGGATCACCGAAAGTTACGTCGGCATGTACGGGCATATTATCAAAGACCCCGACACCAATCGCAGCGAATTGATCAGCTTAACGGCACAACAGTATCGAAAAATTCAGGACGAAGAAGGTTAATCGTCCATGATCGCTCCGGAAACAATTACCCAAAAAGCGAGGCGTTTGTTCGCTAAAGCAGTGGATGCGTGGATCGCAGGAGAACTCGAATCGTTTTTTCCTTACCGCATGCCTGCCGACCTGAAGGTGCCGGCAAATCATGCCGACGCGATTCGGCAAGTCGAAATGCTGCGGCAATCAGCAAAACAGACCCGTGGATTTGGATATCGCGTTGTTTGGCAATCACGTCGTAGTCGCACCCATGGATTAAACGATTTCCCAACCGCAATCGAAATTGAGTCGATGGAAGACCTAGCTCGTTTAACCGATCGCATGGGGGATTGGCAACGACTGCAAGTTGCTGTGAATAAATTACGTGATCGGCAACCCACGCTTGAGCGTTGGCTAGCCCGCCGCTCGAATTGGAAAACACTATTGGATCTTTCCAACTCGCTCGATGGATTACTCGATGTGATTGATTACTTCCAAAACAACCCTCGCCCGGATTGTTTTGCTCGCGAATTGCCGCTGGCGGTATCGACCAAGCTGATTGAAAGTAACCGACGACGGTTGGCGGCGTGGCTAGACATCGTGTTGCCGCCATCGGCGATCGATCCGCGGTACGGTTACGACGAGTTTGAACCACGTTACGGATTGCGCTATGCTCGACCTCATTTCTTAGTGCGAGTGCTCGACCAGCAACTGCAAACCGACTTGGGGTTGCCGTTTGAAGAGGTCTCGCTGCCGTCGGAATCACTTGCAACATTGCAAGTGAATCATGCCCGCGTGATCATCGTCGAAAATAAAGTCAACTTACTTACGTTGCCAAAGCTGACAGGAACGATTGCCCTTGGAGGGTTGGGCAACGCAGTCACGCAATTGTGCGATGTGAATTGGCTGCAGAAATCCGACGTCCACTACTGGGGTGATCTTGACGCCGATGGTTTTGCGATCCTGGATCGGTTGCGGCAACGATTGCCGAAAGTACAAAGCTTGTTGATGACGGCGGAAGTATTCGAATCGCTTTCGGAGATCGTCACTGCGGGCAATGGCGTTTCGGCGAGAGAGCTTCATCATTTGACGGTGGCCGAGGCCGACTTGTACCAGCGACTTTGCCAGTCGAACCAGAGGCTAGAACAGGAGCACATTCCCCAAACGGTAGTCCAAAAAGCGTTCGATCATTGGGGCGTCAGCGAACGAATCCAAACCAAACGTTAGCACAGGAATGCCAGCAACATATCGACGCTGCGTCAGATGGCGATGGCAAGAACCACAAAAAACGACAATAGCATTCATGCAGTGCGAACACATGCGAGATTTGGTCAACTGACATTTTAGGCACTGTTCGGAAATAACTTCGTCATTCGAGTTTTGTGACAAATCACGCGGGTGAAGTGTTTTCTATGTAGTGGACGAGGCTACGAGTCCCGTCGTGCCACTAAGACGCTAGGACTCGTAGCCTCGTCCGCTACCTCCCAAGCTGACAGTCGAGCTACGCCCATTCCAGCAAAGCTCTAGCGGAACGGCCTAAAGGCCACCGGAGGGTTCGTGTCATTCGGGAAACATTTTAAAATGACGAATTTATTTCCGAACGTTTGCTTACTAGCGAATCGGTCGATGTTTTCTTTTTTCAGCCGTGTTAAAATGATTAAATCGGAGGTCGAGCGTACGATGCAGCCGTTATGATCGTTTGACGTTAGCCAAATTAAAGAAGTCGACCATTACTGGACACGCATACGTGGAGACGAACTGTGATCAAACAAGATCCGATTCCGCTGGAAGAACGAGTTGCCCAGCTTGAACTAGAAGTAAGCCGTTTGAAGTCGCAGCTGTCTTCAAGCAAGGACGATCTTGGCTGGCTGGCTGCTTTCGACGGGATCCTAGAAGATGACTCTTTGACAGATGAAGCTGAGCGATTGGGACGTCAGTGGCGCAAGTCACAACAAGACGGACCGAATGAGCCGTAATGTTTATTTTAGACACAGATCATCTGTCGATTATCGAGCGCCACACGGGTGATGAATACGATCGCGTCGTCGAGCGGATCAAGCAGAATAACCCAAGCCATGTCTTCGTGAGCGTGGTCAGCATGCATGAGCAATTCTTGGGCTGGCACAACGCGATCGCGCAGCGCAAAAGTGAACTGGATAGAGTCGAACCCTATCGACGCCTCGCAGTTTTATTCTCTGGCTACTACAAAAGCTCAATTCTCCATTACACCGAAGCAGCTGCCCGCGAATTTGATCGATTGCGAGGCGAACGCGTCCGGATCAACACAATGGACTTGCGTATTGCCGCGATCGCCATCGTGAATCAAATGACACTCGTGTCGCGTAACGGTGTCGATTTTGAACGCGTCCCGAACCTGAAGATCGAAGATTGGACGACGAAACAAATATGAGTGGCAGACGATTGACTTATTACCGCCTGGAACATTAATCGTCCGACATTCGTTCGATTGAATCGGTTAAACGTCTGATGAGACGCACTCGTGATTCACGACGACGACGAACAAAGCATGTAGGCGATTCTTATAGGGACAGTTAATTCGATTGCTTGATCAGCTGCACGACGAGGCCGCCGCCTTTGGCAAGCGGGACTTTGACTTTCTGAGAACGATCGACCGAACTGCGATCGACTTGAAATGGCACTGCGGTGGTCCATTGTTTTCGTTTGGCCTTGATGTTGACACCGACGCGGGAGAGTTCAACCGGCTCTGCGTCTAAGTCGTCGCTGACGATCACGGCTTCGTACGTA
This sequence comes from Novipirellula rosea, assembly GCF_039541335.1. Lineage (NCBI taxonomy): Bacteria > Pseudomonadati > Planctomycetota > Planctomycetia > Pirellulales > Pirellulaceae > Novipirellula > Novipirellula rosea. The sequence goes on along the minus strand of NZ_BAABGA010000006.1, from coordinate 404,617 downwards.
CCGGCGGGCAGAAACCCAAAATCGAGTTCATAGTCGCGAGCTCCGGCACCATTCAAAACACCGACAAACCAATCGTCACCGCTGCGACGGGCTATCGCCGCAACGTCACCAATCCGGCTGTGGGGAAGCACGATCGTTTCATCCCAGACCGTGGGAATGGACTGCATCACGGGAAAAGCCTGCTTCAAAACCGGAGCCTTCATCATCGCATCAGGATGTTCCGCATAGACTTGCAGCGGAGACGTAAAGGCGACCAACGTGGCTAGCTGATGCGCCCACGTCGTCGGCCCTGGACTGGTATACAGAATCGGCGTGTAATCCCCATGTCCCACGACGAAGCGGGTAAACGGCAACGCGGCGTTATGGGACGCAGGTAAGGGACCTTCCTTGTGCTTATTGACCTCGATTCCCCGGATGCCTTCGCGCGTCAGTTCGTTGGGATAGGTGCGTTCTTCGCCCGTGGACGCATGACAGCCATGAAAATTGATTAACAGCTTCCGCTGGGCCGCATTCCGCAGGACTGCTAATTCGAAATCGATCTTCTCTTTTGCCTCGCTGTCCATAAAGTCGATCTTCAATCCGACCGCCCCCACGGCGGTCACCCGATCAAAGTAGTCTCGCAGCTGCTGATAGTCATTCGACGGATCATGAATGTCGTGCGAATGCACCCACAACCATACGCCGATGCCCTGGTTTCGACCATGATCGCACAACGAGCGAACCGTATCCCAGGGCGCGTCCCAGTCCTTCCATCCGTCGTCGACCATCGAATACTCAAAGCCCATTTCGGCGGCCAGATCGATGAATGTTCGCTGCGTCTCGGGCGTATCCAGCCCCAATGTCTCCCAACTCCAAACACTGCGTCCAGGTTGGATGTAACCGGTGTCCGCGAAGAGCTCGGGATCGGGAGCCGGATTCAAATTTGTGATCAAGTCGCTGTTCACCAACTCGTTCAAATCATCAGCCAGCATGGTGACACGCCAGGGAGAAACAATCGTGCCGTGGACATCAAAGCCCGCATCGCCTTCGGTAAAGTTCGCCACCACAGTGCGATTGCCGACCGCTTTTAAACGCATGCCACTATAGTTGTAGAGCGCCGCCTTGGTGACGGCGGCATACCCGAGATCGCCCGGTAACTGAAACACCAACGGCGTGCCTTGGATCGGGCCGACGTTTGCCGGCGTTGCGGTTTCAAGATGGTTGATGTCAGTAGACATCCATTCGCCGGCGTACGATTTCAGTTTCCACCCCTTTGCCAGACGCTCGAAGTACCAGACCTTGGCCCCGTCCATCATCTTCCAGCTGGAAGTTTCCCCATCGACATGCTGAGCCGTTTTGCTGGGCCGCGTTTCCGCTGGCACGACATAGCGGTAGGCGACACCGTCATCGTAAACCCGGAACTCGAGCGAGTATTTGCGACCACTCGCATTGTGGTGTACCGGGAATTTGGAAACCGTGTAATGGTTCCGTGCCTGCGTGTGATTGCCGCGAGTCACGTACGTCTCGTCGACCACGCTCGTGTCGGGATCACCAAGCATCACTCCGTTTCCGAGATCCACTCCGTCCACCGTGATGCCCAGCACCGACGGCTCGACGACCTGTTGGTTTTTGAATTGCACGCGATATCGCAGGTCACCGCTTTGAGTCACGAAAACAGAAGCCGCAACCTTCCCATCGGGGCTGGTCATGTTCTCGTCGGCATGACAATCAACCAGAGCAAAACAAGCCACGATCAGAGGAAGGGCGAATCGTTTCATATCAAGCAGGATCTAGCGTGAGTGATCGATCGTGTGAGCCGTGGGACGCCGGATAGCGTGCAGCAACGGACGAAAGTCATTACGACTTCCGCTACGAAGGGACGTGGACGGACGAAAGTCTTGACGACTTCCGCTACGGGGAGATGCCAGTTTCGTTAGCGGGCGAGGTCGGGGCGTTGTGAGTTAATTTGTTGTTTCAGGATCGCTTTTAACTGCTCAACCTTTTCTGGATATTGGGCGGCAAGATCATTGCGTTCTTCGTTGTCCTGCAGAATGTTGTAAAGCTGAAACAGCCCCTTCTTCCTGTCAGCTTCCACCAATTTCATGCCGTCGCCGGCGATCAGGGCACTACTGCCCATTTGGGTAAAGTTGTTGTTGACGATGACATAATCATGCGTCTGATCCTGTGGCTGACCTAACAGTGTCGGCAGGTAGGAAATGCCGTCTTTCCCGGCCGGTTTCTCAACGGCCACCAGATCGGCCAAAGTCGCCAGGAAGTCGTAGTGCGCGGTGAGCAGATCGGTCTCGCTTCCCGCTGCGATCTTTTCCGGCCAACGCACAATCATCGGGCACTGCATGCCGCCTTGGTATCCGCTGCGTTTCAGTCCGGCGCGTCCCCCGGCACCATCAAAAATGTCGCCATGTTCGGACGTTCGCCATTTTTTGTCGGTCAAATTGGCTGGCTCCCCGTTAGGCAACTGTTGTTTTTTGTAGGCAGGCTTGGGACCGTAATAAAGTTCGTGGCCGTTGTCCGAGGTAAATACGACGACGGTGTTTTCATCGAGCCCCAAACGTTTCAGTTCGGTCATGATCAACCCGACATGATCGTCGAGCATCTTGACCATCGATGCGTACTTCTTTTCCGCAAGCGACATCGTCGGATGATCGGCAAAGTCGGGATGCAATTCGGGGATCGCGACCGGGCCGTGCGGAAGTTGGGTGGGATGATACAAGAAGAAACGTTCCTCTTGATGGTCTCGCAGATACTTCAAGATGCCTTTGATGAATACATTTTGCGAATAGGTTTCTCCGCCATAACCGACCGGCTCATCCCCCTGTTCACTTGTTTTGCCACAATCGGCTAGCGTGTTTCCAGGCAATTCAAATCGTTCGCCATTTCGCCACAGATACGGCGGATAAAAACCATGGCATCGCTGGTGGTCATAGTAGCCTTCGTAGAAATCCCAGCCAAAGCGTTTCACCTGTTCGTGCCAAGTCAGAAAACCACGGTCGAGTTTACCGAACTGGGCAGTTTTGTAGCCGGCCTGCTGGGCGATTTGTGCCAGGAAGACCTCGTCCTCTGCGATCGGATGTGCATTGGATTTCAGTGCTGCCAATCGCTTCTGATATTCTTCTTCGGTGATTTTCCCAGCGTCTCGTAGGATCGGAAGCCCCGGGCGAGTTTGTGCCCAACCGCCGATGCGACCGTCGTGCATCCCCGATAGCAGCGTCCAACGCGCGGGGGCGCAATAGACACCGCCGTAATAGTTGTTGAACTTCATTCCTTCGGCCGCCAATCGATCGATGTTCGGCGTTTTAACAACCTGCTGGCCATAGCAGCCGAGCATGCCGGGTCCAAGATCATCGGCAAAAATCAGGATCACGTTCGGTGAATCGGTCGACGCCGCTGGCGAGTCACTCGAAAGGATCAGCACAGAAAGCAGGACGGTCGCGACGAGGCAGATTAGTCGGTTCATCAGATCAGCGGGGTTGGTAGAGAAAAGGGCCCCAAACGATTTGCAAGGATCGATTGGGAACTATATTGCAGAAAACAAAGTGTAATCATGCGATGACCTTGGTTTTCGCAGGATTTCATTGTCATCATGGTAGTTGATTAGACTCCCATTGTAAGCGGATCGCACAGGAACGTCGTTTTGAGCCCCGAGAGCACTCGCCCCGAATCATCCCCACCGCAGCGGTGCGTGATCAACTCGGCTGCCTATCACAATGGGGTGCGAGTGGCCGACGTGCCGATCCCCGACCTGGGCGATGCCTGGACCCATTCGAACCGCTTCATCTGGGTCGGACTGTACGAGCCGAACGAACAGGTGTTGTCGCATATCCAAAAGGCATTTGGACTGCACGACCTCGCGATCGAAGATGCCCATGCTGCCCATCAACGTCCAAAGCTCGAAGTCTATGACGATTCAATGTTTGTGGTCATGCGAACGGCACGCTTATGTGAACGGGGCGACCACCGGATCGAATTTGGTGAAACGCATGTGTTTCTCGGCCCACGTTACATCATCACCGTGCGACATGGTTCGTTGACATCCCACGTGGGGTTACGAGCTCGCTGCGAATCGACGCCGAATTTATTGGCCAAGGGCGAAGGTTTTGTGTTGCACGCGTTGATGGACTTTATTGTCGACCAATATTTCCCCGTCGTCGATGCACTCGAAGCCGAGCTCGAAGAACTTGAAGACCATATTTTCAGCGGACAATTTGTCCGCAGTGTGACATCTCGGATCTACCATCTCCGGCGCGATCTGCTGGCGCTAAAACAAGCGGTCACTCCGCTCAGTGATGTGTCGGCGCACTTAACACGGATGGAATCCGATCTGATCCCTGCAGACACGCGGCCCTACTTTCAAGATGTTCACGACCACGTCAGCCGCATTGCCGAGTTGATTGATAATCTGCAACAACTTTCGCACACCGCGCTGGAAAGCAACCTCGCGTTGATCTCCGTCGCTCAGAACGATGACATGAAACGGTTGGCGGGTTGGGCAGCGATCCTTGCGGTTCCCACCATGATCGCAGGATTGTATGGGATGAATTTTAAACACATGCCTGAAACCGAATGGACATGGGGTTATCCGTTCATCTTGTCTCTGATGATCTTGTCCTGCGTTTTGTTGTATCGATGGTTCCGCCGGCTCGGTTGGTTCTAAACCTCGAACCGCATTCAATCTTGAATTAGCAGCCGAGTTTGTCGGCAAGCTCTTCGGAAGCCAGTCGTAATTCCGCGTCGTCGTGCAGAAGCGATTCAGTTTTGCGGATCGCGTGCAAGACGGTCGAATGGTCACGACCGCCAAAGTGTTCGCCGATGTGAGTCACACTTTTAGAAGTCACCCGGCGTGCCAGCAACATCGCCAGCGATCGCGCACGAACGATGTGTTGTTTGCGCGAACTGCTACGCAAATCTTTCGCCTTCAAACGAAAGTAGCGTGCAACGGTGTTGGTGATTTTGTTGAGCGGGATTTCCTCGTCGGGTGCCGCAGACTGGATTGCCGACGCAATCGCTTCGCAACACGGCGGCGATTGGTTCATCCGGCACCACAGATCAACTTGGCGAATCGCGGCGGACAGCGCACGCACGGGCAGCGATTGCTCGAGCCCGTCGTCCAACATTTGAATCAGCGGAGCGTCAAGTTCGAGTCCCAACTGCAGTGCCAACTCGGTCAACAACATCGTTCGCGTCCGACCCACCGGACAACTGACCGCGATCGTCAAACCGGGCAACGATCGACTGACGAGTGCCGGTCGCAATCCACGCACCTCAGTGGGCAGCCGACGACACGTTAACACCGTGGGTTGTTGCAATTCACTACGTGCTTCGATCCGCTGTGCCAATTCTTCCTGAGCGGCTGGCTTGCTGGTGATCAAATGCAGGTCATCGATGATCAAAACCGGAACGTCATCGATTTCTTGTCGCAAATGTTGCAAGTCATCCGCAGCGACCGCTTCGGCAAACCGTCGTGCAAATTCGATCGCCGGCATGTGCTGCACACCGCTGGCGTCGATGTACCCCAGTTTGTTTGCGTGACGCACCGACATATGAAGCGCCAGCGAGGTTTTGCCTGACCCGCTTGGACCGACCAGCAAGACCGGGTTGCCCAGCTCGAACACCGATGTTTCTTGCCGAGCGACAAAGGCGGCTAAACGATTCTCGGGGCCCGCAATGAAATAGGGCAGCAGGATCGGGCTGACGGTGGACTCACGACGACGTACCTTTAGCGGCGGACGTTCCAGCGGAAATGCGAATACTTCGCTCTCCACCGGAGGACGCTTGAGGTTAGGCTCGGCTGTCAGCGTTACAGATGACAAAACAGCAATGTCGTGATCCCACGTCGCCGCATCGTAGGAAGGTTCATAAACGGGACACCTACAAGTTCTGCGTGCGGCGACGCAGAACATCCTTCAAACCAGCGGGATTATACCGAATCAAAGCGGGATAACGAGGGGGAAAATACTTAGTTTTCCACAGCCCGTTTTTGCGTTAAACGCTTGTAGCAATTAGAGATACGTTCGATTGCCGAATCGATTTTTTTCTCCGTGGAAAACTTTGACACCCCAAACCGCAGTGCCGATTGCACCTGTTCTGCGGGTAATCCCATCGCTAACAACACGTGGCTGGGGGGGCTGCTGCCGCTGCTGCACGCCGATCCGCTGCTGCAAGCGACGCCGGCAAAGTCCAATGCCATCAACATCGATTGCCGATCCGCTCCTAAAAACGACAGACAAGTCGTGTTGGGAAGCCGCGGAGCCCGAGCAGCTTCGTCTTCCTCCGACCAACCCCCATGCACGACCAAATGGGGATGAGCCGATCGCAACCCCTGTTCCAGGCGATCTCGCAGCGAACCGAGTAGAGGCTGTATTTCCGGCAATTCGCTCGTCGCCAATTGCAGTGCGGTTGCCATCCCACAAATCAGCGGCACCGGCTCGGTCCCCGGACGGCTTTCGAGTTGTTGTTCACCGCCGTGCAGCAGCGGTCGCAGCTTGACGCCACCGTCGAGCCACAGACCGCCGATCCCAGTGGGACCATGAAATTTGTGAGCCGACATGGTGACCGCCGACGCACCGAGTGTGCGAAACGAGATCGGCAGCTTTCCGATCGACTGGGTCGCATCGACATGGAATGTCACACCAAGATCGCGGCATATCTGGGCCGCTTGCTCGATCGGCTGGATCACCCCGGTTTCATTGTTGGCGGACATCAACGACACCAACCCGGCGGGTCGATCGCCGGTTTGAATCAAATCGGCGAGCGAGTCGATTTCGGCAACCCCGGTACTATCGACATCCAACCAGCGGATTTCGCGTCCCTGGGCGGCCAAATGTTCGGCGACCGCAATCACGCTGGGGTGCTCGATCCGGCTCAGTACGATGGGGGCGTCGGGTTCGGCAAGTCCGGTGAGGGCGAGATTGTTCGATTCGGTGCCACCGCTGGTAAAAATCAGCCTGGGGCCGCCAGGTTGATCCAAGGGCGAATCGATCGCGGAACCGATCACATCAATCGCCTCGTCGATCCGCAGCCTCGCCGCACGACCGACCGCATGTTGGCTCGATGCGTTGCAGGGGCCGCTACGGAGTACGTCCAACATCACGTCGACGACGCGAGGATCAATCTCGGTGGTGGCATTGTTATCGAGATAGATCACTTGGCACCTAATTCGCTAGGGCTTGGTTTAGCTGGCTGGCTGGCTTCGGGCGCACCCGCGGCGTTGGGCCGCGACAATACCTTCAATTCCTCTGCGTCAGGAAAATCCTTCAATGCCTCCTCCAGTAATCCGGTCGCCAATTCGTCGCGTTTGGCCGATCGCATGTCGAGGATCAAGTCTCGGTAATGAGTCACAAGCATTTGATCGATTTTCGCGCCCAGCTCGGCCGCGGTTTGCTGTCGCTGGGCCAATTCAAACAAGGGGGGCATCAGTAAATAGAGTTCACGATTGGCGAGCCGCTGGATCACTGGCCAAAATACTTTGGCGTGGCCGGGGTGATCGATGCTCCATTGCCGCCAATATTCGTTACCTTGGTGCTCGAGCGACAGCTGATCGACCAAAAGTTGACCATCCATGGGGGTGGCCCCGGTAAAGCCACGTGCGATGCGGACGAGGTCCCAACGGCCAGTAGGGGTCGACGGATCGACGACCAGTTTTTTCTGACGCAGGTAGATTGCGGTTTTGGGTGTCGAGGCAGTGCGGCGGATCGGCGTGATCTGCAGATGAACGAGCGGGATTTCATAGAACTGAAAGTCTCGCATGACAAAGGTGTCTGGCGAAATTTCGCGGCCGCTGACAAATCCCTGAGTCCGAACGAATAGCAAGACGAACAAGGATACGAAAATCGTCCCGATCACGATGACCCATCGCTTCAGAGAACCCCGCTGTTTTCGGAGCGTTCGCGGTTCGGAGCCGCGAGCGGAACCGGACGATGATGTTAATACCGTGGTAGACAAGGGAGCCTGGATGAAAGATGTTGCGGAAAAAGTGAAGAATCGAAAGGATACGAACGATTGTCAAACAGTATATGCGTTTCGTAGCGAGCGGATTTCGTCGCAATTCTTCGCAAATCGTGATTGATATCTTAAGCCATCCTGACGCGTAGAGTGATGAAACGTAACCCATCCATCTTAACCCTGCGAAGTTCGCGTGATCGAGGTCACTTGGCGCTGATGCCGGTGACCAATACTCGGTTATCGCGACCCTACAGCGTGTTCGGGGGGCGGGATTCCGATCTGGCTCTTCAGGACGAATCGGTCGCCGACGACGTGCCGCTGAGTCCCAGCCCGGTGGATGATAGTGTCGAGAAGAAACGAAAACGTGCCGAAGCGGTTCTGTTTCTCTCAAAAACCCCTGTAACGCTTCGAAAACTTGCTCAATTGGCTCACTTGGCGGATGCAACCGAGGCCCGTACACTTGTCCGCGACCTCAATAGTACGTACGAAACCTATGGTCGAGCGTTTCGAGTGGAACTGATCGCGGGTGGTTATCGTCTGATGACCCGAGCGGCACTTTCCCCTTGGTTAGCTCGACTTGGACATTTACCTTTAGCCACGCGGTTGTCGACGCCGATGATGGAAACGCTTGCGGTAGTCGCCTACCGTCAACCCGTTTCCCGAGCGGACATCGAATCGATTCGCGGTGTGGCTTGCGGTGATTTGTTGCGACAGTTGATGGAAAAGGACTTAGTCCGCATAGCAGGCCGTAGCGAAGAATTAGGCCGACCGTATCTTTACGGAACCACCAAACGTTTCTTACAACTTTTCGGATTAGCAAACACCGACAGTCTGCCTCCGATCCAGTGGCAAATTCTACAAGAAGCCCAGCCCGATCCCGCTGCTGAAAACGAAGCTGAAGAAACCCCAGATTCAACATCTCTAGATCCGTCCCCTAACGATAATTTTTCATCCACGAAGGAGTCTGTCGTGAGCACCGCCGTAGCATCGGTTCTCTCCGAAGCCGATTCAGAAGTTCTGGTCGCCCTAGGTACCGCTGAAAATTCGTTTGACCCCAACACGGGTATCGTCGACGACGCGCAGTCCATCATCGAGGACGAAGAAGACGAGCTGTATGGCGACGACGATGACGAGGATGACGACGACGTCGACGACGATTGGGACGACGACGATGATGATCTCGACGACGATGACGACGACGACGACGAGGATCTTGACGAGGACGACCTCGATGAAGACGAAGATGACGACGAAGTCGAAGAAGAAAACGCCGACTGGGAAGAAGTCGACGACGACGATGAAGATGATGAGTGGGAAGACGACGACGACGACGACGACTGGGAAGACGATGATGAGGACGACGACGAAGATTGGACTTAGTCGTCGTTAATCCATCGTCCGCGTAATCCGACGCGTCGGGTTATGATTTTTTCGAAGCTGAACGCTCTCGTCGGCGGGCCGGTTTACTCGTCGCCCAGATTGAACAGGTGCCGCAGCGCTTCGAGCAACCCGCGTTGGTGCCCTTCGGCGGCATCATCGCGGACCGACGACAGCGGCGGATGGAGCAATTTGTTGGTCAAACGATCAAACGATTTGTCGATCTCCTGAATCACCGAGGCATCCACGTTTAATTGCTCGAGCTTGTTCTTCAGTCGCTTCAGCTCTTCCTCTTTGATCCCCGCCGCATTTTCGCGTAAACGGCGAATCACCGGACCGGTGGACCGGTGATTGACGGCCAGGATTAAACGCTCGGTTTCATCCGCGATGATTTGCTGAGCCTTGGGATATTCCTTCTCACGCTCACGCCGATTGCGTTCACAGGCCGCTTTCAGATCATCGATCTGGTACAGATAAACGTTGGGAAAATCACCCAACGCGGGATCAAAATCGCGAGGCACCGCGAGATCCAGGATCAACAACACGCGGCCTTGTCGCTTGCTGCGGATCGATTCGAACATCGCTCGGTTGACGATCGGATCGGGCGCACTGGTGGTCCCGATCAACAAGTCGGCTTCGATCAATTTGTCGGTCAATGATTCCCAGGGTGCCGTTTTCGCGTCGAAGCGTTTGGCCAATTCCTCCGCTCGCTGCGAGCTGCGATTGATAATCGTGATCTTGGTCGCACCGGCTTGGACGAGATAAGGCAGTGTTTCTTCGCCCATTTCGCCCGCTCCGCAAACCACAATCTGTTTGTCATGCAGCGAATCAAAGACCTCGGGGACCACTTCGCCGACCGCCACGCTCGGCACGCTGACGCGGCGACGATGAATCGACGTCTCTTGTTGAACCCGTTTGGCGGTACGGTTGGCCGCTTGAAAGACCGCATGCGTTAGCGGGCCCGCCGAACCGCTATTGCACGCCAAGTCGTAGGCCTGTTTGACTTGCGACAAGATCTGAGCTTCACCCAAAACCATGCTGTCCAGACTCGCGGCGACCGTAAACAGATGCTCGACTGCTTCGGGGCCCGTTCGATAGATCATATGATGGATGACTTCGTCGGCCGACATGTGATGTTGGCCCGCCAGAAAATCGGCAACGGCATCCCGATCCAAACCGAGCGAATCGTCATTGGTCGATGCGTACAACTCGACGCGGTTACAGGTGCTCAGCAACACGACTTCGGCAGCGGGAAAACGCTTGCGAAAATCGTTCAGTGCTGTTCCCACTTGGTCGGCGGTAAACGAAATGCGTTCTCGGAATTCGACCGCGGCATCATGATGGCTACAACCAATCATTTGCAATTTCATGATCGTTGCACCTCAGGGCACTCCGCGGGTGCGGTCATCACGATCGCCTCGATGTTCTTTGCCTCGGTTTTTTTTGCCTCGATGTTTTTTGCCTCGGTCTTTTTCACATCGGGAGTTTCGCCGCTACCGTGGGACGATGTCAGCACGCCAAAGAAGGCGAGCAGCAGAAAGCCCAGACTCGCCAACGTCAAATAGATCGCCTTGCGACCTTGGCTCGCCGGGGCATAGAAAAATTCAACACACGTTGCCACGATCAACCACACCAAAAGTAGAAAGCTGAGCAGGGTCCCTCCCTCGGTCCATCCGACATGTCCCCAACGATTCAAATTCATCACCACACCGGCGACCACACCGACCGCGACTGCCGTGGTGCTGACGATCAAACAGCGGCGGTTCAGCCGGGCGAGTGTTTCGAGCGTTGGCAATCGCAAGGTCGAACCGGCTCGTTTTCGTTTCAGTCGCGACGATTGAGCCAAGTACATCACGCCGGCCAAAAACCCGATCAACACGGCGCCGGCACCGGTGGCCATGCCAAATGCATGGATGCTCAACCAAACCTCCACCGCCTCGCTGCGTGAAAACGGAGCCATCGGTCGTACGGCAATCGACAATCCGATCAGACCGAGGATGACCGGCAAAAAGAAAAAACTGATGATCGTATCGGGTCGCCGCAGATAGAAAACGAGAAAGCAAATCGCCATCCCAAGCGCCAACAGCAGCGACCATTCCGACCAACTTGCCAGCAGGCCGCGGTCCCCCGCGCCACTGACATCCATCGTTCGCAGCACCAAGTAGCTCGTATGCGCGAACAGCCCCAACGACATCATCACGATGACGAGCAGGCCGCGGCCAGGTATCTTGCCTAGCAGGCGGAGTAGTTCTAAGACGAGCACAACGATGTAGCTCGCGAAGAAACAAGTCACGGTAATCTTGCTAAGAATAGCGAGCATCGTGGAGGTTTTGGGGCTTGGGGGACTGTGACGCTCTGGCGGGGGTGCCGTGGGGCAAGCCACAGCGAACGGGGACCCACGAAAGCGGGCTCAACCGCGGCACAGCGGAATTTACAACGCTTTTCCAGCAACCATCCTACACACTTGCCAAAATTTGTCAGCTTGGCATGTTCTCGAAGCCACGAAACCACCATGCCAGATTCCCATCACAATCGCTACGCTCGCCAAATCCAATATGCTCCGATCGGTATCGAGGGCCAATCGCGGATCGAGCAATCGGCTGTGACGATTTTGGGCTGTGGAGCACTGGGCAGTGTGGCCGCCGAGATCCTGGCCCGAGCCGGAGTGGGACGACTGCGGTTGATCGATCGGGATCTGGTCGAATGGACGAATCTGCAGCGACAGGCGCTGTTTGACGAGGACGACGCGGCAAAGGGCCGCGCCAAAGTACAAGCGGCGAGCGAGCGGATCGCTCAAATCAATCGTACGATCCAGGTCGAACCTCTCGTGATCGATGTCACCGCCAGCAATATCTGCGACGTGCTTGACGGGTCGGATTTGGTGATCGATGCCGCTGACAATTTTGCGATCCGTTTCCTGCTGAACGATTGGTCACTCAAACACAAAACCGCTTGGGTGCATGGCGGATGCATCGGGGCGAGTGGCCAAGTGCGTTTGTTTGACGGTTTGGGATCCCCCTGTTTCCGCTGTCTCGTTCCCGAGCCACCGCCGGCCGCATCGGTCCCCACCTGTGACACCGCCGGAGTGCTTGGTGCAGCCACCCACATGATCGCCAGCTTGCAGTGTCTCGAGGCAATCAAGTGGCTGTCCGGCAACCAGGATGCGGTTCACGATGAAGTCTGGTCGTTTGATCTTTGGCGGAACCGGTTCCGAGCGCTGCAACTCGATTCGGGTCTGTGTCAATCGTGCCGCGCCTGTGCCCAGCAGAAATACGATTTCCTAGACGCCGATCACGATCGATCGGGTGCGGCCATGGAAATCTGCGGTCGCGACGCGGTGCAAATCACGCCTGCAGCGACCACCACGATCGCACTAAAACAAATCGCCCAGCGATGGCAGGGGCAAGGCGAGGTGCAAGCCAATCCATTTTTTGTTCGCTTGACGATCCCAGCACAAGCGAATGAAGCAGAACTCAGGCTGACACTGTTTGCCGACGGCCGTGCTGTGGTCGACGGCACCGAAGACCCCAGCCGAGCACGAACGTTGTACGATCGCTTCGTAGGCGGTTAGTTTGCGTCGGACTCCCGTAGCGGAAGTCGTCAAGACTTTCGTGAATCGCCGCACAACTCAAAACTCTTGACGAGTTTCGCTACATTGAAGCCGGCCGAAACTCTTCGCGAGTTTCGCTACGAGCATGAGGCAACGAAAAAAGGGCAGACGCTTGCACGTCTGCCCTTCGATTTTGACTTGTCACGCGTTAGCAATGACTAAGAATCGTTGCCTTCGGATTTGTCCGAATCGCCCTTGTCTTCGCCGACGCCGGCACTGACAGTTTCACTCGGTTCGGCCAATCCTCGTTTCTCGCCTTTGAAATCAAGGCGAGTGATTTTGCCATCGCTATCCTTGAAGGCATCGATCACGATCGTGTCCTTGCCTTCGAAGGTGCCTTGCAGCAACTCTTCGCTGAGCGGATCTTCGATACGTTGCTCGATCGCTCGGCGAAGCGGACGTGCACCGTAATCGAGGTTGCTGCCCTTCTTGACCAAGAACTCTTTCGCTTCGTCGGTCAATTCGATTGCCAAACCGCGTTCCATCAAACGTTCGCGGACCTTCGACAATTCGTAATCGATAACCGATTTGAGGTCTTCCTTGGTCAAGTGGCGGAAGATGATCGTGTCGTCCAACCGGTTCAAAAACTCGGGTCGGAAAACGCGTTCGATCTGATCCATCACTCGGCTCTTCATCGAATCGTAACTGGCATCGCCATCCGGTTTTTGGAAACCGAACGATGATTCGTTCTTGATCGCTTCGGCACCCGCGTTGGTGGTCATGATCAGGATCGTGTTACGGAAGTCGATGTTACGACCGAACGAGTCGGTCAAACGGCCTTCTTCCATCACCTGCAGCATCATGTTGAACACATCGGGGTGAGCCTTTTCGATTTCGTCGAACAAGACCACCGCGTACGGACGACGACGAATCTTTTCGGTCAATTGACCGCCTTCTTCGTAGCCGACAAATCCCGGAGGGGCACCGATCAAACGGCTGACGTTGTGCTTTTCCATGTACTCGCTCATGTCGATATGAACGAGTGCATCGGCGTCGCCGAACATATATTCGGCCAATGCCTTGGCGAGCAACGTTTTACCAACCCCAGTCGGACCGGCGAAAATGAACGATCCGGTCGGACGTCGTGGATCCTTCAAACCGCTACGGCTACGTCGCACCGCCTTGGCTACCGCGGTAACGGCTTGCTCTTGGCTAACGACTCGCTTGTGCAGTTCTTCTTCCATCTTCATCAAACGCAGACTGTCTTCGGTCGACAGACGTGTCAACGGAATACCGGTCATCTTGCTGACCACTTCCGCGATCACCTCTTCGTCGACCACGCCGTCGGTCTGCTGACTCTTTTGACGCCACTCGGCGGTGATCTGGTCTTTCTTCTTGCGAAGTTTTTCGGCCTGATCACGCAGATTGGCGGCTTTTTCGAAGTCTTGGTTGGCGACCGCGTCCTCTTTTTCCTTGTTCAGCTTTTCGACTTCTTCGTCGATTTCCTTCAAATCTGGTGGACGGGTCATCGTGCGAAGTCGGACCCGAGCTCCCGCTTCATCGATCACGTCGATTGCCTTGTCGGGCAAGCAGCGTGCGGTGATGTAACGTTCGCTCATCTCGACAGCCGCAACGATCGCGTCGTCGGTGAATTGAACACGGTGATGTTCTTCGTAACGTTCGCGAAGTCCTTTTAGGATCGCGATCGTTTCGGTCTTGCCGGTCGGCTCGACAATGATCTCTTGGAAACGACGCGCCAGTGCGTTGTCCTTTTCGATGTACTTGCGGTACTCGTCCAAGGTCGTCGCACCGATACACTGGATCTCACCCCGAGCGAGTGCAGGCTTCAAGACGTTGGCGGCATCGATGGCACCTTCGGCACCCCCGGCACCAACAAGCGTGTGCAGCTCGTCGATGAACAGGATCGTGTTCTTGACGCGGCGAACCTCGGTCATGACCGCCTTGATTCGCTCTTCGAATTGACCGCGGTACTTGGTGCCCGCAACCATCATTGCCAAGTCCAAAACCACGATTCGCTTTTCAGCCAAAATCTCAGGCACTTCGCCTTCGATGACCTTTTGAGCAAAGCCTTCGATGATCGCGGTCTTACCAACACCCGCTTCACCCAACAGCACGGGGTTGTTCTTGGTACGGCGGCAAAGGATTTGAATCGCACGTTCGATTTCTCGTTCACGTCCGATCACAGGATCCAATTCACCCTTCTTGGCCAACTCGGTCAAATCGCGACCGAAGCTGTCCAGTGCCGGAGTCTTGCTCTTGCTGCTCTTGCCGGATGATCCGCCGCTGCTTTCGCCATCGCCGCTGCGACCACCACGTTCGCCGACCTCGGCGCCTTCGAGCCCGTGGCCCAAAAGATTCAAGACCTCTTCGCGAACGTCTTCGAGCTTCAGCCCCAGGTTCATCAGAACCTGAGCCGCAACACCCTCTTGCTCGCGGAGCAGTCCCAGCAGGATGTGCTCGGTCCCAACGTAGCTGTGATTCAAATTGCGTGCTTCTTCCATCGAATACTCGATGACTTTCTTGGCACGCGGCGTCTGTGGCAACTTGCCGACGGTGACCATTTCAGGACCGCTTTGGACAAGTTTTTCGACTTCGAGTCGGATTTTCCGCAAATCGACTTCGAGGTTCTTTAGCACATTGGCGGCAACACCACTGCCCTCTTTGACCAAGCCCAACAAAATGTGCTCGGTGCCGATGTATTCGTGGTTAAACCGCTGTGCTTCCTGATTAGCCAATTGCATGACTTTTCGGGCGCGGTCGGTAAAGCGTTCGTACATATCTATTATCTCGTTTACCCAGGCTGTCAAACTGGCGATACATTTCGCAATAAGTCAGATAAGCAAACCGTACGCCACTTTTACACTTGATGGCAATGGCGGTCTGATTCGTTACGACGATTACGGAATGATCCTCAGTCAAACGCAATGACTTTTGACTCTATGTCTGATTCTATCGGTTAGGTCAAAGGCCGGGGATAGGAGCTTGACGTAGGAAACCAGAAAAGACGGCGATCGGGAGCAAATTGTCTTAAAAAACACGCCGAAGTTTTCTTGCAGAACTTCACGGCGTCTCGATCTCGCTGCGGCCTCAGCGGAGCTAGAAAGCTAGCATTAAGCAGCAGCTGCGCGGTCTTCTGTCATATCGGCAGCGTTTTCGGAGGGGGAGGCTTCGCGATTGGTAGGGTTCTCTCGCGCGTCACTCTTCGCTTTGCCCTTGGATTCCTCTTCCGCCACCATCGCACGACGAATGCGTTTTCGCTCCGTTTCCACTTCGACCCACCACGGATCGGCCACCTCAAGTCGACTGATTTCGTTAATCAGAACGGTGGCGTGGTCCAATTGATCCAGATGTCGATAAACCGAGCACAACATCAATAATGCTGGGGGGTCGCGTGGCTCGATCGCCAGAACCGAAGTCAGCAGTTTCTCAGCCGCTTCCCAATCGCCCCGCAAATAGGCCGCATGCGCTTCGCGAAAACGATCGGGCTCTTCGCTGACTTTGCGTGGATGAATTAATTCCGGCAATTCCCGCAGGCCGCGGACCACATAGAAACCCCACACCGCGACGCCCAGCAACGTGGCCATCCAGAACAATCCGCCCGATAACCAGCCAGGGTAGATCCAACCGAACACGAAAAAACTATTCAGCGCTAGGCAAAATGCAATCGCCAGCGGTAACGAAGCCATCCGGCCACGCCACCACAGCTCTGGCAATCCTGGCCAAAGACACGATAAATAGTAACTCGCGCTCATAACCTCGCTTGTACTGTTTCCGAGGCAACCAAAGCAAGCACAATCGCCAAATTACCTAAGTTCACATTTGGTATCGGGGTAGTGGATCTTGCTAAAGATCCTTCCGTAACAAACGCTAGCTACCGTCGCCAAACGTTGGACAGTGCGTCGAAACACTCCAAGCTCTGGCGAGCGTCGCTACGCCTAAATCGACTTTTGTCCCAAAGCTTTCATCCCGCATCCGAAACTCTTGGCGAGTTTCGCTACGCCAAAACCGTTTCGCTAGTTAGACGTCGCCGTACTGCCAGACCGATTTGTAGGCGTCGGCGTCTTCGAAATACTTTAGCAGCGACGCGTAAAAATCGTGGCTGGCCAGTGTGGCGCTATCGCCCACCATGATCATTTTGCGACGCGCTCGGGTCAGCGCGACGTTGGTCCGCCGGGTGTCACTTAAAAAGCCGATTTCGGCTCGATCGTTGCTGCGGACCATCGTCAACAGCACCACTTCCTTCTCGCGGCCTTGAAAACCATCGACGGTATCGATTTCAAGTTCGGGCAACTCTAACCGCGAACGCAATAGTCGCACCTGAGCCGCGTAGGGAGCGATCACGGCGATCTGTTCCGGCTGGACTCCGGCGTCAAGAAACTCGTGAATCAAACGAATGATTAGATTTGCTTCTTTTGGATTCAGTTTGCTCTGACCATCTGGTTCCAAGGCTTCGTCAAACTCGGCACCGGCGGTGTCAATGAACTCGATCGGCTGGGTGGTCAATTCGCTTTCGATGACCTCAGGCAAATCGCTGAGCTGGTGCGAACGAACCGAAGCATCGGCGATCAACGTGCCATCATAAAATTCTTCGGACGAGAAGTTCATGATCGTTTCGTTCATCCGGTACTGGACCACCAAGCGGCGGAACACCGAGTCGCCTTCTCGCTCGACGAGCGACTGCATCAGCGATTCTTTCATGCCCGCTCGCGCGGCTTCATCGCTCAGCACCGTCGGCGGCAATTGGCAATGGTCACCTGCCAAGACCAATCGCTCGGCACGCAGAACGGCTTGCCACACGCTGGGTTGGGTGCACTGGCACGCTTCGTCGATCACGACCAAGTCAAAGTCTTGGTCGTACAATAATTCGTCGTCGATCGTGGTGGTCGTGCAAACGACGTCCGATGAATCGATCACGCTGCGGATGACGCTGCGTTCGAGTGATCGAATTTGGCCGCGAAGCTGTCCCGCTTCGGCATACAATTCGCCTTTGCGACGAAAACCCTCGCGGCCTCGAGGTTTCTTGGATGCCGCCCGCATCAAATGTTCTAATTCACGACGCATATCGCGAACGACCTCGGTCGACGGATCGGCATCGACGAGTTCGTCGAGCGTATGCCCTCGCAATGATTCAAACACTCTCGCTGGATGCCCGACTCGCAACACGTTGGGCATGATCGCGACCAAACGTTCGAGCAGATTGTCCACGGCAGTGTTACTCGGCGCACACGCCAACACTCGCTCGCCGCGAGCGACCGCTTGGTAAATGACCTCGGCAATCGTCGTTGTTTTTCCAGTTCCCGGAGGCCCATGCAAAATGGCGACATCTTGAGCCGACAGCGCGAAACGCACCGCGTCTTGTTGTGGTGGATTCAAATCGGTCAAAAAACGGACGTCGGGCAAATCGGTGAACCGAATCGGGCGGAATCCCAACAGCGCGTCACGCAGTCGGCCGGTGCGAGCGGTCGCGACTTGCGCCTTGGCCATTGCCGCCAATTGGCGTCGACGCGTCGTTTCATCGGGCGACAGATCGATGCGAAACGTCGACCCCGCCGGCCACTGCTCGGTCGCCACTTGGATCGTGTTATGTTTGCGGCGGCTGACGACTCCGGCGATGCCTTCGTCGGACGCATCGGACCAGTCCGAGATTACGACGGGAGAACCGACTTTTAAGCGGTTCATCGGCAACGGGTCGCCGTGGGGTTTGACAAAATCCAGTAGTAATCGGCCCGCCAGCCCCGTTTTATGGTCGGACATCTGTAGCGAAACGAGGGTTTCCCCGGTACTTTCCACGTCTCGTTGTGAACGCATTTGCCGTCGCAGCGCCATTCGGGCGCGTTCGGCCTCGCCTTCCAACGCGAGCCAATGCTCCAAAACGCCGAAATAATCTTCGGGGGTCATGCAATCCCTCACCCCTTTTAAGCCACCCCCAAACGTGCCGGACCCGGAAACAGCAGGACGTGAAGATCCGCGACGAGGACGAGATTGGCCAGAACGAGACGACATCAGGGAGAGCTCAAAATGAAAAAGGTCAGGGAAAGTATCCGCTCATGTTAATCGGTTTCGCAATTTGGACACTGGTAGCAAGTTTGATCACCGCGATCCTGTACGCCTGGGACAAACGTGCCGCGCAAACGGATCGGCGTCGAATTCCCGAACGAACGCTACTGGGGTGGTCGCTCGTCGGCGGATGGCCTGGGGGCTGGATCGCCGGCCGTTGGCTGCGTCACAAAACCTACAAACGATCTTATCGAATCCAATTCGCGTTGGCCGCCACCCTAAATCTGCTCGGAATCGCTGCGGTGGTTTATGCAAGCTTCAACTAAGGACCGTCGGAACCTTAAGGGACGGTCCTCACTGGTAGCGGAAGTCGTCAAGACTTTCGTGAATCCCGGCACCGGTCGAAACTCTTGACGAGTTCCGCTACGGCAGTAATCCGACGGAGCTAACTTCACAACTCAGACCCATTGTTGATTTGACGCCATGTCGAGCGAAAGTGACCGTCCCGTCTCAATCCAATTTGTTCCCATCGAATTTCAGTCCGATGTGTACCGTCAATCCATTGCTCTGCGTCACGCGGTGCTTCGTCAACCGCTGGGGTTAGCGTACAGCGAAAGCCAGCTCGCTGCGGAACATGACCAGCTTCATTTCGGCATGCTCAGCGGCAACCAATTGCTTGCATGCGTGTCAGTAATGCTCTTTTCACCGAGCGAGGCAAAAATTCGCCAAATGGCGGTGGATGCCGCACTGCAAGGTCGAGGAATCGGATCGGATTTGCTGGGCCGAGTCGAATTGGAATTAAAGTCTCGCGGGGTGCAATGCATTGAATTACATGCTCGCGAGGTTGCAGTGGGGTTCTACGAGCGACTTGGTTATATGGTCACGGGAGAACCATTTACCGAGGTCACGTTGCCTCACATCAAGATGACCAAAACGATGGTCACATGCTGAGCCAAAACCAGACGCCCATTGGAATACAGATCAAATTGACGACCCAGGCAAAGATCAACCCTCTTCGCGCCCTAGCGTCACGATAGGCAGTCGTTGGAATGGTGAGCGTGACGTACAGCGAATAAAAGTTCAGCAGCGGTGGGAAAATCAAGACGCCCACGATCGACGACAAGTACGCTCGCTTGACGGCGACATCGATCGGTTCATCGAGTACGGATTGCGAATCGCGACGATCGATTGGCAACGCGGGTGGCTGTTTCGGCAGATCCGAAATCGGGTTTGGTGGCTGATAGGGATTGGCTGAAACGGCGATCGGCTCCGTCGAAGTTTCGCTGGTAAAGTCAGCAGCACCCAATTCCGATGCGAAGTCATCTTCCTCGTTTGGATCGTGGCGTCCGGTGGCATCGTCCTCGCTACGTCGCTTGTTGCAACTCCAGCAGACTTCGAATGCGGGCTCGTTCTGTTCTTCACATCGCGAACAAATCCAGGGTCCCGCACTTTGGATCAACATCTCGTCGGCCGTCAGCAGATCGATGGCCCGTTGGTAGTCGGCCGGAGCAACTTCGATCCGCACCAAACGGTCTGTCCCCGCGCCACCCATGCTGAGAGCCACTGCGGCATCGGTGCCGGTCACGATCGAGCGAATGCCGGCGGCGGCCAGCCGAATTCGAATCGTTTCGGCCGAAAATGCATCGGCATACTCGCGGACGCTGACCATCGGGCCGCGATAATTCGAGACCGGTATCGCTGACGCCTCCATATCAGCGTCGGGTGAATCGG
The DNA here is from genome assembly GCF_039541335.1 of Novipirellula rosea. Classification (NCBI taxonomy): domain Bacteria; kingdom Pseudomonadati; phylum Planctomycetota; class Planctomycetia; order Pirellulales; family Pirellulaceae; genus Novipirellula; species Novipirellula rosea. The sequence continues at coordinate 384,003 of NZ_BAABGA010000006.1, read as the reverse complement.
CTTCTTGAAATTCCGAACTCGGCAAAATGCTTGTCTCCGAACACGCATAATCGGAAATGGGACCGCTCTCTGCGACAGAATAACCGGTCCTGGAGTGATGCCAGGGGCAAAATCATTGACTAATATAGTCGCTGGGGTGATCTCCGATCCTGCCTGACCACCCCCACATTCGTCGGTTCCTGATCACGGCGAATCCTGCCCCCTTCACTATAACCAGATCCTGTTTTCCTCCTATCCGTTAGGTGAACTTCCATGCCGATCCGTCATCGGTTACCCCAAATCCTCGCTTTTTCCGCGTGTTTTCTCTCGTTCGCGGTGCTGGGTCATGCCTGTTTTGCGGAGTCGATTCAACTTCGCGACGGACAACGCGTTGCCTTGGTTGGCAACAGCACTGCGGAGCGAATGAACTTGTTCGGCAATTTGGAGACGCTTTTCCAATTGCGAACTCACGATCAACGGATCCAGTTCCGCAACTTTGGTTGGCCCGCCGATGAAGTTGCCAACCAGCAGCGTCCCGGCAACTACACGCTGATTGACGATCCGTTCAAGGTCTATGGCGGCGACTTCTTTCTCTGCTTCTTTGGCTTTAACGAATCCTTTGCGGGTGATTCTCCCGAAGCGATCGAAACGTTTGTCTCGGACTATCGCAAATACCTCAGCAAACTCGCGGCCGATTTCACGGTTGATGGTCGCAAGCCTTCGTTTGTGTTAGTCACGCCCATCGCATTCGAATCGACAGGTGAACGTTTGCACGCGGATGCAGATCTGCGCAACGCGATTCTTCGCAAATACGCCGCGGCCATTGTTGAGCTCGGAAAATCGGACGGTTACCGCGTGGTCGATGTTTTCGAAGCAACCGAAAAATTGTTCTCCGCCGAACCCGGAGCCCAGTACACAATCAACGGGATTCATCTGAACGAACAAGGTGATGAGGAACTTGCTCGTTTAATCGACGCCCAATTATTTGACGAACCGCTGCCAAGCATCGATTCTGCGCAAAAGGAAAAACTTCGTACCGCGATCAATGATAAATCATGGCTGCATTCTCAAGACTATCGCATGCTGAACGGTTGGTATGTCTACGGAGGCCGTCGGACTTGGGATACCGAGACCTTCCCAACGGAGTTCCGCAAAATTCGTCAGATGGTCGACGTTCGCGATAAATACGTTTGGGACATCGCCGCAGGCCGACCGGTTGCTGATAACCCCGATGATTCGGGTACCGGCGAAGTGTTTACTCCGGAAACGATGTTCGGTTCGCGTGACGAGAATTTCCGCAAAATGCGCGAGCCAAAGACGCTCGAGTATCCCACGCCCGAAGAATCGATTTCTCAGATGAACGTGCCTGAGGATTTCCGCATCGAATTGTTTGCTTCGGAACGCGAATTTCCTGAATTGGCAAACCCCACCCAAATTGCCTTTGATGAGAAAGGCCGATTGTGGGTTTCGTGCATGGTCAACTATCCGCAGTGGTTGCCCGGTTCTTCACGTCCGAGCGACCGCTTGCTGATTTTAGAAGACACCGACGGCGACGGCAAAGCGGACAAATGTACAACGTTTTATGACAAGCTGATTTGCCCGACCGGATTCGAGTTCTATGACGGCGGCGTGCTGGTCGTGGATGAGCCACGGATCATTCATTTGAAGGACACCGATGGCGATGACAAGGCGGACGAAGTCGTTCATGTGCTCGATGGACTGGCGACCGATGACACTCACCATACAATGGGCGCTTGGGAATTTTCGCATGGCGGATTGCTGTACATGCAAGAAGGCGTTTCGATGTCGACGACTTTGGAAACGCCGTGGGGCCCTTTCCGCAATCATGGTCCCTCGGGTTCGTACGTATGGGATCTCGAATCGCTGAAAATCCGACATTTCCGTACCCCTGCGTATGGAAACCCATGGTGCCTGGTGTTCGATAAATGGGGCATGGGGGTCATCGGTGACGGTACCGGCGCTCAACAGCACTGGGCAAGTCTGCTATCGGGTGCAGCGGTTCGTTCGCGAAGCAGCGTGCAACCGATTTTTAATAACGAAGGAATGCGACCGGCGGTCGGCAGCGAGTTTCTGACGTCGCGTCATTTTCCGGAGTCCTATCACGATCACTTTATCTATGCCTGTGTGATCAACATGCACGGGATGCCCAAATTCACGATCGAAGACGAACCGGGAACCGCAGGTTTGACTGGAAAGCGGATCGAAGATTTGCTCTCGTCGACCGACATGTTCTTTCGCCCCGTCGATCCCAAAGTGGGCCCAGACGGTGCGGTTTGGTTCGGCGATTGGTGCAACGCGTTGATCGGACACATGCAATATTCGCAGCGTGACCCGAACCGCGATCACGAGCACGGCCGCATCTACCGGATGGTTTACAACAAGAAACCTTTGATTGAACCTGTGCTACAAGCAGACAAAAGCGTCGAGGAACTGCTTGATCAATTGACTACCTATGAACTGCGCACCCGTTATCGCGTCCGTCGTGCGCTGCACGACCGCGACGAAAACGAAGTATTGACCAAGGCCGCTGCTTGGCTCGGCGATTCAACCGATCCCATGAAAATGTGCGAAGTGCTGTGGTTGCAAGAGTTCTTTCATAGGGTCGACCCGAAATTGGTCAACCGAATTATGGACAGCGATGATTTCCATGCTCGCAGCGCCGCCATTCACGTGGTCGGCAACCAATGGGAATGGATGGACAATCCGAATGAAATTTTGCGTCGATCGATCGTCGACGAGCATCCTCGTGTGCGTCTGGAAACGCTGCGGGCGATCAGTTTCCAAGAAACGATCGAAGCTGTGGAAATCGCCTTGCGGATTTATGAGAACCCACGCGACCAGTGGATCGACTATGTGTTCGAGCATACGCTTCAAGCTTTGCAACCGGTTTGGGAAAAGGCGACCAAGGATCCCGAGTACTTGGCAAGTTTGTCACCGGAGTCACAAAAGGTGCTGCGGGATTACCAACACTCGACCGGTCCGGGACGCGACATCTACGTACCACTGCGAACGTTGATGAATCCCGATAAGAAAGCAGAGCACAACAAGGCACTCGAGAAATTGGTTGCCGCCGGGGGTGGTAGTGTCGAAAACGGAGCGAAGGTGTTCGAGCGAACCTGTGCTGCGTGTCACTTGCATGGCGAACTTGGCAAAGAGTTTGGACCTAAGTTGACCGATGTCGGCAGCCGGATGTCACGTGAACAGATCATTCGATCGGTGATTTGGCCGAACGAAGAAATCTCGAAGGGCTTCGAGACTGTGCAAATTTTGACCTATGACGGACAACCGTTTGCCGGCTTCATTCTTGCCGAAGACGAGGAGACGCTGACGCTGGGGATTGCCAATGGCAAAGTCGAGAAGATCGACAAAGAAGAGATCGAAATTCGCAAGGAGATGAAGGCCAGTAGTATGCCCGAAGGATTGCTGGAAACGATTTCGCCAGGCGAGTTCTTGGATCTGATTGTTTTCTTAACCGACGGATGGATTTCCACTGATCCAAACAGCGAAATGAAGCTGAGAAAGTATGGCGAATTCGAAGAGATTTCTCGCGATGCTCAGCTCAAGCTTGGAGCGAACTTTCAAAGCCAGTACTCCGGCGGCGCATCGTCGTTCATGAGTGGCAAGTCGCCAACCAAGTTTGACTTTGCGTTTCACTCGCGTGAAGGTGCCAAACCCGAAGACACGATGATGGTCATTCGGCTGGCCTCGCCTTCGGAAGTGCGTCACGTGGAATTGACCAATCGCCGCAGTTCTCAATTCCACAGTCGTGCGAAAGGGCTTGCGATGTGGACCAGCAACGATGGACAAGCGTGGACCAAAGTTTGGACAAGCGAGCAACCGCAAGCGAAATATTCGTTTGATTTGCCTGCGGGAACCGAAGCTCAGTTCATCAAGTTGGGGCTCGAAAACGGTGGCACATTCCATCTGGATCAAGCCGTCTTTTACGGTCGACGGCTACCCGCGTCCGGCGCGGTTAGCCAGAAGTAACGTGCCGCGAGTTCTCGGCGTATGGAATTGAATTAGGTACGCCCAAAACAACGATTGGCGGCTTTTGCCGTAGTGGACGAGGCTACGAGTCTTTTGGATCGGATGAAGGCGATGGGACTCGTCGCCTCGTCCACTACATTCTCTCTTGGAACCATGGCTGCGGTGACCGAAAATCAATCCAACCGTGATGCGAATCACGACGCGGCTCTGCGTTCGGTTCATACCTCGAATTTCCCTGACTTGTTGGACCAGTTAGGCATCACGCTATTGGTCACCACTTACCAGGCCGGAAAGTTGGTGATGCTGCGTAGTGATCAGGGTGTACTGAATACTCACTTTCGGATGTTTGATAAGCCGATGGGGTTGGCGGCCGATGCCGATCGAATTGCGATCGGGACCGCGATGCAGGTTCACGAATTTCACAATATCCCTGCAGCGTGCAGCCGTTTGCAATCATCGCGTCTCCACGATGCCTGCTTCCTGCCCCGCGTGACACACCATACCGGTGACATCGATGTTCACGAGATGGCTTGGGTTCAGGACGATTTGGTCTTTGTGAACACGCGGTTTTCTTGTTTGGCGAAACGCAGTGGAACGTACAACTTTGTTCCCGTTTGGAGACCCTCGTTCATCAACCAAAATGTGCCCGACGATTGCTGTCACTTAAACGGCATGGCGGTGCGTGATGGCGATGTCCGCTACGTGACCGCACTGGGGGATTCGAACGAGGCGAGCGGTTGGCGCGCGAACAAGAAAGAAGGTGGCATATTAATCGATGTGCAATCCAACGAGATTGCCGCTCGCGGACTTTCGATGCCGCATTCACCGCGTTGGCATGACGGCAAGTTGTGGCTGTTGAATTCAGGCAGTGGATCGTTTGGCACGATCGATTTGGCGTTGGGTCGCTATGAACCGATGGTGACGCTGCCCGGTTTCACACGAGGTCTTTCGTTTTACGGACCGCTGGCCTTCATCGGGCTGTCCCAAGTTCGCGAGACCGCCGTGTTTACAGGAATCCCGATCGCTGATCTGCCGATGGAACAACGCTGCTGTGGCGTATGGGTCGTCAATCTGCAAACCGCGAATGTGATCGCGTTTGTGAAATTCGAAGACGCGGTACAAGAGATCTTTGCAGTCGAAGTCTTGCCCGGTTCGCGTTATCCGGAACTGGTCAACGAAGACCGCGAGTTGATGGGCAACACGTACGAATTACCCGATACGACGCTCGCTGACGATGCAGGGACTGGAGATTCCTCGCCCGGTTGATTCCAGTTCCATCTACTTTGGTAGCGGCACGGCGCAAGACGTCCGGTTGCGGCGAGTAAAACGTTCGATTTTGAGCGGGCGACTCGCGCCGCTCCGCTAAAACTTGGCTATTGACGTCGGACATTGAGAGTGAGTTTTTCTTCCAGCCAATACCGCTGTTACCTTTCCACCGACGAAGGTGACTGCTGAAGTAGTAGCAAACGGACAGGCCGGAGGCCGACAGATAGACTGCCGTTGGCGTGAGCCAACGGTTTAGGGGCGACTTGTCGTCGTAAGGCCGGAAGCCGACACACTGGCAGCAGATGTGTCGCCCTCCGGGCTATGGTTTTCCGCCTCTCCTGACCGGTAGCTTACGCTACCGGCAGAGGGTGTATCGGCCTCCGGCCTGCAATCAATGCTACTAAATCAGCAGTCACCGAAGCCGGGGGAGAGGTGGCAGAAAAATTGTGTAACCAAAATTCACGACAATACCAATGTTTTGGTAGTCCTTCGACCTAGAGAACCTTTTCTGGCTGGTAATCACGCAACATCGGTTCGAACGCTTTACATCCGACCGACCAGTGCTGGAACTGGAACTTCAAAGGCTGGTTTCCTCGCTTGTCTGCTAACACCGCAGCAATTTGCCCGTACGCGTCTGCCTCGGTGACATGCCACCGAGTTCGATCGCGGAGGATCGCGTCTAACAGCGTCTCTACCTCATCGAGTTTTTCATCTTCAAACAGCAGGTTTGCCCATTGGATTTTAGCAAAGAAATAGTCGGGATGATCATGATGCAAATCGAGGATCAGTTGCCTGGCCTCGTCGCGTCGACCTTGCCCTGCGATCATGCTGATCAAGTTATGGCGAATATCTCGGGCACCTTGGTCTTCGGAGATCGCTTTGCGGAATAGCTTTTCTGCCTTCGCAAAATGACCATTGCGACCGCACTCCATGGCTTCGACGAGCAGATCGTTTAGTTCTTTGCTTCGTCGCGGAGGCGGCTCGGAATCGACATGCAAATCGAGCTTCAACAGGTTCTCGGGCAGCCAGTCGCCGCCAACCCAAAGTCGTTCCACGTTGCGACCATGAATTTGACACAACTTTCGTGCCAACATTCGGTCCACGATTGTGCCCCAACGACCTGTTGCGAACGAGGCAATCGCATCGAGAATCGGGTCAGACAATGTTTTGCACTGGTAACAAAGCCTCAATATCAATTCTTTGCCAGACAACGGGCCTCGATCCAAGATTGCGCCCACAAGAGTGGGGTAGCGATCCAGTAATTGTTTTTTTAGCCGCTGGAGTGCATCTCGAGAATTCTGACTCGTCGATTCATGTAATAACCTAATCGTATGTTCGGCTAGCCAATATCCAAGCGGTAGAGGAGCTACCCCGATTTGGAGTTCGCTTCGTTGCTGCAGATCTTCACTCATTTCGTAAACTGTTTCGTCTCGAAATTTGCCTTCGCAGCGTTCCAAGACTGCCAAACCTTGGTCGCTCGCACCGACTCGTTGGTAGGCCCACGCCATCAACTTGGCATCACGAGCAAAGTAATGAGGTTCGACTTTGTCTTGAAGATCTTGATTTCGCTCCCAAAGATCGATCGCCAATTGAGGCTGATTGGCTTTGAAAGCCACTTCGATCAACGCGTTCAGCCCTTCACGTCGGTTTTCAGGAATGGTTGCTACCGATTGAAGTCGACGTTTGCACGATTCCAAATCTCCGTGCAACCACTCTAACATCGCGAGGTTTGCGATCGCGATCCCGTCGTCTGAATGGATTGCGATTGTCTCGCTCGCATGTCGCTTTGCTTTTTCGTAGTCGCCCAACGCAATGGCTGTCATGACGAGATTGTTTTGCAATGGCAAAAAGCTCGAGAATCGTCTCAAGGCAACTTCGGCGTGACGATGTGCGTGTTTCAGCTGGCCATAGTACATCAACTCTTGAACGCGATCGTTCTCATACGAGGCTTCGTAGAGCTCTTCAGCCGAGAAGAGTTCATGCAATAGCGCGGGGTACTGATGCTGACTCAGCACGCCCTCGATTTTTGGCAATGCGTCTTTGGCTTGCGCTACCATGTCACCGTCGGCACCCGACTGGACGGCACGTGTCAGATCTCGATGCGCGAGATGAGCGTGCGCACATTGTAATGCCGCCATTCCGCTGATTGCGTAGAGCTCAGGATCGGCGAGTTGCCGGTCCATCATACCTTGAGCTGCAAACCGTATGACCTGAGCGTCCTGGCGTTTGATGGCATCTTCAAGCAGCATTTCCATACGCCGCGGCGACAATTCACCTCGCAGCAACTTCATCACATCAAGTTGGTAGACATCCGTGTTACCGGACTCATGCGAGTCATCGATTCGCAACCCTGTTTCTTCTAGCTTGTTTTGTTTTTGGTTTAGCTTTTTTCGACGTTTGACGAGGTCGCTTTTCCGAGTCTTACTCATACAGTGATGCTTCTCGATGATCGATGGGAAGTTTTATCGTGGTTTAGGGTGGGTAATTTTGCGGATCGCGGTAATGGTTTCTTCGATCTGTTCGGATCGAACATCCGCGGCGACGTCGCTGTAATAATCCGTCCGGATACCCAGCGAATCTTTCATCGCGGTGGCCAGTGGCGGATCGAGATCCAGGAAATCGTCAGCCATCTCGAAATCGCGATCACTTAATATCTGATCCGCAAGGCTTTCGATCACGTCGTTCCACTGATCCATGTCCTGACTATAAGCGGTTAGTTTTTCGGAGCCTGCAAAACCCAAATCGACGTCGGCGAGGTCATCTTCGCCAAAACCATCCGCGTCATCGAAGCCGTCTTCGTCACAAAACCATTCGTCATCACCGAAGTCTTCGTCGCGGAAACATTCGTGGTAAGCCCTGAGGGTCAGCGTACGCAAATTCGGGGTGCGGTCATCGAACCAGTTGTCTTGATCCCAATCGTTCTCGTCCAAGCCAAGTCGCTGTTGATCAATCTCATCCTCGATAAACTGGCGGAGCGTTTGAAAGACCGCATACACTCCGGCTTCTATGACAGCCGACGGGGCAAGCGTTTCAGCCGTGGGCGTGAATAAGTGTTCGGTAATTTGACGCAGCACGGCGAGCTGCTCGCTGGTCGTTAATTGATCGAACAGCGGGACGTCAAAATTCCAGCGCCAATCGCCTTCCAAATTCTTAGGATCTGCGACTCGATCTTGCAGCCGATCGATCATGCAATCCAGCGATTCGCGAACGAGTTCGGCCTCGGCGCCGTCGAGAACCCGATCCCCTTCGGATGTTTGCCATGTCATCTCGATACTCCGTTATGTGTCATCCCGTTATCGTAGCGGAGAGAGCACGGATGCGGAAACCATGGATCTGGCGATTGGGGCTCGATCGTCGCAATCGGCTAAGGCTGCGGATGCGGTATTCCGAATCAGCGTGGGGGTCCAATTAGCGGGGGGTGGCAGTGGGACCATGCACGGCGGGCGGATGATGCTAAGATAGCCCGCATCAACAAAAACAGTGAACTTCCGCGCCCTGCGAGCCCCAATTTGGTGCCAATGGGGGCGAGAGTGATAATTCAACGTGATTACGCAAGCGTGGGAAAAGGATAATGGCAAACGACGCAATCAGCGGTGACGAAAAGCGAGACACATTGGCAGGCACAGGAGGATCGGTGTCCGATAACGTAAAGAAACACAGCAAGTCCAACTCGATTTTGTTGGTCCCTTATCCCAAATTCATCTTCATGTACCCCACGCTGATCGTGGCGACACTTGCTGCGATCGTGATGTATTTTGGGGGTTACCACACCGTGGACCCCGATACGCAGACGCTGCCAGTCGTGATGACCGGACTGTTTTTGGTCGTGATGATGGCAAATATGTTTGTGATCGTCTTCGATTTCCCGCGGGCCACCTCGCTGACGTTGGTTTTCGTCTTGGCCACAATCGCGATGGGCGTGTGGATGTTGACCTTGCTGAAACCTGATCTGTTGCCCGCGATCGGGCACTTGTTCTCGGGGCTGCGGCCGGCGGCCAATACGACCTTCTTCGTCTGCACGTCGCTCGCGATGATGTTAATGTACATCGCGGTCTTTGTCAGCGTGCGGTTTGATTACTGGGAACTTCGCAACAACGAACTGTTGCATCATCACGGTTTTCTGAGTGACTTGAAACGCTATCCTGCTCCGAATCTGCGAGTCGACAAAGAGATCAATGACGTGTTCGAATTCCTGTTGCTCGGTGCCGGCCGCTTGATCCTACACCCGACGACCGAGAAACGAGCGATCGTGTTAGACAACATTTTGTTCGTGGGAAAAAAAGAACGTGAATTGACTCGCGTGCTCGGTTCAATCAAAGTGCAAATCGGCAGCGACTCGTCCGGATCGAACTAGCAAACGCCTTCCCATCTACCTTTCGAAGCTGCGTCTTTCGAGTAGAGCGGGTCCCGCGCTGACGCTGTTTAGAGGTTGTGCCACGTTCGTTTTGCCGGCGAATTAAACCCGAAGTGTCAGCGACGGACCGAAACAAGGTCAAGATTCCCTCGCTCACGTTTTTGAAGTTGCACTATTGTCGTTTTTCCCGGAAAATCACAACCCGACGCGTCAGTTTTGAAGTTGCGCGGTTAGACGTTCTTCGGGCCAACGGCCCGGCCATTTGCCAGCCGCTCTATATATCTTCGAGTAAACGGCCGGACCGTTGGCCCTACAATTCATTGGTTTTCTTGGTCCCAGCCCGTTGGGCTGGGCTAGGTAAACGTCCGGGGCTTTGCCCCTAAATACAATAGCGCAACTCCAAAACGCGTCAGCGAGGGACCGAGTCAAGATAAAAATTCCCTCGCTTACGCTTCGGGTTATGGAAAAACAGCAACTTCCAAACTGACGCTTTGGGTTGTGAAAAACGTGCAACTTCGAGACTCCCGCCCCAACATTCCCACCGGTTCCCCAACCTTCCCCCATGTTTATCAAACGCTTTTGCGCTGGTTTTTTGGCGTCCTTGGTCATGCTGCCGGTTGCCTCGGCAGCCAACTGGACTCTCGTGCCAGAGCGTTGTAACGACGTCGATATCCAACAACGCGACCAAGTGATTGAGATCCAAACGACGGGAAGCGATCCGTTTATCGTCGGTCAATTGAACGACCTCGGTGCCGAAGACTCGGTGCTTCAGTTCGATTACTTCTGCGTCTCGGGCATTGAACAGGTCGAGCTGTTTTTAGGACGCCCCCGTTACGGCGACACCCCACTGAGTCTGCCCGCGATTCCCGTGGCGGAAACGTGGCAAACCTATAGTGCACCTGTGCAGTTTGATCCGCTGCGACAGGGTGATCCGGCAGATAAAATTTTGCGGATCGATCTGGGACGAAAACCGGGCGTTCGAATCCAACTTCGCAACGTCCACATCCGAGCAAAAACGCCACAAGAGAAACAGCGAGAGGCAAAACAGCAGCAATTACGGCAGCAAAAAATCGTCAAGGCCGAGCGGATTCAAAACTACCTTTCACAGTCGTTTCCCACTCGAATTGACTCCGTGGTCGTTGACCAAGACAACGTCACGATTTCATCGTCATCCTTGCCCGACACGCTCACGGCGTCGGAGTTGCGACTCATCGAGTGCCCGCCGTGGCAGTCGATCGGCCATTCCATCGATCCCACCCGAGTCGACGTGGCGATTCGTCTTCACGGCCGACATGTAACCGTGGTCATGCCGCGGTTTGACGGGCAACGAGATCGATTGCAAAGCGGTTGGCGGCTAGCCAGGTCGGTCTCGGGTTCATTGTCTTACCTGACCGCTCGGACGTTCGCCACCGAGATCGATGTAATCGGCGACAACCATTCGCCGCAGCGCCCGCTGCCTGCGAATCAGAAAGGATTGGGCGGCATTGATCTGCATGGGCCCATCGATGAGCTCCGAGAACTTGGGGTCACCGCGATCACCGTCAATATTGCGATCACAACGTTCGTAAAAGATTCACCTGGTCAAGGTCGAATCAAAATTCCAACCTCGGGTGAACCGGTTTATTTCGACACCCTGACGCTATCGCACTATGACCGTGTGATGAACTGGGCTCGGGAAAACAACGTGGTCGTTTCGGCCATCATCCTGATTCCGACACCGCGTGCTGGCGAAGACGCCTCACCGCTGGTCCATCCCGAACATGACGGCGGCATCTATACGATGCCCGATTTGACCACGCCTCGTGGAACCGATATCTACTCGTTTGTGATAAGCGAAATCGCACGGCGATACAGCAATACCGAAGCCGCTCCCGGTGGCATCACCAATTGGATCGCGCACAACGAAATCGACTTCCACACGGTGTGGACCAACATGGGGCTGCAACCTCGAGCGATCGTGACCGAGTCCTACTATCGGTCGATGCGGATCATTCACAACGCGGCTCGCCAACACAATCCACACGCGCGTGTGTTCGCGTCCCTGACGCATCATTTTAACGTCCCCGAGGATAACCAGTGGCGGCAACTGTCCGGTCGTGAAGTGATCGAGTCGCTGCAGCGTTATTCCACGATGGAAGGCGACTTTGCTTGGGGTGTGGCCTATCATCCCTATCCTCAAAATCTGTTCGCCTCGCTGCCATGGAACGATACTCGTATCAGCGACGACTTTGATACGCCGCTGATTACGATCCAGAATTTGCAGGTGTTTGGCCGTTTTATGCAGCAAGAATCGATGCGTGATTCCGCTGGCCGAATACGTCCGGTGCTGTTCAGCGAGCAAGGGTTTCATACCGATTCGTACGACGCCGATGCTCAGGACCGTCAAGCCGCGTCGCTGCTGTATGCGATGAAAAAGGTTCGTGCGATGCCGATGGTCGAGTCCTTTCATTACCACCGCTGGATCGATCATCCCCGCGAAGGCGGATTGATGTTGGGTTTGAGAACGTTGCCCAGCAAAGCGGAACCGCATGGCAAACGCAAACGCGCGTGGCACGTTTACCAGGCGATTGGCACCGAGCGAGAAGAGCAAGTCAGCAAAGGGCTACCGACGCCGTAACGGCTCGGCTTAGTTAGTCAGTGGAAAATAGTATCCCATCCGATGTGTCAGTTTTGAAGTTGCGATTGCTAGCCACGGATTGGCGGCAGCATGTAGCATTGGGCTGCTGATTCTTAGCGGTTGTCATCGGATATTGGGGGTGAGTTTTTCTTCCGGCCTATAGTGCAGTTACCTCTCCACCGACGAAGGAGACTGCTGAAATAAAATACGGCTTTGCGTAAGCATACTGTCACCTCTCCCAAACGCAGGTTTGGGAGAGGTGACAGGAAAATTTCGCAACCAAAAATTTCAACAAGCCCAAGGTTTTAGCAGTTCAGCGTAAGCCCCAGGAACTTTTGGCCTTACGATTTGCCCAACACATAACATGTCGACCCGATGCCGACCTGCAATGCCTCGGCACTTGCAGCGTCGATGGTCACGTCGCCAGTGGTGGGATCGATTGAAATCGTCGTATACACACTGGTAAAACCATGGTGCGTGCTACAGACAATGTGCTTTTCGGAACCGCCCGTTTCTGAGCTGCCCGTTTCTGAGCCGCTGGGTTGGTCAACGAGAATCGATTTCACGCTCAATTCCCGAGTGCGTTTGACCGCGTTGATTTGCTGCGTTTCACAGCTAATCATCGGCCCGCCGTCAAAGATGTCGACGAACGCGGTTTCACGAAAACCTTCCTTCTTTAGCATCGCCAGCGCGGGGACGGTTTCATCATGCACTTGCCCGATTCCGTCGCGTATCTTGCTGGGAAGCAGATCGAGGTAGATCGGCGAGTCGGGCATTAATTCTTCGATGAACTGTTTTGAAACCGTCGACAGTGCGTCGGCGATGGCAAATTCAATCGGGATGAACTTTCCTGCGATCGCTTCAAAGAAGGGGACCGTGCCGTCCTTGTCCGCTCGTCCTCGCATCTCGGCAATCACTCGATCGGCAAAGCGGTGAGGCCGCATCGCGATCAAGGCGAAACGTGCCATCGACAACCAACGACCAAAGCCATGGCCGCGGTACTTGCCACGCAGAAACAAACTGCCGATTTCAGTCGGACCATCATGGATCCGCGTTAGCAGCAGCGATTGACGTCGTTGGCGAACACCAAGCTGTTCGCTGATGTGTTCGGTTTCCACCAACTGATACGCATAAAACGGTTGATAGCCTCCCGTTTTTGCATAGACCGTCGACGTCCCCGCCAGTTCGCCGGTCTGCTGGTTCACCAAGACCAAAACATAGGGTTCACCGCGTGGTGACGGACCGCTTCGCGAAAAGGCGAACTCGGAATGTTCAATGCGATCAAGCAGTTGATCGCGTTTCAGTTGCAAACTGGTTAACCCGCGTGTCGCCGATTTGACTAGCTCATGAAGTGCATCAAGATCGTCGATGCGAACGGCGCGAAGAACCCACATCGTTTCCGACCTCTTGTGATGACTCGTGGCACATCCGCGTGCGTCGCGGTTCAGCTCTATTTTACTTGGTCTGGCTCGCGAAACAACGCTAACGATTTATCGAGCAGCGTGATCGCAGCGTCGATGTGCTCGGTCGTCGTGATTGCCGGCGCGGGCAAAAAGCGAATACGTGTCGGATCCGCTCCACAGACAAAACCAAGCAAACCAAGGTCGTACATGATTCCCATCAACCGTTTCGCTTGATCAAAGCTGCCATCACCCGGTGTGAAGGCGATCATCATCCCTTCGCCAAACGGCCCCGAGATCAATCCAGGATACTTTTTGACCAACGTGTTCAGGGCGTTTTCAAAGTATTCGTGTCGCTTGATGTTCTGGCCATCCGCTCCGAAACAATTGCTTGCTTCGAGTGCGTCCAGGGTGGCAAGTCCCGTCGCGATCGACGACGAAGCCCCGGTGAACGTTTGGCTCAGAATCGGACCGGTCGGTTTGAATGCTTCGCCATACAGTGTTGCACACACTTGCGTGATCTTGCCAATCGTGACGATGTCAGCGAATCGGTCGAGCCCGTAGTGCTGGAACGCAAACGGTTTGGACGTTCGCGAGAACGATTGGACTTCGTCAAAGATGATCGGAATGCCGGCTTCACGAATCGGAACGCACAAGGCTTCGAAGAAATCGTGGCTGCCCGGATAGTAGCCTCCTTCGCCGGCAATCGGTTCTGCCCAAAACGCAGCGTAACGACCGGGGTGTCGACTGAGCAAACGTTTCAGCTCCGCGACCGCTCGCTTGGTGCTGCCGTCGGGGTCGGCTTGGTCACGAAACGGCAGGTAATCCACTGGCAGTGCCAACGGCAAACCGGCTCGATAGTTAGGTCGATCGGTCAATGCGGCAAGTGCGATCGAGCGACCGGCAAACGCGTTTTCAAACGCAATGATTCGGTTCGCAGGTGCCTTGTGGTGCAGCGCAATCTTCAGTGCATTTTCGTTCGCCATCGCCCCGCTGGTCGACAACAAACAATGATCGAATTTCGCTCCTTCGGCAGTCGCCAATTTTAGCAACCGTTCGCACATTTTCAGGCTCGGTGGATGTTGCTGCAGATTGCCCTGCATCACCGTATCTTCGAGCGCGGCATCAATCGCCGCTTCGACCATTCGCGGGTCACTGTGTCCACAACCATGCACCCCGATGCCGCCGATGAAGTCGAGTTTGACACTGCCGTCAGCCAATTGGACATAGGGTCCGTTGCCTAAACCGGCCGACAGGTACGGCCAAATCGGAGCGCCGCCGCGCGCTTGACCCAATCGCTCGAGCATCGCTTGATAGCCGGGCACCAGCGACTCATCCGCACTGCGAACATTGTCGATCGATTTTGCATGTTCGGCGACCGCTTCGGCGATCAACCGTTTCGCCTCGGCAACGCGAGGATCCGATCGAAGGGCTTCCGCAGCAGTCGCGGACGATTTGGACGTTGGATCAACCACAGCCATTGGCTCCGTTAGGGTTGGATAGTAAGTCTTGGAAGTTAATTTGCCACAACGCTTGATGCGTCAGTTTTTTCGTTGTACCGGTTGCAAACGAGATTGATCCCGTACAGGACACTTACTTGGCGATGCTGTTCGCTAAAAATGTCAAAACGGTGGCTGCCGCGGGTACCAGCGTCGCGGGAACACAGTACTCTTCGCTGCTGTGTAGTTTATCGCCTGTAATCCCCATGGTGTCGATGTTGGGTAGATTCATCGCCGCCAGTTTGCATCCGTCACACGCGCCGCCGGTGTCTTGCCACTCGATCGAGCGACCGATGGCGTTTGCCGCCGTCGCCACTTTGGCCTGCATCGCCACCAACGCATCATTAGAGCATTTTGGGGGCGAATGCAGCATCCCGTTTAGCTCGACTTCGTAACCGTCGCCGCTGAATTGATCGCGAATCGTCTCGAGCATCGACTCGATCTTCTGCATCGCCTGGGTATCCGTGACACGCACATTCAAGTGGACCGAGGCATAATCCGGAACACGGTTCAGCGGTCCCCCGCCCGCGATCTTGCCGACATTCACCAGCACACCGCCGTCAGGATCATGAAGTTCGGCAAGCTTGACGACAATCCGCGACAGATGCACAATCGCATTGCGACCCTGTTCGGGGTTACGACCTGCATGAGCCGAGCGGCCGCGAACGACAAAGGCGAATCCGCCCGATCCTTTCCGAGCCGCGACGAGTTTTCCGTCCGGCAACGTCGGCTCAAAGACCAGTGCGGCATCAAATTCAGGTGCCAACGCTCGCATCAATGGTTCCGAAGCGGTCGAGCCGATCTCTTCATCGGGATTAAGCAGGATCGAAACCCCCAAATCGCCAAACAGCCCGAATCGCAATCCCGCTTCGACGGCCATCGCGATCACCGCGATCCCCCCTTTGGCATCGGCCGTCCCCGGCCCCAGCAAGCGATCGCCTTGACGAACGCAGCGATCGGCGGTGGTCGATCCGACCGCGGGGTAGACGGTGTCGTAGTGGATCATCAGCAAAACGCGTTGCTGAGCATCGGGTTGGTGGTGCCACAGCAGTGCCGGCCCCGTCGAAGGGGCGTACCACTGACCTGCGTCATCCAGTAGCCTCATCGGACCCAGCGGAACTTGGTCAAACGAAACGCCAAAGCTGCGAAAGTCTGCGCAGAGCGTATCGGCCATTTGTTGCAACTGGGGCACATCCATCGACCACGAGTTTTGGTTGCACCAACGCTCGAGCCGATCGACCGAAGCGGATTGTTGCGTGTGCATCCACTGGATTGCAGCTTGAATCGGTTCGGACATCATTTGAATGAGATTAATTTTTGGCCATGACATGGATTGGATTGTCGGCGATTTCAGCGGTCTTGCTGGGCTTCTATGACGTTACCAAAAAGATCGCGGTGCGAAAGAACGCCGTGCCGATCGTTTTGTTGATTAGCGTTTCGGTCGGTGCTGCGATTTGGATGCCGTTTATCTGCTGGTCCTCTTTTTCTCCGACCAGTGTGCCGCATCCGATTCTGAAAGTCGATTCGTTATCGTTTGCCGAGCACGGATTGCTATTAGCCAAGAGCATGTTGGTGGGGGCTTCGTGGACCTTTGCGTTTTTCGCTCTCAAACGGCTGCCGTTATCGATCGCGGCCCCGATTCGTTCGACCAGTCCGTTTTGGACGATCGCGATGGCGTCGCTGTTTCTGCAAGAACGGCCCAGTGGAGTGCAGTGGATCGGCATCATCATCGTGCTTTTGGCATTCTGGGCATTCTCGGCGGTTAGTCTTCGCGAAGGCGTTTCCTTCAAAAGTGATCGCGGCGTCGCGATGATGGTTGTGGCAACGATTCTGGGTGCGTTGAGCTCGATTTATGACAAGTATCTGTTGCAGACGGTTTTGATTGCTCCTTCGACCGTTCAGGCCTGGTTTTCGGTGTACTTAGTCCCCGTAATGGTCCCTATGGCGGTGATCTGGTGGCGAAGTGGGCGAAAAAACAGAGATCAAGAGCTGTCGGTTCACGCTTTATTCGAATGGCGATGGGCGATTCTGGGCATCAGCCCATTGCTGTTAGCCGCCGATATCGTCTACTTCACCGCCTTGGCTGATCCCGATGCGTTAGTTTCAGTGATCTCGGTCGTGCGGCGATGTAGCGTGGTGATTGCGTTTCTGTTCGGGATTCGAGCCCTCGGTGAGGCCAATTTCTGGCCCAAAGCGGCGTGCGTGGTGACCATCCTTTGCGGCGTCGCGCTGCTGGTGTTAGGGGGGTGAAGGCCGGTGTCGTGCTTTTCAGTCGAGCCGAATCCCCGTATCTTATACGGCACTGTATCTTTCTGGGGCTGTGACCGGCGTGATGGTGACAGCTTTGTTTCAAATCAAGTGACGTGAAAAGCGAGTGGCAACCAACGTTGCTTCATGTTGATGAGCGAGATCCTGCTCTATTACAAACGTCCTGACCCAACGACTTGGGTATACCTGTCGTCATTTTTGACGATCGGGTTGTTCTTCGTTTTTCACCGATTTTGGAGCATCCGTAACCTCGATATTTTCCTGCTCATTCTGCTGGCCCCAGGATTGTTGATGGTCCATGAGGGCCGCCGACGTCAATTGCAGGAAATCGAATCGGAAGTCATCACCCATCGCCAAAATGAAAAACCTCCGGCGTCGACGAATTCAGCCAGTGCCGACCCCGATCACGGCTCGGGGCTGAGGAAGACCGGGCTGAGAGAATTGGTGGGCGCCGGCACTCGGAACCCCACTCAACGAACTCGCGATGCGGCGGCGATCTCCAGCAAGCTCGGTTCGAGCGGCGGAGACGTCTTGGTGGCGCTGACACAAGCAGCGGCTGCCGATGATCCCGTTGCCGTGACAGCATCCGAAGAAGCGTCAGTGCGAGCGGAAGCGGCGATCTTGGCCCAGCCCACGGTGCCGCTTGCTGCCGAATCGCCCGAGGTGATATCGGGGGCCGACGGATCACTTGCGGCCGATTCTGACACCGATGCCAAGTCGGATTCCGATGCTGCGGCATCCTCGGAAATTGATCCCGAGGATATTCGCCGGTACGGGTTCATCAGCTTGTTTGTCGTTCAATTCATGCTGCTGATTCGCTTGCTGTTGGATCCCTTGATGGTGCGTCGTCCGCTGTTGGACCCGAACCTTTCGAGTGGCGGTCTGACCTTTATCGGCGTTTCGCTGTTCATCTTTATGATGGCAAACATCGTCGCCAGCACGCCGCGGATCCAAATTGAACAAGGCCCCAAACTAGGGCCAGGTTACGCTTTGATGAACATGTTACCGGCGATTCCAACTCGCCCGGTGACCGACGCCTTGGCCGGTTCTACGATGGGTGACGAGAACGAATTAGATGCGTCGCAAAGTCGGCTGGCCACGATTGCCAAAGTCCTGGCGATCCTCGCTCATGCGGCGATTGTTTCGGGGATCGTGCTGATCGGAAATTGGCATTTCGGTAATATGCGAGCCGGCGTGGGCTGCGCGACGCTGTATTTGTTAATGCCGTATACCGCACAAATGACCGGCCGGGTCGATCATGCGCTGCCGGCGGCCTTGTTGCTGTGGGCGGTTCTATTCTATCGCAAACCGCTCGTCGCAGGCATCTTTCTGGGGCTTGCCGCCGGGCTGGTGTACTACCCGTTTTTCTTGCTGCCGCTATGGATCAGTTTCTATTGGCGACGCGGCGTGTGGCGGTTCACGATCGGGGTCGCTGTGATGCTCGGTCTGCTGATGATGCTGCTGTCGCTTAGCGGAGTCGAATCGCTTGTCGATCATTTGCGGACAATGTTTGGTTTGTTCAAACCCGAAACAAAATCCAATATTTTGGGTGGCATTTGGGGATTGGGCTGGAATCCCATTTGGCGTTTGCCGGTGATCGTGGGATTTGTGATCCTCTGTTCGTTCTTCGCCGCTTGGCCGGCTCAAAAGAATCTTGGAACCCTGATTGGATGTTCGGCTGCCGTGATGGTGGGTGCCCAATTCTGGCACGGTTATGGCGGCGGACTTTACATCGCTTGGTTCCTGCCCCTGTTGTTATTAACCATTTTTCGCCCCAACTTGCAGGACCGTATTGCCTTAAAAGTAGTCTCGGATTCTTCGAGTAAAAAACGACGCCCGGTGGCGTTGGAGGTAGATGCGGCTTGACGGATCTGAACGTGAACTCTGGCCCGCATGCGAACACAGGCCCTAATTCAAATACGAGTCCCGATGCGAATACGAGTGCCCAGCCGAGTCATGCCGGCGAAGCCCTCCACCGCTATCGTGAACACTTAGCCGAAATTCAAAGCGAGCGTGATCACTTAAAAGTTCGCGATCGGACCTACGGCACCATTCGTGTCGTCTTGTTTCTGTTGGCGGTTCTGTTTTGGGTGGTCGGCTATTACGGCGACGTCACCATTGCACAACCGATTGGCTGGGCTGCGTTTATCGGCTTTATCGTTGCGGTGGTTTTGAACGAACCGGTTCGCGATCGAATCGATGCGCTGCGACGTGAACGCTCGGTGTTCCGCCGCTTGGTCGCACGGATCGAGCGTGATTGGGATCGCTTGGCCACCGCCAGCCTATCGCGACAACTTGGCGAAGTCACATTGCCGGCGGGCCAGCGGGATGCGGCGGCCGATTTGGATCTGTTGGGCCGAGCGTCGTTGTTCCATTTGGTTTCGATGACCGCGACCACTCCCGGTATTCGCACGCTTGCGTCATGGTTGACCGGACCGGCGATTTCCAGCGATGCGATCGAGCGAACCAAGGCGATCGAAACCCTGGCACCGCTGCGCGAAGAGCGACTGCGGTTCTACGTGACCGCACGCAAAGTCGCCGAAAGCAGTGGTGATCCCGACCGATTCACCACGTGGGCGACGGGGCCGCGTTGGTTGGAATCACGCAAATGGTTGTCCGGATGGGCCAATCTGTCGGCGATTGTGGCAATTGCGTTTGTGCTCGCGATGCTGCTCGGCTTCCTCGTGCTGGGCTCGGCGACGTGGTTCAAAATTGGACTGTTTGGGTTGCTAGGCGTTGGCATTATTAACGTCACCTTGACCGGCGTTGCACTCGGACCGGCTCATGCGATCTTTTCCATTGCGATGGCCAGCCGTGGTGCGGTGGACGATTATCGCGAGCTTTTTGCCGCCGCCGAGCGACTGCCCACCGACAACGACGCCAACAACACTGAACCGAGTAACACGGCTCACTTGCAAAATATCCGTGATACCTTGGTCGCGGGTCCACGCTCTGCCGCCGCCGGGATGTTGGCGCTACAAAAAGTGGCAGCCGCGGGGGCACTACGGCAATCGGCAGCGACGTTTTTGATTTACTTGCCGCTACAAGCGTTCGCTCTTTGGGATGTCCGAGTGCTGAAACGACTCGAACAGTGGCAACAGGACTACAGTGATGTGGTCGCGGGTTGGTTCGAGTCGCTTGGACAATTTGAATCGTTAATGTCGTTGGCCGCGCTTCGCGACGAGTATCCAAGTTGGACCACGCCCGAGTGGAAGAATGACTCGAGTGATCGCTCGGTTGAAGCGATCGGGATCGGCCATCCGCTGCTGACCGATGAGTCCCGCGTCCGCAATGACGTGACCGTAGGACCACCCGGAACGCTATTGCTGGTGACCGGCAGCAACATGTCGGGCAAAAGCACGATGCTGCGTAGCATCGGGCTAAACGTTGCCTTGGCTGGAACCGGAGCCCCGGTTTGTGCCACGCGGTTTGCATTGCCATCGATCGAATTGGCGACCAGTATTCGCGTTAGTGATAACCTCAGCGAAGGCGTGTCGTTCTACATGGCCGAGCTTCATCGCTTGAAACAGGTGGTCGATCACGCCCGCCGCTTGGCCGAAAAAGAAGACCGAGTGTTGTTGTTTTTGCTCGATGAAATCTTGCAAGGAACCAACAGCCGCGAACGGCAAATCGCAGTGGTTCAAGTATTGCGGCACCTGATTGGTTTCGAAGCGATCGGTGCGATCAGCACACACGACTTGGAACTGGCGGACGAACCCGAGCTCAATTCGATCGCGCACACCGTTCATTTTCGCGAAACCATTACCACCGATGACGATGGCAATGACACGATGACGTTCGATTATCAAATGCGGCAAGGCGTCTCACCCACGACCAACGCCCTGCGACTGTTAGAAATGGTAGGGCTAGGACCGAAAGCCTAATCGCATTGTCGCCCGGCTTTCCAAGCCGAAAGCGTAATCGCGATGTCAGCACTTAGCCATCGGCGTAAGCCTGGACCGCTAAAACTTTGGGCTTGTTGTGATTTTTAGTTGCGCTGATTTTCTGCCACCTCTCCACCAACTTCGTCGGTGGAGAGGTAACTGCAGTTATGTTTTTGCGGGCTTATGCCCGCAGCTAAGTGCTGGCACCGCTCCGCGGTTTAAGCCCGCGAGAGCCCTCGCTGCGTGCCTACACCGTTTCGGCTTCGTTGATCGTGTTGATCAACATTCGCAATCGGCCGAGTGCTCGGCGATTGAAATGGAATACCAATCGCGGCAAATGAGCGAGATCGGGTTCGCCAATCTCGTCCGGCAACGCTGCCGATTGCTCGAACGTGCCGTCGACAAGAATGTCGCTGAACTGCTTGCGGATCATTTGGAGTGACTCGGCGGTCAATTCCTTCTGCAAGCGAAAAACGAGTCGGTCGCGGACGTATCGCATGCTGTGATAGTTGCGATAAAACTGCAACATCTCGTGGATCGCTTCATCTACCGAATTGGTGATCTTGTAAAGATTCACGTCGTCGGGGCTGATCATGCCGTTGTCAAGCAATTGCTTCTCAATGAATACGCCCAAATCACGCCAATAGCTGCCTTCGGGCGAGTCTAACAAGACCAACGGGATCATCGTCTGTTTTCCGGTCTGCATCAACGTCAGCGTTTCAAGCGCTTCATCGAGCGTACCAAAGCCACCGGGACAACAGATCACTCCGCTGCACTCTTTGACAAACATCAACTTGCGAGTGAAGAAGTACTTCATCGTGACAAGTTTGGCGTCGCCTTGGATGTAAGGATTGGCACTTTGTTCGAAGGGCAACATGATGTTCAGCCCCATCGATGCTTCGCGGCCCGCGCCGCGGTGTCCCGCTTCCATGATGCCACCGCCGGCACCCGTGATCACCATCCATCCGTGTGATGCGATCCGGCGACCTAGTTCGACCGCGCTTTCGTATTCGGGATGCCCCGGCTGCGTACGAGCGGAACCAAAAATCGTGACTTTGCGGCGTTTGCGGAATGGACGGAACACCTTAAAGGCGTAGCGTAATTCACGAAGCGTTCGCGACAAGATCTTCAAGTCACCGCGAGCCGTATTGTCCTTCTCGAGCCGATCGATGGTATGACGCATGACTTGCAATATGTCTTGCGTTTCAATCGTCGATATCGGCTCGTCCGCCGGCTGCGGACGTTGCAGTTCATCTTCGCCAATGGCTTCGTCGGGCAGACGTTTATGGTCCATGGGTCCTTCAGTGCTTGTTCTAGGATGCAAATGCTCGAAAGGATGCAGAGTCAGTGCAACGTGTGTCTTTAGTAAATCAAGATTTCGGTATGCCAGTGTAACGTGCTCAGGTCCGCCGAGGGAAGCTCGTTGCTTGAGGCAACGAGCCCCCAGTTCTGCGGCAGGAGAATTAAGCTGCCTTAGCAAGTTTCTCTTCTTCGCTAGCAACTGACAACAACGGTCGAATGCCAAGTGATCTGCCGAGCACGATTGCCATCGGAGCCGCTGCGAAACTTAATAAAGCTCCCATTTTCACCGAATCTTGATCCAATCCTGGGACGGTGAATGCCGCGACGGAGACGAACAAGGCAACCGTGAAACCAATGCCAGCAACCATTCCCAGCGTTACCACGTGGCGATAATCCATCCCGGCTGGCTTTTCGAGTTTCAATCCTTTCTCTGCAAATAACGTCAACAAAGTGATGCCGACCGGTTTGCCCACTAGCAGTCCTGCCAGCACAACCCAGGTTCCCGTACCGAGACTGCTCATCACAACGCCTGCGTTGGCCAAACCGAACAATCCCAACCCAAATTCGACAGGCAATTTCCAGGCGTGTTCAAACTCATTGAGTGTGTCGTGCCGGTTCTGTTCCTCGCGAGCAAAAATGCCGAGGTCGGTGTGGGCATGAGGCAGCAAGGGAATGATCGGGACCAAACCCAAGGCCGGATGAATGTTGGCCTGATAAAAACTAAACCATGACACGATGCCTGGCCCCAGTAGATAGGCCCAGTGAGAATGAACCTTCGATCGTCGCAGTTGCATCGTGAATAACATCGCACCCACGGTCAGTAACAACCATTCAGGACGGATTTCGGCTTGTGGATAAAACACGGCCAGAATAATCAAGCCTGCGGCATCGTCCGCGATCGCCAGTAACAACAAAAACGCGATCGCTGGATGGCTGGCACCAAAGATGAATCGGGCAATCAAGTAGCTAAATGCAATATCGGTCGCACAAGGGATCGCCCAGCCTTTGCCTAGCGAATCATGCGTTCCGGTGAAATAAGTCCCGGCAATATAAACCAGTGCCGGGCCCATAATCCCACCGACAGTGGCAAGCAGCGGAGTCGCTGCCTTTTTGGGATCCGCTAACGATCCGCCGGGCAGCAACGATTCCCACACCTCCTTGGCCGCAATCGCAAAGAACAATGCCATCACGATGTCGTTGACAAAAAAGTGAAGCGTGAAACCATGCGAGTTCGCATGCTCGGCGGCATCATGACCACTGGTGTGAGTGGCGGTAAACAACGATGCCAAATCAAAGTTCACAAACGCTTGATAGCTGGGCGAATGAATGTTGGCCCATACCAGAGCCGACACCGCTCCCACGATCAGTAAAAAAGAATTATCGATCAGTTTGCGAACAAGTCCGCGCTTTTTTGGTTGCCCCGACATCAGAATCACGCTGCCCCAGCTTTGAGTTTGAATTTGGCAGCCGCGTAAAGGACGGGCTGCACGTCATCAAGGGTGGGTCACTCTGCGGAGCGCGACTTCAATTCGCTCAAAAGCTTTCGTGTCAAAAGCGTCTGGTCAGGCTGTCCGTAACGATTACGCGGGTCGAGAGAGTCAGAGTCTAAGAAAAAAGGCTCACAATGTGAGCCTTAACACGATTTGGTGGCACACGAGTTTCGTTTTGGTTTCGAATTTCTCGCCTGCTGAAATTCAGCAGCACTCACTCGTATTGCAATTGAGCGGTCGCCGTCGTGTCGCTCGCTGAAACCAAGCGTACCCAGGCCGCACTAAACGCATCGGGGAACGAATACACCAGCGTTTCACCAGCCGGCACATCAAACGACTTGTAGCGTCGCCAATGACCGTCCCCGGTGATGTCCACTTCGACATGCATCGTGACGGGTTTGTCCGACTGGTGCGTTAGCGACAACGACTTGCGATCGTATCCCTTCATGAGATACGGATCCGATGGCTGCCCGGCCTTGACCGTTGTGTTGAGCCATGGTCCGCCATGACCGACCGGTTTGCCGAACTTCCAAAGATCATCGATCCCGCCAAACCACAACGCCGCATCCTGCTTTTCGTCGGCGAAGACATGACCATCGTTTTCCGCATCCGCGCGGACGCCGGTCAACACGAGCAGTCCGTTCCAGGTACAGAAATCGGCGATCTGTTTTGAGTGGCTCGACACAGGACGCATCAAGTTGAACGCCGGCGGGGCTCCGTTGATCACCAATGGAACCTCATAGAACGTGCCATGGATATTCGCTAACACGCGCTCGGATTCGACTTCGCGGACATCTCGCGGCCATCCCGACGCAAACGGCTTGTCATAAGCCGCGTTTCCTTTGGGAATTCGCAGCCGTTTTCCGCCGTGCTTTAATACTACCGAAGCTTCGTCGACCGTGAATTGCGGTTCGACGTTCAACAAGTCCGCTAGTTTTGCATCGACTTCGTCAGCTTTGAATTCAAATCCAGTTTTGGTGAAATCAAAAAAGCGTTCCTCTGACGCAATCACACGTAGATTTCGATTTCGCTTGGCGGCGTAGACCAACGCACTGCGTGCTTGGTCGTCATCCACGTTGGCAAGTCCAGCAAACAACGCCTGATTTTCGGACTCGTTTCCATCGACAAACTCGGCAGAGGTTTGATGCAGATACGCGGTGGCAACGCAATCACGATTCGTTTTCAGCCGCAACCAAATCGCATCAAAATCCTCTGGCAATTCGTAGGCAACGTATCCCGCAGCAGGAACTTCGATCGATTCGTAATCGACCCAGGTGCCATCACCACGACGGTCCACTTGCAATGCAAAAACGACGGGAGTGGCATCATTGCTGGCGATTCGCTGCTTCACGGGTCGGGTGACGATCGAAGACCGATCGGTTTTGATATTCAGCTCACTCGGTTTGGCCCCAAGCACAAACGCGGTGTGAGGCATCCCAAACGATCCCGGTTGATGCTCGGTTGCATTTTCAGGAATCGTAATTGTGCCCGGTTCAAACGAACGAGCGTAAACAACGTCCTGTAGATTCTTGCCCCAAATGAGCGTCATGTCGGTCATTTTCCAAGCGGGGTCCAAGGTTGGATTACCACGTTGGTCCACAGCGAGAAAAACAGTGACCCTTTGGTCGACGTCAAAAGAATAACCTTTTGCCGCGCGGTGCCAATCGCCCCGGGGGACAGTGACTCGGGGTAGCGAGGCAAGCCGATCGGGCATCGAGCGAATCTCTTGTTGATCACTCGCTCGTAAGGCTTTTTTGCCTTCGATCGGCTTTGTGCGTCCGGTGGCAAGATGCAATACGCGGCGATCAAACCCCGATACCAAGAACGGATCCGACGGTGTGTTTGCCGTGACTTCGTCTTCGATCCAAGGACCGCCAAAACCGCTGGCGGGTCCCCATTCTTTCAGGTCATCGTAGTCGCCAAACCATAGATTCGTTTGTGGTTGTCCCGCTAAATGGTTGCCTTGGATACTGGTTTCATCGGACGCCAATACCAATTTATCGTTCCAAGCACAGAAGTCGGGGATGTACCGCAGATGGCTTCCGATCGGCTTGATGCCGGCTGAGTTTTGACTGGTAAACGTCTTAGGAAAGTCAAAGAACATGCCGTGCATATCCATCATCCAGCGACCGCCGGTGATCTCGCGAATCCGCGGCCACTCGGTGTACCAACCATGGCTGGCGTCGTTACAGAAGGCGGCTTTGGGCAGCAAGTAGGTGTGCCAAGTACCGTCATCGAGCACTTTCAGTCGCACGCTGCGGCGATCCCAGCCCATCGTCCAAATTGGGTCATTCCCGTCGCTTCCGCCGGTGATTCCATTGGGTCCGGTGACCTCGGTGTATTGACGACGCTCGATAATTTTCCAATTTTCGCCGTCATACTCGGCCAAAACCCCACGCTCTTCGCTGTTCTTCGCGGCACCACCAACGACGAGATCATCGTAGGTTCCCGCGTGAAGTTCGCCGTTATTGGAAACAACCAAACGTCCCTGAGAAACATAGGCTCCTTTGCCGTGCCAACCGGGGACTGGTTTTTTGAACAATCGCTTGACAGCCAACGTGTGCACATTGGCCTCCCAAATCGCACCTTCCATGTCGATGTAATAGACCATGTTCGCTGGATCGGTCAGATGCCGCGTGATCGCAGTCACTCGCATCGGCATGTCCGCCGGCGAGATGACGCGTACATTTCCCTCGGCGTCGATCAAGTAGTGAGCGATCAACAATTGATTTGATTCCGCATGGATCATCCGTCCCGCTGGCGTGCCCCCGACACTTTCCGGGTGAACGGTCAGCGATTGAAGATCTTCGCCGATTGAAAACAGCTTGTGTTCGCTGCCGCGAGGTTGATGCGGCGCGTAATTGACCATCCACAATCTGCCAGCCCAGGGGACGATCGCTCCGATCCCACACTCATCATGCCCTGATTTGTAATGGCCTCCGTTTTGGCTGTAGACGCCATACACCGTCAGATGCGGATAAACCCCGCTGATGTGAATGTCATTGCGAACCTTCTCGTCACTGTGGGATAGGCTTTTCGTCTGTCGTTCCGCGTCCTTCACACTCTCAGCTTGTTGGTCAACTTGAGTTTCCCTTTCTGTCTGATCCTCTGAAACCAAAGTCACCGCGTGTGAACCGATGTCACGTCGGTGCTCGCGAAGCTGGTTCGATAGATCTTCGACAACGTTTGCGTTGCTCGGATCGCTTGCCACATTCGTTCGTTCGATCCGATCCTGATCCAAGTCGTACAATTCCGAAAAACGCTCTCCTTCGATTTCTGTTTCGATGTACTTCCAACGTGCATTGCGATCCGCCCACAACGGTTGGCTGCCCCAATGCCATTTGCCAGTCACTCCGGTCTGATAGCCGATTTTTTGCAACGATTGAGCAAAGGTGACCTCCGAATCTTTGATTTGACTTTTCCCGATTTCCGTCACTCCATTGGCGCTTCCGTAGCGACCCGTCAGACACGCGGCACGACTGGGCGAGCAAATCGCCAACGTGACGAAGGCATTTTCCAAACGAGTTCCCGATGCAGTGATGCGGTCGAGATTCGGGGTACGTACTATTCCCGCATCCGATTCGCCCGTCGCATCCCAACGATGATCGTCCGTCAGAATGAAGACACTATTGGGTTTGGGTGTCTCGGCTCGGGCGATCATCGCAGTGAAGGCGAACAAAATGCTGGCGAGCACGACGAGGCGGGAGTGATTCAGACGTCTCATTAAAGAACCGTTTCGTTATCGAAATCGAGGTAGGTGTTTCAGGAAGGATCGCTACCACAACAGAGCGTTCAAGCGGGGAATAAGACATCGTAACTCAATAAAAACGAAAATTGTTAGAATGATGTCTCAATGAGCCGCATTCGGCTCTTTTTGGCTAGCAGCACTCTCGTAGGGTTGATGATCGACGGATGACGGACGATGACAAAGCGAATACTCGGCCCGAGATCGGAGAGCCTCTATCGGATCGGCTGGACACGATGGACGCCTCGAACAGTGCCGCTTTGCAACGAGGACAACTCGCTCGGCAGCGTGAATACACCCAACGTTTCGAGCAACACCGTCGTGTGATCCTGCTGTATCTACGAAGTTTGCTTCCCACACAAAATGACGTGGACGAAGTCTTCCAAGAAACCTGCCTAGTGACATGGCGGGAATTTGACCGCTTCCAGAGCGGAACCAATTTTGCCGCCTGGGCCTGTACGGTGGCATACAACCAAGTGCGTGCCTGGAGAAAACGACAAAGCCGGGAACGTCTCCGTTTCAGTGATGATTTAACGCAACTCGTCTCGGCTGAGTTGATCCAAAACCGCGAACACTATGATCATTACGTCAGTGCGTTGGACAAGTGTATTGAAATGCTGCCTGAGCATCACCGCGGTCTGATCGAAGATCGTTACCGCAACGAAATCCCCTTGGATGTGGTTGCCCAACAAGTAAACCGCTCAAACGCCACCGTTCGCCGCATGATCAACCGAGTCCGCGAAAC
The DNA here is from genome assembly GCF_039541335.1 of Novipirellula rosea. Taxonomy (NCBI): domain Bacteria; kingdom Pseudomonadati; phylum Planctomycetota; class Planctomycetia; order Pirellulales; family Pirellulaceae; genus Novipirellula; species Novipirellula rosea. The sequence continues at coordinate 355,446 of NZ_BAABGA010000006.1, read as the reverse complement.
ATTGCGTGATTGTGTTTCGCAGCGAATGCATCGTGACAACGAACGATAAAACAATCGGAAAACCGAAAAAACAATATGACGACATCCGACGAATCCTCTCCGCAGCACTGGGATCGATACTGCGAATTGCGTGACTTAGTGCTCGACGATCTGGCCGAGCAAGCTCAACTTGCCGAGTTGGAAGAATGCCTCATCCGTGATCCGTCGCTAAAGCGTGACTTTGTGGAATCTTTGCAAACTCGATCTGCGATTGCGTATCCCCAAGACGAGTTGAGTGATTTATCGATGCCGTCGCGGACGGAATCCACGCTGCCGCAATGGCGGAGTGTGCCGAAATGGGCATACGTCGGACTCGCCGCCGGAATTCTGTTTTTCCTGACGACCGCATGGCTGTACCTCGATCGCGGTGGCGAAGAGGGTATTGGGATGATTGTGAAAACGGAAAATTGCCAATGGCAGGGATCCACAGTCCCCACCGTAGCAGGCGTTTCATTACATCCCGGGCGGTTGGTGTTGGATCGCGGGATCGCCGAACTGCGAATCGGTTTGGTCGATGTGACGATGGAAGGCCCCGCGGATTTGGAATTGATCAGCACCGATCGATGCTTTGTGCACTCTGGCCGTATCTTTGCCGAAGTCCATCCCGGCGGCGAAGGTTTCGAGGTGCAAACGCCGACTTCGCTATTGATCGATCGCGGCACGGTGTTTGGTGTGAACGTCACCGCCGATGGCAATTCCGATTTGACCGTGGTCAAAGGACGCGTTGACGCGAAACATCTCTCCTCGGGCACCACCGTATCGGTGACGACTCGTGATGCAAAACGATTCACCCGCGTCGGAATTGAAACATTTGCAAGCGAGATGGTGGATGATGGTGTGAATCTCCCGTCACTTGCCTCAGCCGCTGCCGAACAACAAACCGTGCAAATTTCTACCGCCATCGGAAAGGGTCGCGATGGCTATGTGATGGCAGGTGAACAATCCGACGACAAACTGTCTCGCACCGCGTTGCTGGTAAAGGAACCCCCTAATTTCTCGTGGGGCATTCCTTTCCGGCGACGCGGCTACATGCATTTCGACCTTTCGTTTGTTTCCGAGCAAACCGTCCACTCGGCCAAACTGCAGCTGCAAGGTGTTCCAACCGACATCGGTTTTCTGTCACTGATGCCCGATGCGACGTTTGCCGTTTATGGACTGACCGACGAGTCGCTCGAAGACTGGGACGAAACGACTTTGTCGTGGCAATCGTCGCCAGGTGTGCTTTCCGACGACGTGACACTCGACCCGACAAAAACAAAACTGCTGGGGAAATTTGTCGTGCCGCAGTCCGATCCCACGCGAATGTTCAGTATCGATACGTCCGAACTGGGCGAGTTTTTGAATCAGGATACCAACGGCGGTGCCACGCTGATCCTGGTCTCGGAAACCGCCGGAATCCGTGACTGTTACGTGCACGGATTCGCCAGCCGTCGACACCCCGACGCATCCCCGCCAACGCTGCGATTGACTCTAACGAGCCTTTAAAAAGGTGTCGGACACCTTTTTTCGCTCGTTGCCGGAGCTTGGTAAGTAAATGGAATAAGGGGACGTCCATTTGAAAATCAAAAAATGTGATGTCCTTTATTCGGCGGTCCATAGTGATAAGAGCGGCTCTCTGCCGATTGGGACACGCGAAATCGATTATTTCTATATTTTGCTGAACCACGACGACGTTTCTTTCTCGAACTAGCATTGAGCGATATTCGACAGATTCGAAAAAAACGTTTTCACGCCTCCCCTTGGTGTTTTCCATGCTATTCACTTGCGCACGAATCACCGGATTTTTGCTGTTGATCATTGCTTCGCTTCCTGCAGACGAACAACGTTTCGCAGACTCGGCGACGGAACAAACGATCACGCTCCTGCCACTGGGTGATTCAATCACCGAGGGAGGTGGAGGAGGGGGCGGCAATTATCGCCACGAATTGGATCGCTTACTGAAAGACGCGGGGCACTCGTTTGCCTTTGTTGGCCCTAAAACTGATGGCAAAGGACTTTCTCATGCTGGCTATTCTGGCTGGAACTCCAGCAAAATTCGTGATCAGATCGTTGGCGTCTACAAACAATATCCCGCCGACATTGTGTTGCTGCACATGGGGCATAACCACTTCAGCGAACATGATCCGGTACCGCTGATCATCTACAACACTAACGCGATCTTAGACACCATTTTTGGCATCAACCCAACCGCGACCATCTTAGTGGCCCGCGTCATTCCCGCGGGAAAATTGCCAAAATACAGCTACATCCCCAAGCTGAATCGACAACTCGCCCAGCTTTTTAAAGAGCGACAATCCAATCTCACTCATCGTGTATTTCTCGTCGATCAGGAAGCCGGTTTCGACTGGACCACTGACACGGTGGCGGACAAAGTGCATCCCAACGAAGCAGGAGCAATCAAAATGGCCGCCGTTTGGGCCGCCGCAATAAAAAAGGTGTCCGACACCTTAAAGTCAAGATAGGCAACATCAAATTGCCTAGGTCCCCAAAAAGGTGTCTGACACCTTTTTTAGATGCAGTACTCGATCGTGTCGGGGTTGGAAACGGCGACCGGTTCTTGATCCAGGATCGACTGCGCGACCAAGTAGGCTTGTTGACGCAGTTCGGGCACCGCAATGCTCTCCCACAATGTGCCCTTCAAAATTGGGCCGATCGCATGCAGGAACGGGACTGGAACATCATCGCTGTCCAGTACCGTGAAGTCATCGGTGACTGCGATTCCCATGTCCATGTCATCCGGTTTGGCTAAACCTCGATCAAACAGATTGCGATACAGCGGCAACGCGGAATCGGAAAATCGAGATTTGGGACCTGTGCAATTGATGACCAAGTCGCCTTCGATGCGTTTCGGCGATCCCTCGCGATCCACCATTTGAATCTCGATCCCATGTTCACCCGCCGCCAACGATTTAATTGTGGCCGCGGTGATGGTCAATTGACCACAATCAAGTGCATCGGTGATCGCGTCGTGGATCGGGCCGGCGATACGGTGGCGAATCACGTTCCAGTCCGCCGAGTACTTTTTCAAGAACAATGTCCGTTCATCGAGTGATAGGTCCTTCCATAACTGTTGCGTGCGACTTCGCAATTTGTCGACCGCGATCGCTGGGTTTTGGCTGGCGCCCCGCAGACGTTCACAATCCTGGCGAATCAATCGCACCAACTCTTTTAACGAACGTGTTTGCCCATCATCGGGGATCACTTGTGGCCACTCGATGCCACGGAAATGACGCTGCGGCAACATGCCATTTCGAGAGATCGCGGTCACCTTTCCGCACCACCCTTTGTTGCGAAGCGTGACGATCACATCGACCGCGGTCAGCCCGGTTCCCAGGATCACAATGTGCTTGTCGTCGCTGGGAAGATTCTCGTGCCAATCCTTCCAAGGGTTGCCGCAATAGCGTCGATCGTTGGCGAGCACGTTGGCTCCTGGCAAACCGGCCGGCGGTTGATTCCCCGTCGCCAACAAGATCGATTCGGCTTCGATCGGCTCACCGTTTTCCAACATCACCACGCCACCTTGGTTGCCGCCTGCCGCCAAACCACGCGGAACCACGTCCACAGCCGAATCCTCTACCACTTCGCACTGGACGCTGGATCGAGGATCCGCTGTACCCAGATAGTGAGCCGCTAAGCCACGAACATAGTCGCCAAAAATTCGCCGAGGTATGAACGTTTCGCGAAGGGTGTCGTCGTCGATCGCATCAAACTCGCTTCGTGAACGCAACCAGTCGAAAAAGTGCGATGGGTGATCTGGGAAAGCCGACATGTTTCTGGCTGCCACGTTCAGCAAATGCTCGCTGCGCGTCGTTCCGTATGCGGTCCCCCGGCCGAACGGACTTCCTGAGTTGATGATCACGACTCGCTGAGGTGTGCTGGCGAAGCGAGTAAGATTGACGGCGGCCAGCGTTCCGCTGAACCCGCCACCGATGATAGCCGTGGTTGGCATGGCGACAAACTTCTATGGAAAGGAGGGAAGGTGATACGTCCAAGGGGCACGCATCCCACTTACAGTTTTCAAAGAGGGGGGGACAGAAAACCAGTCTCTGTGGCAACGGGTTTAAACCACACACATCAGATCTTGATTCGCGAATATCTTATCGATAAAGTATTATTGCGTCAACTGATTTCGACCCTTCACCTTCCTTTACAAATCCCTCCCCTCAGGTTCCTTTTGATGAGCGACCTTTCCCGAGAACTCCACCGCTGTGAACCTTTCGCGAGCGTGGATCAAGAAGCCGTCGTGAGCTTGGTTCGCACGGGGGATCAACTCGACAATCACATGGCCCGATTCTTTCGCCAACACGACATGACGTTTTCGCAATACAATCTGCTTCGCATTTTGGATATGGAGGACCGTCCGTTGACGTGCAGCGAAATTGGCGAGCGTTTGGTCCAAGTCGTCCCGGCCGTCACTGCGCTGGTCGATCGTTTGCTAAAACGTGAACTCGTCACGCGAGAGCGAAGCGAAACCGATCGTCGGGCTGTTTATGTGACGATCACCAAGGAAGGCCGCAAGTTGGTCACACCGATCGTTGAACACCTACGCGAGCTCGAACGCGAAGTCATGAGCGATCTGAAACGCCGCGAACAAAAGGAATTGATTCGGTTGCTGCAGTTGGTCCGAACCAGCATGAACAAAGCGGTCGAACGTCGCGCCGTCGAATCGCTTTCTAGCTCCGCTCTGTAACTTCGTTTTTCTGTTCGTTCTTTCCCCCCTCCTCGTTTTCCCCGTCCTCGACTGTGTCTTGCATTCCGATTTTCCCACCCTCCTACCCCATGATTCCCACCGATGAACACTGAAGCATCCTCACCAAAATCCAGCGACAAGGAATCGATCGACGACGATTCCATCCTTGCCACGCCACCACCGCGACCGAGTCTGTGGAAGGACATGTCGACCAGCGAAGATTGGTGGGCGATTTGGTGTGCCGGTCTGTTGCTTCTTGTTGCCTTTGCCGCCGTTTGGTTCAGCCAAGGCGAGCACGCCAGCGAAAGTATCGTCGCCGGCGAATCGGTCAGTATCACCAGTCCGCTAAAACCCTACCTCGCGAAACCGGGCAAGTGGACCGACAACCCGATTGACGCCATCGCATCAAGTTGGCAAGGCATTCTCGGTGCCTTTGTGATCATCGGGGCGTTGTTTGCGGTTGCCAATCAGATGCGGGGTAAATCCGCGTCGGCTTTCTTGGCGGCTTTCCCGGTTGTGTTTTTGCTGGCGACGTTGGCGTATTGGATGTCGGGTCAAAGCGTCGTCAAAGCCTACAATCTCGAATATGCGTTGTGGGCTTTGTTAGTGGGACTGATCATCAGCAACACAGTCGGCACGCCGAAGTTTCTGCGTCCGGCGATCTCGACTGAGTTTTTCATTAAGACCGGCTTGGTACTGCTGGGGGCGGAAGTGCTGATGAGTCGCTTGTTGGCCTTGGGATTGCCCGGCGTGTTTGTCGCTTGGTTGGTCACGCCAGTCGTGTTGATCTCGACGTATGTGTTTGGCCAAAAGATTCTGAAGATCCAATCCAAATCGCTCAACATGGTGATCTCTGCGGACATGTCCGTCTGCGGTGTCTCGGCCGCGATCGCCACAGCGGCGGCATGCAAAGCCAAGAAAGAGGAATTGTCGCTGTCGATTGGTTTGTCATTGGGATTTACCGTCATCATGATGGCGGTGATGCCTGCGGTGATCACCGCCACCGGAATGGATCCCATCTTGGGAGGTGCGTGGCTGGGCGGAACGATTGATGCTACCGGGGCAGTGGCTGCCGCCGGTGCGGTGCTGGGCGACGAAGCACTCGAAGTCGCTGCGACGGTAAAGATGATCCAAAACATTCTGATCGGCGTGACCGCTTTCTGCGTGGCGATCTATTGGGTCACGTTTGTCGAACGAGATCCGACGGGTCCCAAGATCGGGCTCTCCGAAATCTGGTATCGTTTTCCCAAATTCGTGCTCGGCTTTGTCTCGATGTCGATCCTGTTTTCGGTGCTCTATTCCTCGTTGACGAATGGACCAGAACTGATCAACGCGATGATCGGCGGGTCGACCAAAACGCTTCGTGGTTGGCTCTTCTGTTTGGCGTTTGTCAGCATCGGATTGGAAACCAATTTCCGCCAACTGTTTCCACAACTCAAAGGCGGCAAACCTCTGGTTCTATATGTGTGCGGTCAATCGCTCAACTTGATTTTGACCTTGCTGATGGCTTGGTTGATGTTCAAGGTCATCTTTGCCGATGCGGTGACGCCATGACCCCACGTGGACGCGTTTACCGAGCGGCATCGCTGGCGGGATCGATCGCCGTGCTTTGGATCATTTGGTTGGTAATTTTGCCGGCGTATGCTCGCCAGCCAAAGATGCGTGACCATTTGCAGTGGCTGGACGATCAAGGTATCGACCCCAGCGCGATGTATTACACCGAGCTGGAGGTGATGGAGGATATTTTGGCGAAGCAGCGGCAAGCCGAGCTTCAGCACCACCCTCGGTAACCATTACTTTCAATCACCGTTTTAGGCTGAAAGAATCGTCATGAATAAATCAGTCCAAGGTAAAATCGCGATTGTCGGTCAAGGCTTGATGGGGCTGACATCCGCTCTGCGGCTATTGGAAGCTGGTTTTGCGGTGACGCTGTTTAGCAGGGAACCGTTTGAGCAAACCAATTCGATGTCGGCTGGCGCCTATTGGTGGCCGCACCGAACCTATCCCATGGACCGCGTCGCATCGTGGGCCAAAACCACGTACGACGAGTACGTCAAACAAAGCACCGATGCGGACTCGGGCGTCTTTTTCGAACAACACCTTCGTTTCTGTCTCGATCCCGACGACAGCGCGTACGTGCTCGACATCGTCGACCAATGGGAACGAGTCAACGGCGCCGATTATGGGGTGCCCTGTGCCGAAGCGTTCCGCGTCAGCGTGCCAGTGATCGATGTTCCCATCTTTATGACGCAATTGAAACAAGGTGTCGCCGCCGCCAACGCAGCGTTTATCACGCAAACGATTGAATCGCCCGATTCGTTGTTCCCCGAGTTTGATCTGGTCGTGAATTGTACGGGAGTCGGGGCTCGTGACTTTGCCCATGATAAAGATGTCTTTCCGATTCGTGGTCAAGTCGTCCGCGTTGCTCGTCCCGAGGGGCTTCGCCGATCCACGCGGATCTATCAAAAGGACGATCGATTCACACTGGTGCTGCCTCGCACCCACGACGTCATCCTCGGTGGGACGGCGCAAGAAGGGGATTGGGATCGCCACGAACGCACTACCGATACCGCGGCGATCCTTCGTCGCTGTGGTGAGCTTGTGCCGGAGATCAAGGACGCCAACGTGCTAGGAACCGCCGTCGGACTTCGTCCCGGTCGTCATGCCGTCCGGCTCGAGCTCGATACGACCACTTCGGGCCAACCCGTAGTGCATAACTATGGTCATGGTGGCGGCGGCTACACCGTCGCGTGGGGATGTGCCGCCGAAGTGGTGACGCTTGTGCGAAGCGTCTTGGCATAACCACGATCTTCGAGTCGAAAAGGTGTCCGACACATTTTTTTCCCGACACATTTTTTCGCGGGGGGAGGTCGTGTCGGCTATGATTCGGGTAGGGCTGATGAGCGAGTTGAATCTACCAACGAGGCCTTTCGATGGCGAAGATCAGCGATTTCGACGAATTGTTTTCGTTAATTGACGTCATCAAGGCGAAATCCGAAGGATGTGAAACGCTCGAGGCGGCAGGCTCGGCGGTCGTCGATGTCGTCTTTGGACAATTCCAGCAATCGCTCGTGTTGACCCGGATGTTTGCCACGCTGCCGTACGAGGCGTTGCCGGCGGATTATCAGCAATTCGTCGATAAGTTATCGAAGGATTCGGGGATCGCAGATCGGATCACCCCGCAAACTCCCATTTTGTCGCTGATCGCGTCCCGCGGAATTCAGCGTGCATGGAACGATCAGCGTCAATCCGAGGGACACCTTGGGATTCCCCTGGTTTCGGCCGATTTTGTCAGCCGGATCCCGATGATCGCCCGCTTATTGGCCGAGGTGGGACTCGAATTGGATTGGCTTCACGGTGATTCGTCCGCCCCAAATTCGTCAGGTCTAGAGATCAACACGCTCTCGAAGCTTTCTGGGGTGTTTTACGTCAGCGACGCGGCGACCGCGGTCGATCACGAGGGACGCAAAATCATCTCCGCTCAACCGTTCGTCCAGACCCACCAGGTAAAGTCCGTCTTTGGACTCGGAGGCGGATTTGCGATCAGCAAAACCTTTCTGACGCTGCTGTTCTTCTGCAACGAACGAGTCGACCGAGCAAAAGCGAGGCAATTTCTGCCGCTGATCAGCACCGTCAAAGCGGTCACGGCCAACGCGGTGGCCCACAAAAAGTTCTTTTCCTGAACTCGCCCTCCTCGTTCCACGTTGTCAACGCTTGTCGGGCAGGGCCCGCACCGCTACCTACTATTTTGGCCGTTTCCTCCGTGTCATCTTCCTCGAGCAACAACGATACAGGTGGCCTGGCGGTACGACTTTCAGAGCGTCTGAACCGCTGTTTCACCCCGCTTTTTGAAGCTTTCAAAACTATTTTTTTCGTGGATAATTTGTTCAATCCCGGATTGTCCTTTGTGCAGGCTTGTCATCTCGGTTTGTTTGTCCTTGCTTGGCTCTGTTTGCCTGTGTTGGTCTTTTACGCTGTTATCAACCATTTCCGCACGGTATTTTCACGCTTTTTCCACAGCCCTACCTAAAACGCAACCCTATTTGTATTAACAAGTTACGACTCTGTTTCCCTACTTACTAACACTTCCCAGGCTCGAATTAAGACTACGACGATTTATATATTCTTTAAACCTTTGAGAGGCACCCAGTGAATGTTCTGTTGTGGATTGGTTTCACCACTACACACATCCGCCCATGAACCGGTACAACATGGCTACGAAATCTTCTTTCTCTTTGTAAGTCCATGGTTCCATGAAGATCACTTGCCAACGCGAATCGCTCACCGCTGCTTTTGCTCTTGCCGCCAGCATTGCTCCGACCCGTTCGCCCAAAGAGATTCTTCAGAATGTGAAAGTGACCGCATCGGGTTCACGGATCACCTTGACCGCCACGGACTTGGACGTCGGGATTCGTTTGGATGTCGAAGAGGGGGTCGAAGTGGAGACCGAAGGCACCGCGTTATTGCCGGTCCAGCGGACAATGGCGATTCTGCGGGAAAGCAATGATGAAACGCTGACGATCGAAACCGACGAATCGGGTATTCGGATCACCGGCAGCCGCAGTAAATTCCGTCTTCCCGGCAGCAATCCTGACGAATTTCCCAGCGTCGCGGAGTTCAACGAAGATAAATACCACGTGCTACCCACCCGCTTGTTCCGTGAAATGGTTCGCCGAACGGTATTCGCCACGGACGCCGAAAGTAGCCGATACGCTCTCGGCGGGGTGCTGCTTGAAATGGAAGGCACCTCGGTGATCGCAGTCGGTACCGATGGTCGCCGCTTGGCCAAGATGGAAGGCACTGGTGAACCCCAGGGTGGCCACCAAACGACCGGAACCAGCACGATCGTTCCAACCCGAGCCATCCAGTTGATGGAACGTGCCGTCAGCGACAAAGACGATACCGTCGACGTCGCGGCCCGTTCAAACGATTTGTTGATTCGCACCCCACGAGCGGTCATCTATTCGCGACTGGTCGAAGGCCGTTACCCGAATTGGCGACAAGTGTTTCCAAAACGAGAATCAGCGGAACAGATCGACATGGCGGTCGGCCCTTTGTTCGCCGCCCTTCGCCAAGCAGCGATTGTGACCGATCACGAGAGCCGAGGGATCGATTTCACCTTTGGCGATGGCACGCTGAAACTCGAAGCCAGCACAGCCGACATCGGGGAATCCCAGATCGAATTGCCGATTCCTTATGATGCCGAAACGATCACGTTGACGATGGACCATCGTTACGTCGCCGACTTTTGCAAGGTGTTGGATAACGAAACGAATTTCGTGATGGAAATCGAGTCGTCATCCAAACCTGCACTGCTAACCACCGATGATGGTTTCAGTTATGTGATCATGCCAATGGCCCGCGACCGTTAACGATTATCGGGGCGGAGCGACGTCGTGCAACGATGCACCTTTCTCGGGACTGATCACCAGGATGGCAAATCGGGTCGCACCTTTGGCATCATCCGCACTGACGCTGGCGTAATCAAACCGGCCGCGTGAATCGGTGTAACCGTCCTTGTAAAAGCGGACGTCCCCATCAGGATACTTTGCGTAGACCTTCACATACGCAGTATCGATAGGATGATGAGATCTGGCATCACTGGCTTGCAGTTGGCCGTAGCTTTCGGACACATAGGTCGTCATCTCACCACCAAAGTAGAGAGCCGTATTTCGCGATGCTCCCGCGACCACCTCGACTAACAACGTTTGTCGACGGCGGTTTTCGTCCAGATCATAACGGGCCACTCCATTGGCTTGATCAAAATCGAGCGTCTCACTTCGCATCGGTTTGACCATCGCCATTCGCTGCAGGTCCTCGCGAACAAACGGAGCCTTGCTAAACAGCAACTCCAGATCGACACCGTACAGATTCAGCGTCGCGGATTTGGTTTGACGATGATCGATCCGCAACGAGTCGCCTTCGATCCGCACCATCACTTCGGGTTGCTGTTCCGCAGCGGATTCCTGTTGTCGCTCGCGATCCAGTACCGCTAGATCGCCGCTGCCCTGCTCAATCGCCTTAGGCTCACCGCTGGCGGGATCTTTCGATACCAGTTGCTCGCTGATCAGCAGATCACGACGCTGTCGCAGCTGGTCCGAAAGTTCGCTAAAGCGGGACTGCCAACGTGGTACCGATTCCTTGCTGCGGTTGCTGGCGATCTGTTCAGCCCGATCATATTGCCCCTGATGCATGGCTAAATAGGCGTCCATGTAATCATATTGCAACAGGGTCGCGATCGAATCGCGTTTGATTTTGGTAAACGTCTCGATCGCTTCTTCGATCCTGTTTTGGATCAACAGATAGTAGGTCAAGGCAAGCCGTTCGTTTTGCGGGATCTCGTTTTGGAAACCCAGCACGCGAACAAAGTCACGATATTGATCGAGGAACGTCGAGTTGAGAATCTCATTCTCTGCTCCCAGACGATGAATACGAGCCCGCACGAGCGGAGCGTACTCGAGCATTTCGAGGAACCGTCGCTCGATCGCATCGACGCGCAACAGTGGGCTGTCGAATTCGGGTCCAACGCGTTCAACCAAATCTTCTGAAAGTGACAAGTAGGTACGAATCGCGGGTTCGTCACGGTACTTTAACGAATAAGCCCAAAGTTCCGATTCGGGGATATTGGCACTACGTAGCACCTTGATGACTGCCTGATACACGTCTTGCTGCTGCATCCGATGAGCGACCAACATCCAGTCGATATTGCGAAGATTCGCAGTCGCCAAGAAATCACTGATCTCGGCCGCGGAACCACTGCGAGCGACTTTGTCCCATGTCACGGTGGTCAATTCCGTCGGCTGATCGACGACGTTGAACGAGCGAGTTCGTGCACGGGCCAGCAATTCACCGTCGCTTGCGACCGTCGCAGGATAGTGGGGGAAATCGCCAGCGGCAGGAAAGTAAAACTGGTACTCAATCGCTTGGACCGCAAACGGAGCGAGCGTGAGCGTCTTGCTGTCGGTCACTTGGCTACCGCTCAGCGGCAGACTGCCCTCGGGAATTTGCCAGAACACATCGACGATTTGTTGGTCGCCGGTGGGATTGGAAATCACGGTTTGGCCTTTGTAAGCCACGCCCGTTAAAAACTCTTTGGGTTCTTCGGATCGGCGATTCTGGGTCGGCGGCAGAGCGTTGGCCGCAGAGAACCGTTGTCCCACCAAAATGCTGCTGCTATTGTCGTCGTTAACCTTCAGCGTACGCAATCGCTTCATCACCACAGCAACCGGATGTTCCGGAGCATAAGGCTGGCCTTCTTCGCTGGGTAAACTGATATCGCCCGCCTTCAGCGGCAGCCCACACATCGCAAGTGCCACCAAAGCCGCGTGCCGGTTATTTACCGGATACAGCAAGTGCGAGGATACGGATGGATTGCTGCTGTCCGACAGAGCCAAGTCGGCCCAAAACGGATCGACGTCAATTAGACTATCAGGAAACGGTTCGTCGACGATGCGAACTTGATCCCACTGGCTCTCGGCCCACTGTTTTGTCGAGTCGAGGTCACGAAAGAAAGCGAATTCGGCGGCGCCCGAGCGACGCGAAAATCGATTCAAGGCACGACCAGCGTCTTTGCCCAGCTCGCTCTGTTTCTTAAGTGATTCAATCTCTTTGAGGTCCAACGATCGTTTCTTTCGAGCCGGGCGAGCCCCAGACTTGTCGCTGCGTGGCATGGCTCCGCCGCCAAACCCAAAGCCACCGCCTCCCATGCCACCGCCGCCCATTCCGCTCCCGCCAAATTCTTCGGACTCCGCGATGGCTCCAAACATCATGTCGCTGGCAACATCATCGAACATGACGTTGGCTTTTAGCGCACTCTCGATATTGATGCGAACCTGTTGATAATCGGTATCCTGCAGATCCACCCACTCTTTCAATTCACGTCGGACTTGTTCACGAACCTCCGGCACCCGAATCGCCAACAGTGCTCGCTCGGCGTAATTCAGCTGGTTGTACTTCCACAGATCGGTGTACGGTTTCAGATCATCCTCGAGTAGCCAGTGATCGACAAACTGTTTTTCTTTTTTGTTTTCGAGATAAGGCTTGATGATATCGGCAAAGAAGGCGGGATCATGGGCCCGCAAAAATAGATGCAGCTCGTGACTCGCCAGTCGCGAGTAGGCTTCCAGCTTTGCAGCTTTATCAAGCTGATCCCATGCCGCCAGCTCGTCGAACTCATCAAACCGAGGGTCATGAACCAAGGTCCGATACAGTTTCAACAACGCACCGACACTTCCATAGACTTGCAGTTGAGCCGAACCGAGCTGCTGAAAATCGAGCGGTTTCTCTTTGGAAACGATCGTCACGGCTCGCTCAAACGAGACCGCTTTCTCAGCCTCGATGGCCTTAGCAAGTCGCAAGTCGATCGTTTCGATATCGTCCAGCGGAGCGGTCACGGTTCGCTGGATCACCGTCGAAGGTTCGCTGATGACGATTTGCAATAGCGGCAGCCCGTCGATTACTTTGGCGGGCACCGTGACTAGCCCGTTAGCATCGGGCCGCAAATTGGTGATCGTGACGCCACAATCCGCCAAAAAGTCGTAGTCGGACGTGGGGGTCTCGGAGTCTTCAGCTAATCGATCCGCCTCGGCTTTCATCCGCGACAGATCATTTTGTGAGGCACTCGCCCTCGGTTCCTCGCCCTCGGTCGCCGTTTGGCTGGTGTTGCTCGTTTCTTCGGTCTCCCACGGATTTAGAATCACACTGGGCTGAGGCAACATCACACCAGGATACTTCGCGGCGTAACGCCGACGCAGCACGTATTGGTATTCATCGCCAAGTCGCAGATCGCTGATGTAACCACATTGGGGAAGCGAAACACTTCGTCCTCGCAGTGCGGGCGACGGCAAGTGCAGCGGATTCGCTGGACTTTCCACGTCAAAATAACGAGTCGCAATCACGTGCACGCGAGCCAAGTCGGTTTGTCCCGACAACTGGATTCGCAAGCCCTCGTCGTCACGCACAATCGACGCCACGCCGAGTGGGACGACAGGGGAGACTTCGCGATGACGAATCTTTCCAACAGCGACATCGTCGATCACAGGCCCATCAACGACCGCGATCGCGGTTTGTACCGCAGTATCACGGTCAATCAAACGATAATCGCCGGCATCCAACTTTTTGATGCGAAGCAATCCTTGGTCAATCACCAATTCGCTACTCAAATCGGTGTCGTTGGCACCCGCACGAAGTCGGATCAAGCGATAACGATCCGAGACGGGATCGGGACTAACAACCACAGGCAATTCGATGCCAATCTCGGTCGTGGTGTGAACGGTGTTGGGCCAAAAAACTTCGTCAAGCTTCAAGTCACGAGTATGACGAGGTCCCGATCCGGCAGCGAAACTAATTTGCTTGACGTAAGGCAGTGATGACAATCGCACCCGGCCATTATCATCGGTTTGTAACGTTTGATTGATCTGAGAACCTTTTACACGGGTCGACAGCGAGATCGAGACGGTCGCCCCCGCAATCGCTTCGCCAGATCGGCCGCGAACTTCGATCACATACTCGTCACCATCACGCGTCAGGAATGCATCGTGTGTCGAATTGGTTTTCCGAATCGTGGCGATTTGCCAGTGCTGAGTCGTGCGAAGCCGGCGCCACCGGTTCGTCGACAACGAGCGGATTTTGCCACTCAAGGACGCTTGAACCTGTAATAGTCGAGCGGGCACGCGAAACGGCACCACCAAATCGCCCTGCGAATTTAATTTGATGTCGTCGATCGTTTTGGTTGTCGTGATCCCATCCAGATCGATCGCCTCGATCTGGACACTGACATCGGTCAACACCGAAGGATCGAGTGGGGTGTCCCCCATCGCAATACGAGGACGAATCAACAGCGAGCTACTGTCACCTGATTGCACTTGAGAGCGATCGAGGTGCATCCCAGCGGTCAAAACGTAATCTTCGACAAAGTGTGAAAACTTGACTTTTTCGGCCAATTCACCATCGGTAACGATCGCATCGCGGTGAGTGACATCAGACACCGGTGGCAACGTAATCGAACCTGAATCGTCCGCCAAAAATTCGCGTCCTCCGACGATCATGCGGGCTTTGGCGATCGGTTTGCGATTTTCGTCAATAATGGTGAATTTCATTCCATCGGCGGTGATCGCGTCGACGTGGTGCAGTTCACCGCGGCGAATCATCGCCCGAGCACGGACTCCTTTGCCCACCAAATCCACCACCCAGACGCCTCGACCACGGATCTCGTCGAGTTCCAAAAATTCACGATGACGCTGCACCGCAGGTTGGGTGTATGTGAGTTTTCGCTCGTGCGTGGCGACCAAACCATCGAGATCAATGTCGGTATCAAGCCGCTCTTTGTGTGTTCGCAGGAAGGCGAGTGAGTTGATTTCATAGATACGAAGCACAAGCTCGTCGACGTTTTTGACGTCCACGATCAATTGCGCCGGATCATCACTCGCGAATCGCGGTTTGTTTTGCGGAGCGAGTCGCAGTTGGACCGAGTCGCGAATCGCTTGCCGCTCGGCAGGCGACAACAAACGATACCATTGTTCTTCGTCGCCAATACCGAACATCAATTTCGTTTCGGCAAACACGCGGCGAAGGTAATCAGGCTGGATCAGTTCCGCGAACGCATCGGAGTTGTCCGCGTCTTTTAAGAAATGTTCGAGGTAGACGCGGACCAGCGAAACTTCGTCACCAATCGGCGGCAACAGTGCCATCGGCATAAAGTTTTCACCCAAGTTTGCTTTCGTCGCAGGACGTTTTGCCCATTCCGGGTGCACGATCGGGCTTTGTCGCGGCAGTGCGAGGTAACGCAAAAAGAGGTCGCGATCATAAACGCCGGCTGCCAAGTTGGCCTCGAGCAAGCGAAACGTTGCCGACGCTTTTAACGAGTTGTAACTTGGCGGCAGCGAGCGAACATACGCTTCGACTCGTTTCAGATAGGCGAGTCGCTGGTCGGGTTGCTGCGACAAGTCGACGTCGTCGCTCGGACGCAGTCGCAACAGTTTCGCGGAAACAAACGAGTTATCGTCGGCGATTTCGGGGACAGCCGAGGCAACGCGATCGAGTTCGGCGAGGGTCAACACTTGATGAGCAGCCAAGTCGCCAAAGCGAACATCTTGTTTACGTCGCGATTGCAGTTCGCGGATCACCAGTTCGTCAAGGTTTTCGATCGTGGCATGATCGACTCGGGCGAGAAAGTCATGCAGATTCAACTTCAGACCGGCGGTTTCGCCAGCTCGATACATTTCCGCTAAACGTCGCATCCCGATCGGCTGCAACGTGTCATCCTGTTGCACAGCCTCTTTGACCAGACGATCGAGGTCCAACAGCGCGACATTGAATTGGCTCGGGTAGCGTCGCTCGCCTTTGACCGGCGGCGCAGGATGGTGCAATTGGACGCCAAGTCGTTTGACCAAATGATCAATCGTTCGCTCGGGCGTTTGCGAATAGGTCAGCAACCGTTGGCGGTCGATCATGCCGCGAATGACCGCCGTTTCTCGACCTTTGTTTTCTGCCAACCACTCGTTCAGAATCACCTCGGCGCGGTCCAATTGGCCCGACGTTTGGTAATGCAGACAGTGATAGAAGTAATAATCATCACTGCCCGGAATCAGCTCTTCGAGAAACGCCTCGCGATCGTCTGACAAAGCGTACCGTTCCATGATGCCGATGGGTTCAGCCATTACATTTCCTATGGCGAGTGAAAAGACGAGAACGAAGCCGAGTAGGGCTCGATGAGGCAAAATCGCAAGCATGAGACGAAAATCCAGATGCAGAGTAGATGGGCTAAGCCATTATAGATCGCCGAAACGGCATAGTTACAACGAATCATCGAGACGTTTTATTAGAGCGAAAACGCCGGATTTGAGATAAAACCCAGGAAAAACAGCGGCGGTGTGCCCTATGAAGCGGACGAGAGGCGAAGCCTGGGCGGCGGAATCGTTGGACTTTTCAGTGGGTTTGCGGCGACACCGCCTCCTCTGCCACCTCGGCACTGAGATCGAGAATGCTGAAAGAGGGAGCCGCTTTGGGCCAACGCGATGAAGCATTTCGTAGCGAAACTCGTCAAGAGTATCGATGGGCATACGTCAATCGAACGAAAGTCTTGACGACTTCCGCTACGCTCAATTAGCACAAGCCTAAACTAGGTTTGAACCGGGTTGTAACACGGTGATTTGCTTGGCTTGGGGCGTTTTAAGTTCCTGTTTACTCAAGCAATCTTCCGCAAAGCAGGCGAATTTGGCCTCTTCGTGTTCAAACCAGAACAAGGGTTCTGCCAACACCGTGCCTTCGTCGTCGGTGATCGGTTCCTGACGAATTTCAAAACGGGTCCACAGATCGGCCAGCCAATTGCGGTGTTCCATCCCGATGACTTCCAAAACGTCGTTTTGATCCTCTTCGTCGCTAGTCGATGACTCGACCTCGGGCGTTGTATTCATCGTTTTCACACAATGCGTGATCACGCGGCATAATCGTTGTGAAGCCGTCGAACCGGAGGTGGTGCAGTACAACGCCAATAACGATCGGGCTCGAGTCATCGCGACATAGAGATTGCGAGCGAGTATGTCACCGCTGCCGGTAACAAATTGGTCAACACAAGGAATCATCACCACCTCGGATTCGTACCCTTTGTAGGAGTGCGATGTCGTGACGATTAATGTGTTGGCATTCCGCTCAAAGGGCCGGTTGGTTTGGACAGATAACTCGACGTCGATTTTGGCCAACTTCGGAGCCAATTTTTCTTGCAGCAATGAAACGACGGACTTGCCGTTGTAGAGTAAACAAATGTCGCTAGGTGAAATTCCTTCCTGTTGGATCAAATACTTCAAATGGGTCGCGATCGCATCGATCTCGGCCGAGCGGTTATCAAAGGAATGTAAGATCGGCTTGGGGCCTTCGACCTGATTAAACCGCACCCGCAGCCACTCGTGCCCATTTCGCTCGCTTCGTTCCAATAACCCCATGCTCAATAATTCATTCTGGTCTTGGCGTTGATCCCGAGGTGTTAAGCGTTGTAACACGTTGACGGCAAGTTCGGCGATCGGGGCAGTGGAGCGAAAGCTTTCTCGCATGATCGTACTGCGACCACGCATATCGAGTCCGAAATCAGACCATTTGGGCGTTTTTCGGCCGTAAATATTCTGAGCGTTGTCGTAGAAGATATGAGCGGATCGGCTGTTGGTGTCCTCGACATCGGTTTGTTCGACGACGGACAACAGTAATTTCAATACCGATGGCCCCATGTCTTGAGCCTCATCGATAAACAGTGCAGAACAGCGCGGGAGCAGCTCTGACGCATCCTGACGACTTAGAAATTGTTCGGCCGCACGGTCGTAATCAAAATCAAAGCTATCCATCGACAACGCCACATTGGGCAGCATTCCCGACAACACGTCCTTGACATGCAATAGATGCACTTTGTCCCAAGGAAAGTCGGACTGCGGAAACAATTCTCCTGCCGAGAGGCTTTCCCATGCCGATTCGATCGATTCGCGAAGCAGTTTGTGCAGCGATCGATTGGCGTAAACCGCCCAGATGCGTAGGTCGCTGCTGCCTTCGAATCGCTTGACGGTCTTGGCAAGCCAGTTGCAAAGCACGATCGATTTGCCACTGCCAGCCACGCCGCGAACCAATCTCGGTTTACCATCGAGATTCAAATTCGTCAGCCGCTGCTGCTCTTCGGAAAGCACGGGCTTCATCCCTTTTCGATTAGCAACCTGGTGCCCCATACTGCGTTTGGCCCCCGGGGACGTCTCATAATTTGGATGGGCCTCGGCAACTTGAGTGGGCTTTGCCGCCGCATGAAAACTCAGGTTGGTTTGGCTGACCTCCTCCCAACGAAAAGAATCGTCATGCGGTTTCAGCACGCTCGGCGTCAGCCGCCGTTTCAACGGTTTCAGATACGGTTCATCCATTTCGCTGCGACTGGCCAACACGATGACCGCTTCGCGAGCCCGACTGAGTGCGACGTTGACCAACCGTTTCCATTCGTCGTAGGGCCAATTGTAGCTGCCGGCATTGACGGTATCGAAGATCACAATGTCCGCTTCAGAACCCTGCTGGCTATGAACCGTCGATGCCTCCCAACCCGCTAGCTCCCACGCAGCAAACAATTTGCCGACCACTTGAGCCTGGGCTTTGTAGGGCGAAATGAACAGACCGTTGGCGGTTCGCATTTCGGGGTCGAAAAACATTTTTTGCAACAGTCGCGGCGTGATCGAACGAATCCAACTCTTGTTGCCCGGCCCGCGCTGGGCACGGATCGCAGCAAGGTCGGCGGGTTCTTGATCGAGCACATACCAAATCGCTCGCGAATGATCGGCGAGACAAGACGGAATTTGCGAGGGACGATCTTTGGTTTCTTGAGCCGTGTTCAGGAATCCGCCGTACTGAAATTCCGAGACAACTTGGCATACATCGGGATGCATGCGTCGCTGCTCTGTTAGCACATGCACGGCGGTGGGAGTGGCACTAAACTGTTCGAGATGACTGAGCCCGCTGCTGGCCAACCACGTCTGTTGACGGGTGGGTAAGATTCGCGAGATACGGCTGATTGGCGCAAGTTGTTTCGAGTCGCCGACCAAGACAACGCGTCGCGAGGCCAGCAGCGATAAGGCCGCAATGGCGGTTCGCGACATCAGCCCCGCTTCGTCAATGAAAATGGTGGTAAACGGAGCCTCACCCGACTCCAGGATTTTGGTGACCGTGTCGTTCCGCAGAAAGCTGGTCGCTTTGAAGGCAGTCGCAACCACCACTTGGACCTCGGGATCGATAAAGATGCGTCGGCTCTGGTCGTTTCCCTTGGCCCGCAGTTCACCGATCTGTTTGCGAGTCAGTGCCTTGTCTTCCCAAGTGTCGAATTGCCGAAGTTGATCGGCGAGGTCATCAATCTTATGAAGCACTTCGGACTCGGTGCCTTGCAACATCGACTGAAGTTCCGCCGCAGCAAACGCTTTCAGCGAGGCTCCCTTTCCAATGCGTAGTAATCGCCCTTCTGCCAACGCCTCACTCGAACGACGGCGTGTCGCATTGCCAATCGATAACGCGACTGCGTCGGTGGCACGATTGGTCGTCGAAACGACAAGGATCCGCTCGCTGTCATCGTCCAACACCGCGGCAATTTGTTGTCCGGTCGTATAGGTTTTGCCGGTGCCCGGCGGTCCCCACAGAATCGACCAGGCATGTTGCCACCAAGCTTGCAGTTGCGTCAAACCGACGTGGGATCGTGTGGCGATCGCGGGATGGACATTGCCTTGTGCGGCATTCAAACGCCCAGGCAGCGAGCATCGAATTTCAGCGAATTCGGCCGCATTGTAGACGGCATCCAAGACCGATAGAAACTCGAAAGGACGGACGAAAAAGGACCCTGTCGTGGGGATCGCTTCGGGGTTGTCCAGACTGACGAACAGACAACCGTTGCGTTCATCGACCTCTAATATTTCGCCTGACCAATCGACGCCGTCATCCATATCGGCCTGTTCATACGCAAAATCCGAGGCGTCGTCATCAAACATTTTTGGACGAAACGCCTCGGCACCTTCCCAAGTCCAATCGAATTCGACCGAGCTGCCCAGATGGATCACGCACACCACGCCGCGATCGCGTTCGGCAAAGAGGCTGACACGGCGACATCGCAGTCGTTTCCATTTTGAACAGTCGCGGAATTCTTGGCGAATCGCGGTCGCCGCATCCTTCAGCAGCGGCTCGTTGGCGGACGGCAAGTCAAGCTCGGACACAAAGCGAGCGGGACGAAACAGGTCATCCTGTGCCGCGTTGTCGTCCGACTCGCATTCCGGAAACGCTTCTTCCATCCGATCTGTGTCCTGTAACCCTTCAAAACCTCGGCAGCCACCATACGATTGCTAGTATGACGTGCCGGACGGATCATGAGTACCATCACAGCGGCGGATTCCAAGGTGTGAGGGACTGGCGAACAAGAGGGGTGGAATAGTTGTTTATCGAACCGTTTTTTGTGAGCGGCCCGTTTTCGGTCTCCGATATTATTGCCCATGCGACCGCGTCGCGGACGCCAGTGCGATTGTGACCAGCATCGTGCCCGCCAAGCTGCTCAGCGCCACTCGCAGGCTGACCCATTCGGACAACAGGCCGATCAGAGGAGGTCCAAGCAGAAATCCGAAGTAGCCGATCGTGGAAACCGTCGCCAACGCGACTCCGGGGGAACGGCCCGGCAGTTTCCCACAAGCGCTGAAGACCGCGGGAACGATCGTGGCAAGGCCCGCTCCGATCAACGTGAATCCAATCAGCGCCACGATAACGTGATGGGATGTCACCACGATCAGAACGCCGATCATCGCAACCAGCGCACACACTCGCACCTGTTTGACCGGCCCCAACCACGCCGAAAACCGGTCTCCGGCAAATCGCCCCATCGCCATGGCGATCGCGAAGGTGGCGTACCCCATTGCAGCGACGCCTTCACCAATGCCAAGTGTTTGATGCAGCAGCACTGCACTCCAATCGGCCATCGCGCCTTCGCCCGCCATCACACAAAACGCAATCACGCCGAGCACGAGCGTTGCGTTTCGCGAGGCACGCCCCGGGTGCGGCAAACTCGTCATCGCCTCTGCCACGTTGCCATCTCGGTCGTCCGCCGTCTTCGGATTGGATCGGCGGAGAGGTTTGTCGTTCGCAGCGTGATCGGCTTCGACTCGGTCGTGTAGCAGACGAGAAATGATCGGCTGCGTGGCGGTCGCAAACGCAGCGGTGACCAAGATGAAATGCCACTGCACGTTCAAACCGCTGATGGCGATCAAGCTTCCCGCCAACGCACCTGCCAATCCTCCGATACTCCACAATGCATGGATCGACGAATTGATCTGCTGGTTCATGCGTCGCTCGACTTCGAGCGCTTGCACATTCATCGAAACATCCAACATGCCATGACCGACACCAAATACGAATAACGCAGCGATCAACGTGACCACACTGGGCATCAACGAGATCGTCGGCAGCCCGACCAGATAAACAGCGAGGCTGACCGCAGCAATCCGGCGACTGCCCACTCGCGAACAAAGCCAGCCCGCGCAAGGCATCGCGACCACGGCACCGGCCGCCACGACCATCAACGCAAGCCCCAGCGCTCCATTGGAAAGTTGAAACTGAGACTGAATAGCAGGAATTCGCGTCGCCCAGGTCGCGTACAGAAAACCGTTCAAACAGAACAGCGCACGCACCGCCCACAGCGACGCGTTTATTGGCATCGCCGCAGGCGTACGGATCAATTCGGCTGGATGGATGACATTCGCCATGATCAGATCGAGACTACTTCGTAAGAGTGATGACGGATCAACCGTCCGCTAAAAAAGGGGGACACGCCGCGTGTGTCGCAACGCATGCTTAGACGGCATGTAGCGGAACGCCCGCGGTTTCGTTTGCGGTGGCGACGATCGCCAACCGGTCGACTTGGGTCTTTTCCCAGCCCTGGACATCGAGTCCGTGTTGTTCAAACAGCTCGCGAGTCTGGGCTCGATCGGTCCATCCGATGACGTCTTCGAGGATCGGAATCAGCACACTAAACGCGTTATCGCTTAACACCGTGCGTCGAGCGATCGGCGCAAGGTGGGTGTTTTCCGATACCGCGATCGTGTACCCGTCACAGCGGTTCAGGTGCAGCATGACGTGAACATCCGAGCTGCCATCGCCGAGATAGACAATCCGGTCCCATGGAATACCAAGCTGTTCTTGCAACCTGTCCAACACGGTGACTTTGCCGTAGCCGGCGGTCAATTTTGACACCGACGTGATCTCGCCCGTTTCGGGATGGTAATTCAGCCGCGTTCCGAAAATGTGTTCTGGCGGGACGATGCCTTCGAGCGCCGAACAAACAACCTCTTCGGGCGATGCGGACACCACATAAAATGTGAAGCGATGTCCATCGATTCCTTGCTGTAGCAGCTCCATTAGCGGAGCCAGGTTCTTTTTCAATCGAATCCGCTTGCCTGCTTCCCATAAATGTTCGCGGCGGACTTGGCGATAGTCGGGATCGTGCAGCAACAGGTAAGTCAATTCGCCGCCCTGTTGGACGAGGTGCGAATTGGCCAAACCGTTCACCTTCGCTTCAAAGTCCGCTAGCCCCAACATCGCGCTGAGTTCGACTCCGGTGTCGTTGAAGCTAAGCGTCTGATCAAAGTCGCTGGCGATTAGATAGTGTTTCCTCCGCGAGGGCGATTTTGGTTCCACCAAATCGTCGAGGATTGAATGTGAGTTGACCGAACGTTCAACCGAGATGGTCTGGTGCATGTTCGTCTTCCTATTGCCCTATGAGTTTCATTTCAAATGGAATTCACGAGAACCCGGCGACCATGAAATGCCGATCGCCTTCGCCGTGCTCTTCGTCGTCAATCCTACGGAGATGCCAAGAAATGGTATAGACAAATAGACTCAGAAGACCAAAATACCTGTAAGGTTTTAATGTCAAGTTGTTAGTGACAATCCGCTGACAGCGATCTTGGGAAAAATGTTATCCATTAACCGATTTAATCTACTTGTTTCCTTCATATTTGAAAATGTTAATGGAAAATGGCTGATCCAAAATACAAGCAAATTGCCCAAGAATTAATGGCTGAAATCACAGCCGGTAAGTATCAACCAACGGGTCGATTGCCAAGCGAAGCTCAGCTTGTCAAGCGATTTGATGTGTCGCGGCCGACCGCGGCGCTCGCGCTGCGGCAGCTGCAAGATCAGGGGTTGGTGGTCCGCCGTGCTGGCTCGGGGACCTTTGTTCGGCACCACCCAGGTCGGGTCGAAGCGGGTCAGCAACAAATCGGGTTGCTCGTCCCGGAGATCAACGAGACCGAGATACTTGAGGTGATTTGTGGTGACTTAGCGAGACTGTCTCGATTGCATGACTTTAGTTTGTTGTGGTCCGCAGGCGTCGAAGAAGACTCGGACGACGTCGCGCGAACGTTGTGCAAACCGTTCCTCGATCAGAACGTCAGCGGTGTTTTTTTTGCCCCGTTCGAGCTTCACGAACAGAGTCTTGATTTGAATCTGCGAATCACCCGCCAATTACGGCAGGCAGGTGTTTCGGTGGTGCTGCTGGATCGTGACATTCACCCCTTCCCAACCCGCAGCGAATTCGACCTCGTTGGAATCGACAATTTCGCCAGCGGCTACCTTGCCGCGTCACACTTGCTGAAGCTAGGTTGCCGACGACTGTGCTTTCTCGGCCCGCCCTTGGCGGCACCGACTATCCTGCACCGAATCGCCGGAGCCCGAGAGGCTGCTTTGACCCACCAGGGACAAAACGTCCAGTTCAACGTCCAGCGTCTGCAGCCCGACGATGACACGACAGTCAAAGAGATTGCCGCGAAATCGGATGCAATCATCTGCTCCAACGACCGCTTGGCGGCAACGCTCATGCAAACGCTGGCGCGAGTGGGAATCGCGGTACCGTCGGACATCCGAATGGTCGGTTTTGATGACGTGAAATATGCACAACTTCTAACTGTTCCGTTGACCACCATTCACCAACCATGCCGTGACATCGCGATGGTTGCATTCCGCGCGATGTTGGACAGTATCGAAAAGGTCGTCGTTCCTCCCAGACATTGTCTGCTGCCCGGTCAATTGATCATCCGTGAATCCTGCGGCGCCTACCTGAACCACTGATTCGTGTTGGAATGACGCACGTGTTGGACATCCGTTGCGTCCACCAGCGGCGTTCAGATTAACGGTACCCAGATTAACGGTATTCAAGGGGGGATGCCGCATAAAACGCCGGCGGCATCGAGAAAGGCCCACAATGTCGCGGCTCGTCGACTGCACGCCGATGCTCTGTGGCGAATTACTTGGCGTTCGCCTAAACTTGACGGCATGCTACCAAACCCCACACGACTGATCCTGTTCACCGATCTCGATGGTTGCTTGCTGAATAAGCATGATTATGACTGGTCCCCCGCTGCAGCGACGCTGCAGATTCTAAGCACGCGTCAGATACCCGTGATCCTGAATTCCAGCAAAACGGTGGCGGAGATGACTCAGCTGGCCCGCGAATTGGGACTCGCGGGCAAGACCTTTATCTCCGAAAACGGCTCGGTCATTCGCTGGGGTGACGAGCAGGAGAAAGGCAAATCTGATTCTCCCACGGGCGAAATCGAAGTCATCGGTGCGTCACGCGACGATATTCTTGCGGTGCTGAAGCAGCTAAAGCCACAGTTTCGCTTTCGTTCGTTCGCCGATTTAGGCCTGGACGGCGTGATCCACGAGACTCAACTGTCGCACGAAAAAGCCGAGTTGGCGATGGCCCGCCAGGGGACCGAACCGTTGTTGTGGGACGACAGCGACGAACATCGATCCGAGTTCGAACAAGCCTTACATACGCACCAGCTAACATTGACCAAAGGCGGGCGTTTCTGGCACGTTGCCGGACAAACCAACAAGGGCGAAGCGATGCAGCGAGTTGCCGAGCGTTTGTCGCAACCCGATTCGACAACGCTGACGGCCGCGATCGGAGACAGTCCGATTGACCAAAGCATGTTGGACCGAGCCGATGTGCCGATTGGCATTCCGACACCGTCGGGGCTCGGGGTCAACATCGCGTCACGTGGCATCGTGGCAACACAACAAGGCGCAGCGGGTTGGGCCGAAGCCGTCACAAAGCTATTGTCGCGAATCGATGCTGCTGCGTCCGCGAAACAACATTCTCCTCCCCCTCTTGTCTGATCGAACGGAAATCCATGGCTGACTTCGCGCAAAACGGAATTATTGGAACGCTGCACAACTTGCGAAATCGTTCCACCGAAGAACTCGAGTCGGAGCTGGTCGAGTTTTCAGCAGAGACACCGATGTCGTTGCTGTTACCGTGCCTGTTTTCCGAGCTCGAAGGCCCCGCGATGGGCCCAATCGTCGAAGAGTTGGCGAAGATTCCTTACCTGAGCGAAATCATCATTGGGCTGGACCGAGCCAACGAAGAACAGTTCCACGCCGCCAGACGATTCTTTGACAAGCTGCCGCAGAACTATGTCGTGCTTTGGAACGACGGAACGCGACTGCGGCACGTCGACGCGGCACTCCAAGCCGAAGGGATCTCGCCGATTGAACCGGGCAAAGGACGTAACGTTTGGTACTGCTTGGGTTACTTTCTGGCCTCAGGAAAATCCAAAGCGGTCGCGCTGCACGACTGTGACATCCTGACCTACGATCGGTCCCTGCCCGCTCGGTTGTTGTATCCATTGGCTCATCCGTCGTTTAACTATCTGTTTTGCAAAGGCTATTACTATCGAGCCGCCAACGGACAACTCAATGGTCGTGTGTTTCGGTTGCTGGTGATTCCGTTGATCCGAGCACTCAAAACGGTGCTTGGTCGTGTGGAATACCTCGACTACATGGGCAGTTTTCGCTACGCCTTGTCGGGCGAATTTTCGATGCGGTCCGAAGTCGTCACCTCGCTGCGGATTCCCAGCGACTGGGGACTCGAAATTGGCACGCTCTCGGAAATGTATCGCAACTGTAGCTTGAATCGGATTTGCCAAGCGGACGTCGCGGACGCCTACGATCATAAACATCAAGTGGTTTCCGAAGACGATCGAAGCGGAGGATTGCACCGGATGGCGAATGACATCTGCAAAGCCTTTATTCGTAAGCTAGCCGTCGAGGGTATCGTGATCAGCAACAGCATGCTGCGAACTCTGAAAGCATGTTACTACCGTACCGCACTGGATGTGGTCGATCATTATCACAACGATGCCGTGATGAGTGGATTGAACATGGATCGTCATCGCGAGGAAGCCACGGTCGAACTGTTCAGCCGCGTGTTGGTCGCGGCGGGAGACGAATTCTTGAATCGTCCTGACGAAAGTCCTTTCATTCCCAATTGGTCACGCGTGACCAGTGCGCTGCCGGACATCTACGACATGCTGCTGGGGGCGGTAGAAGCCGACAACGCCTGATTTCGCGACCTTATTGCGATTTCGATGTCCGCCAACGCAGGTCTGTCCCCGCATAATCTAGGATAAACACGGGACGCGATCGGCTTGCCCGATGCTCGAAAGCGGCACCTGGGTTACATCGAACCCACGCAGGCACGGGCAATGAGCTCGCTCAGGCTCTGCCGATGAGAGCTCATGCAGGCTCTGGCGGATTAATCGGCCTGCAATGCGGATTCGCAATCCCAACACGAACATCAACACGACTTCGAACGTTTTGCATCCAACGATTGTTGCCATGGATCCTTCTGAAAACGACGACTCTGCCGTCCATTCTCAGCTTTGCCAACACCTGCGGTTTCTCTATCCCGATGCCGATACCGAGCGATTAGCGGATCAGGTGATTGCGATCTTTGACGATTTCAATTCCCAGACGCCGCTTCCGCTGCATCAATTGTGGTCGCAAGAAGACTGTTTGTTGATCACCTACGGGGATTCGATCATCGACAACGATGCGGCGCCACTTGAAACGCTGCAACAGTTTCTGACCGAGCATTTGAAGGATTCCGTATCCGCCGTTCACGTGCTGCCGTTTTGCCCCTTCAGCTCCGACGACGGCTTTGCTGTGATCGACTACAACGAGGTCAATCCCAAGCTAGGCGACTGGTCCCAGATCTCGCAAATCTCGCAGCGGTATCGATTGATGGCCGACATTGTCATCAACCACGTTTCTTCACAAAGTCAATGGTTCAAAAATTACTGCGCCGGCGTCGAGCCCGGGGCGAGCTATTTCATGGAAGCCAATGTCGGTGACGATTTGTCCGCCGTCGTGCGGCCGCGAGCTTCACCCCTGTTGCGGCCAACCGAAACGGCCAG
The DNA here is from genome assembly GCF_039541335.1 of Novipirellula rosea. Taxonomy (NCBI): domain Bacteria; kingdom Pseudomonadati; phylum Planctomycetota; class Planctomycetia; order Pirellulales; family Pirellulaceae; genus Novipirellula; species Novipirellula rosea. The sequence goes on along the minus strand of NZ_BAABGA010000006.1, from coordinate 327,981 downwards.
CGGTCTAAAGCACGTTTGGTGCACCTTCAGCCACGATCAGATCGATCTCGATTTCCGTAATCCTCAAGTGTTGATGGAATTCTTGAAGATCATTCGGCTGTATCTGCAGCAAGGCGTCAGCATTTTTCGTTTGGATGCTGTGGGCTTTTTGTGGAAGGAGCCCGGCACGAATTGTATGCATCTGCCTCAGACCCACGAGGTCGTCAAACTGATCCGCACGGTGACCGATGCGTTTGCACCCGGTACGCTGTTGATTACCGAAACCAACGTGCCGAACCACGAGAATCTGACGTACTTTGGTAACCGCAACGAAGCTCATGTGATCTACAACTTCAGCCTCGCTCCGCTGCTAGTGCATGCGCTGTTGACCGGAAAAACTGAGTACTTGAAGCGGTGGATGATGAGTATGCCACCGGCTCCGGTCGGATGTACTTATCTGAATTTCACCGCGTCACACGATGGAATTGGCATGCGGCCGGCCGAGGGTTTGTTGTCGGACGAAGAGCAATTGCAGCTCGTTGAGACTGTCGGTCGTTTTGGTGGAAAAATTTCTACGCGTCGCACCGAGGACGGAGGCCAGCGTGTTTATGAACTAAACGTGGCGTTGTTTGATGCATTGAAGGGTACCGTCGAAGGTGAAGATCAATGGCAAGTCGAACGATTTCTCTGTTCACAAACCGTGATGATGGGACTCGAGGGCATTCCCGCCTTCTACATTCATAGTTTGTTAGCCACACCAAACGATCAAGCGGGTGTGGAGGCAACGCAGCACAACCGCAGCATCAATCGGCACAAATGGAATTGGCAGGAACTGCAGCAGCAACTCGGCGACGAAACGTCGGTTCACCGCCAAGTCTTTGAAGAACTGACCCGCCGCATGCAACTGCGTCGTCGGCACGCTCCGTTCCACCCCAACGCGACGCAGTTCACACTGCAGCTAAGCGATGCGTTTTTTGCGTTTTGGCGGCAAAGCACCGACCGCAGCCAGAGCATTTTCTGTGTGCACAACATGACCGACTCGACTCAGGAATTGCGGTTATCGGATCTGAATCTGATTTCCACGGATGCTTGGTATGATGCGATCTCAGGCCGCCGCTTCGACGAGCAAACCACGGTTTTGGAAGTGACCCCCTATCAATCGCTATGGATCACCAACCGATAATCGTACTGCAGCGGAAATTACAAGATCCACTTGCTTACCACTCACACAGCTTCTCGCGTTTTTCCAATAGTGGAATTCCTAGGATCGAGCATGGCTGGCATGAAGAAACGTAGATTGTTCGTCGCTTTTGTCATCGCGGAAATGTTAGAGAGACCCGATCGCGGCGTGAGCGAGTTTGCAGGGGGGTCAAAAGAACGTCACGGTCGAGCCCGGTAGCAATACCATCGATGTCAGCTTTCCTTGAGTCGAATGGGACTCGATCAGCAAGCCGCAAACCAGATTGCCGGCGACCGTAGGCAACCGTTTGCAATCGGCCACCCGCAAGCAAATAGGTTGCTGCCGAGGGGCGGTTCACTCGGTGCCGGGGCCGCCGAGCAGCGGTTCGCCCGGAGCTCGAATTTCGGTGTTGGGCAAACCCTCTGGATGCTCTTGTTTGATGATCCCGATGGCCTCCATCGCGACAGACAAATGGTGTTTCTTTGTCTCGTTGTAAAATGCCACCGCGTCACCCGGCAGTTTTGGTTTGCCGTGCAGCGGTTTGTCCGACACGCACAAAAGGGTTGCGTGGGGAATCCGATAACGAAATCCATTCGCGGCGACCGTTGCCGATTCCATGTCGACCGCGATACTGCGGCTGACCCGCAAATGTTCTTTGGTCCTTCGCAGCATCAATTCCCAGTTTCGGTCAGCAGTCGTATAGACCGCACCAATTCGATAACGCAATCCTCGTTGATCGAGTACCTGGGCGAGCGCGCGGTTCAACAGAAAACTGGGAATGATTGGCACCGATGGCGGCAACAATTCATCGAGCAGGTAATCCGCCCGCATGTAGCCTGTCGCCAACACAAAGTCACCGATATCTTGGTGGTTTCGCACGCCGGCGCAGTGCCCCACCATCAACATCGCGTCTGGTCGAAGCACCGCCAAGTGGTCGGTCAGGTTCTTGGCGTTCGATGGCCCGACGCCGATATTGACGATGCTGATGCCTTGATTGCCGACATCGCGATGATGCAACGCAGGCATCTGCACATTGGCTCGTGAGGATCCGACGCAATAGGGAAACTGCTCCACAAACGCGTCCATGTGCATCTGGTAGTTCGTCAACAATACGAAACGCTGAAAATCCTCTGCCCGCGTCCCCGTGTAGTGTTCCAGACGTTCGATCGATAATTCACAACGCTCGGGTCCAAACAGAAACACTTTTTTGGCGGTGAGATCAAACTCCGATTCGTCAATCATCTCCAACAACGTTGGTGAATTCAGATCGACGCGCGGCCGAGATTGGGTGATCGTGATTTCGGCTCCGAGCCGGGCTAATTTGAGCAGTTCTCGGCGGAGGTACCAACGCAGTGCACTGGGACGCGCGATCTTGCCCGACAACTCGGGATTGTGTTTAGACCAATGTCGGACCACATTGACTTTGGAATAAAACCCGTTGTCGTACGTCGCTTCCATCCGCTCGCACGCCAAATCGATTTGGCGATGCATGTCGTCAGCAGAAAGCGACGGATCAATTTTAAATGGTTCACTCATACAAACCAGTTTGATGGATCGCGGTCCAAAGCAAAAGCCCATCGCAATTCACCCAGCGCAATTCGACCATCGGGGCGAATGAAACCTCCTGGACGCCATGACTTTTTCAGTGACGATGGGCCGGTTCTGACCGGCCGGCTGCGGTTTGCTAACCGGCGGGAACCACGATTGAGCGTCCCGCGGCCGGTAGGAGATTGCCATCCAATTTGGCACAAAACGGCTGACTTTCGTAGCGGAGCGGCGCGAGCCGCCCGGTCAAAAACGAACGTTCTACCCGCTGCAGCCAGGCGGCTTGCGACGCACCGCTACCCAAAGTAGATGGCACTGGCCGGTGGGAAGACACTATTGGTACTCAAGCAAGCTCAGCTCTTCTTTTGCCGTATTTGCACCCGTGGACGGCCTGGTGGCTTGGGATTTTCGACCTCGAATCGATCGATCGCCTTGAACAGGTCAATGAGTTTTGCATAACCGTGATCGCGCTGATTGAACGTTCCTTGCTTGGAAAGATAAGAACCCACTTGTCCAAGTGACGCCCAACCGTCTTCTCCAGTATTCTGCTTGACCGCGGTTCGTAGCAGGTTCATCAGTTGGGTGTCCTGTTTCAGCACGGTGCCCAGAGTTCTCGTTGGCTGCGTTTGCTTCGGTTTGGCGGTGTCGTCTTTGTCCAAATAGACAAATTGAGTGCATGCATGAACAAACGGCTTGGGTGACTTCTGCAGACCAAAACCGATGACTTGTTTGCCCTCCTCACGCAGCCGCAGAGCCAGCGGGGTGAAGTCGCAATCGGATGTGACTAGACAAAACGTGTTGACCTGTTTGGTGTAGAGAATGTCCATCGCGTCGATCAATAGCGCCATGTCGGTCGCATTTTTTCCGCTCACCAAGTCGAAGTATTGCTTTGGCGCGATCGCATATTGATGCAGCACCTTGGCCCAACTCTTGAGCTCGTCCTTGGCCCAATTTCCATAGGCCTTGCGGATATTAACGACGCCGTGGGTGGCAAGGTTTGTGATGATGAATTTGATTTTTGCGGCAATGGCATTATCGGCATCGATTAACAACGCGATGTTGTTGCCAGACTTGGGTTGGTTAGGCATGAATGTCGATCGCTCAAGTGGACTTAACGCGGGAAAAATCGCCAGACCGGCTCCAGCGGTGAAATGAACCCGCTCCGGCAGTCAAAACAACAACGTGCTAATCTTCGAGGATTTGCTCCTCTGCGACGGTTCATTGCTGTGGATACACCTGTGACCCTCCGCTGCGGGATGCCCAACGCCGCATGAATGCCACTGTGTAAGTCTAGAACGGATATTGGGGCGAAGCGTCGCTATCCCCCTCAATAAATACACTATTCGGGGGCCAACACTAACATTGCTCCCGTCGTAACGTGGGCCCACTCACCCTCGGACTTAATCATTTGTTTCAGCGGAGAACGGCGGCAGCTAACGCGAGGGTAAACGCGGGCGCTGGCTGTCCCCGCAACGATCGCGTAATGGCGATTACACCGCCCACGGGTTCTCGACGCGACATGTGTTATGTGGCGTAACGATCGTTGTTTTCTAGTCGAAGATTGGGGCACGACGGTTACACCCGTTTACGATGAAATGAGTCCGTGTGCTTCAGTACTCGATAGTTACGTAGTGAATAATGATGCAAATGATTGAGTACGCGTCGAAAGTACATCTTGATTGACAATGTTTGCCAAACGATCGAACTGTGCGCACATTTTTCATGCGACAACGCGTTGAACCTATTTCGAATAGCGAATGGAACTAAAAATAATAAGTAAGCAAAGTTGGATGCCAGTTTGTTTTACGCGGATCAGGGTTAATGCATCACCCACTGCAGTAGGGCGCCGTAAACAGCTTCTGTTTCGCGATCGCTGGCACCAACACATTTCGATCCTTCAACCACTTGGATATTCATGTCAACCCATTTTCGGTCTCGACATTTGGCCATGTTGCTCACGTTACTCGCTTTTGCTACCGGTTGTTCTGACGGCACAGCAAAGCCAGTTGCGGACGTGAGTGAAATCGAATCCTACATCGATGACAATCCTGATGCAGCCAACCCGCCGCCCGTTGATTCGGGTCCGATGGAAGACGAATAGTTTTCCAGCGTTTTCGTAAACTCGACAATCTGTTTGCCGAACACGGAAACCATGTTTGATTAGAGGACAACTTTTTCACGGCGGAATGATCTCTCAATGGATCATTGTTAGTAATTGTGTTTGTGTCACCTAAGTACCTTCAAAGAGATTGCTATGCTCAAGAGTTTTGGATCGAAACGCGGATTTACCTTGGTAGAGTTGTTGGTGGTAATTGCCATCATCGGCGTATTGGTGGGTCTGCTACTACCCGCGGTGCAAGCGGCTCGCGAAGCCGCTCGCCGCATGAGTTGCGGCAACAACTTTAAGCAGATTGGGTTGGGTTTGCATAACTACCATGCGTCGTTCAATAAGTTACCGATGCAATCAGGCGGCACGACGAATGCGTCAGACCCCGATTCGCCGAGCCCCGAAACCGATGTGGCGGGTTCACACAATCGCATGCGGTTGAGTTGGTTGGTCGGTTTAATGCCGTTTATCGAACAGCAAGCGTTGTGGGATCAGATTTCGAATCCCTACGACCCGAACGGTGACGGAGTGGCTCCGTTTTATCAACCGATGGGGGCTTCTCCTGCCAGGACATTGGCTCAGCACACCGGCGGTCAAGAATATAAGCCTTGGCTGACGAATATTCCGACGCTCCGCTGTCCAAGCGATCCCGGTAACGGATTGCCATCGCAGGGGCGGACAAATTATGCCGCCAGTCTGGGAGATGCCGTTCACCTGTTGCCGCTCGGATCGATCCCCTTCGACAACGGCAAAGTTGGGTCGGGCAATTACACCCGTGACGCGAATGCGGCTTGTCGCGGTATGTTTCGTTCACGCCAAGCGATGGCTTTCCGCGATGTGCTCGATGGATTATCCAATACAATCGCTGCTGGCGAAATCGCGACCGACTTGGGTGATAATGATGCTCGCACACGACCTGTGGTGAAGGCGATCTCGGCCAATCTTTGGTTCGCTGGCAACTCCATCGCTTGTCGTGGTTTGTTGGATCCCAATCGTCCTCAGTTTTTCAACCAGCAGCTTGGCACGATCACAAGCGAGGAAGAACGACGTGGATTTCGATGGGCCTATGGTCGCCCGTTGTATACCGGAATCACGACCGTCAATCCGCCAAACTCAGAATTGTGTATGCGACTTAGTGCGGAGACCGATGGGATGCTATCGCCAAGTAGTCGTCACCAAGGCGGTTGCCATGTGCTGATGGGTGACGGTGCGGTCAAGTTCATCACCGACTCGATCGATTCAGGCAACCAGAACGCGGCTCAGGTCTACTGGGGTAACACTCCCGGTGGACAAAGCCCGTTTGGCCTATGGGGTGCGCTCGGCACGCGTGCTTCACGTGAATCACTGAGTGGCGATTTCTAATCATTGCTCTTCGCTCGTCGAAGTCCAATCAATCCAGTATCCTATGTCGTTCGGCGGCGGTTCACCCGCGGCCGAACGACGAAGCATGATGTTCTGGTGGATTGGACGTTTTAAACGGGCACGGATTCAACTAATAGCAACTTCGCCGTTCCCTATTCTAATGTTCAAAGAACGCAAATGATGCGAATGTGTTTTTCCCTTTCGATGTTCAATTTGAGTTGTCATCGGGGTGCTTGTCGGATGAATATGACGCTCTTGCCTGCGGCGAAGCCGTGTCTGTGTGTCGCGGGCCATATACTCGGAACACTCTTAGCCGTTAGCATGTTCCCGGCCAGCGGGCAACAGATTGCCCTTCAGCAGAGTGCCCGTTCACAATCGCTGGCCTCCTCAATACCCGATCAATCTACAAGCAAAGCAAACGTCGAGATGTCTACATTGTCATTGGATCGAATCTTTGGCTCGGATGAGCTCTCTGAGGACCACCTGCCCGATCTCGTTTGGAGCAAACGATCCGATACCTACTTTACGCTTGAGAAGTCAACGGAAGTCGAAGGGGGTGTCGATGTCGTCCGCGTCGACACGACTGATGGTACAAAGCAGACGCTGGTGCCCGCAAAGGCTTTGTTTCCTAGCGACAGCACGACGCCGCTTGCGATCGATGGCTTTCAGTTTTCCAGCGATGAATCAAAGCTTTTGATCTTCACCAACAGCAAGCGGGTGTGGCGACGCAATACGCGTGGTGACTATTGGGTGTTGGATGTCGCGACCCAAAAATTGAAACAACTCGGTGGTGACGCAGCGGCATCGACGTTGATGTTCGCCAAGTTCTCTCCTGACGATCGTCGCGTGGCGTATGTTTGCAACAACAACTTATTCGTCCAGGACATCGACAGTCTGCAAATCACGCAACTGACCGATGACGGATCTGCCGAGACGATCAATGGCACGTCAGATTGGGTTAACGAAGAAGAATTGGCGATCCGCGATGCCTACCGCTGGAGTCCTGATGGGAAAGCGATCGCGTTTTGGCAATTCGACACCACCGGCGTCGGGCGGTTTCATTTGATTGACAACACCCGCGGCATCTACCCAGAAATCACCTCATTCCCATACCCCAAAGTGGGCGAGAAAAACTCGGCCACGCGATTGGGAGTTGTTCGAATCGATAGCGGAAACGTCACTTGGCTGGACGTCCCCGGAGACGCTCGCGAACACTATCTGCCGCAAATGGAATGGACGCCCGCAGGCGACCAGATTTTGCTGCAGCAGATGAATCGCCTGCAAAACACCAATCGTGTGATGCTCGCCAATCCCGAAAACGGCAAGACGCAAACCGTCTTTACCGACACGGACGAAACCTGGTTAGAAAACGAAAACCCGGTACGGTGGATCGACGACGGCAACGCATTTGTTTGGCTCAGCGAACGTGATGGATGGCGACATGCTTATCGCGTCAGCCGCGATGGAACACAAGTAACCAAGATCACCGCCGGCGATTACGACGTGCTTGAAATCGAGGCGATCGATGCGAAAGCGGGTTGGCTTTACTTCGCGGCCTCGCCTGATAACCCGACCCAGCGTTATCTGTACCGAGTCAAGTTGGATGGTTCGGATCTGACACGATTATCACCAGAGGATCAACCAGGTTGGCACAGCTATGCGATCTCCGACGATGGTCAATGGGCTGTGCATACCTACTCGACATTCAACACGCCACCGGTGGTCAAGCTGATTCAGCTCGAAGACCACAGCGTGGTTCGCGTGTTGAGCGATAACGCCAAACTGCGAGAGCGACTCGCCGAACTGAACACCCCGACATCCGAGTTCTTTCGTGTCGATATCGGTGATGGGCTACAGCTGGATGCATGGTGTCTGAAGCCGGCTCAATTGGATGAAACCAAGAAGTACCCACTGTTGGTTCACGTCTACGGCGAACCGCACGGTCAAACCGTCAAAGATGTGTGGCAAGGGGCACGTGGTCTTTGGCACGCGATGCTGGCACAGCAAGGCTACGTCGTTGTCAGTGTGGACAATCGAGGAACCCGCTCGCCACGCGGTCGCGAATGGCGAAAATGCATCTATCGGAAAATCGGAGTGATTGCGCCAGAGGAACAGGCCGCCGCGGTACGAGCGTTGTTGGCCAAGTGGAGTTATCTGGATACCAAGCGAGTTGGTGTGTGGGGCTGGAGCGGCGGAGGCAGCATGAGTCTCAATGCGATCTTCCGTTACCCCGAGCTCTACAGCACTGCCATTGCGGTTGCTCCTAATGCAAATCAATTGCTTTACGATTCCATCTATCAAGAGCGATACATGGGATTGCCTGATGACAATGCAGAGAATTACCGGCTTGGGTCGCCGCTGACCTATGCAAGTCAGCTCGAAGGGAACTTGTTGATCGTGCATGGTACGGGGGACGACAACGGGCACTATCAAGGAACCGAATACTTGATCAACGAATTGATCGCGAAAAACAAGCAGTTTTCGGTGATGCCCTATCCGGCTCGCTCGCACGCGATTAACGAGGGAACGAATACGGTCCGGCATTTCTACTCGGTCCTGACCCACTACTTCAACGAACACCTCGCTGTCCCCGGTTCGGACGATTAGAGGTGAGTTGGTTGCTCGGTCGGCTCCCCTCACCCGACCGAAGGAGACTGCTGATCTTCTACGACATCACCGTTCTTATGTTAGCCGCGTGGGCCAACGCTTTCTGTAGCGGACCTCGTCAACGGTTTCGAGCGGCATACGTCATGGCACCAAAGTCTTGACGACTTCCGCTACGAGAAAAACTGACTCCCAAGTTCCAACGTGTTCCCGAAACTTTTAGCAGTCCAGGCTTATACTGCGGAGTCATCAACGAGGATGGGGCAGTCGGAAAACTTCGACGAGTTTTCCAAGCGGGGCGCCGATCGCTGCGAAGTGGATACCGTCGGGTGAGAACGCGACATATTTGACATAGCCGCTGTCGCCCATGGCAAACTCTTGCAGCAACGATCCTGTCTCGGCATCCCACAGTTTGACACTTTCCCTGCCACCGCTAATCAGACGATTCCCGGCGGGTGAAAAAGCAGCGGACCATAAGGTTTCGCTCCCTTTACTGCTGGCTGATTGCATTCCTGTCGCCGTCTGGAAGTAATGTATATCATAGGTTCGGCCTGCCGCGATCAAGTTTCCAGCGGGCGAGATCGCAGCGATTTGTCCACTGCCACGCGAAAGCGACATCCGCTGGATCATTTTGCGACTGGCAATGTCGATCACCACCGCGATTCGTCCATCGGTGGTCATGGCATGGCCGCCATAACGGCTGAAGCGGGCGTCGCCTCCTGAGCCAAACGAAAAATCCTTGTACCTCGCCAACACTTCGCCCGAATTCATGTCCCAAAGACAGGCGACCGCTGACGCATGGGTCGTGATGACATGTTGGTTGTCCGGCGACACGGTGATGGATTTGATTTCGCCTCGGTCGATAGAAAATTGTTTCTCCGGAGTCAATTTTCCCTTGCTGTCAAACTGCCACACCAACACATTGCCATCGGATGATCCGGCGAGCAACCGTTTTCCGTCTGGCGAAAACGCCAAGCTGGATCGGATACCGCTGTCGAGTTCGTATTCCGTTTTTGTCGACGCATTGATGTCCATCACGGTGACGTTGTTGCTGCCAAGTGTAAACAAGTACGCACCATCGTTTGAAAAGACCAGCCCTTTGTAGCCCCAGCGATCCGAACGAAATTGGCGAATCGATCCCGAGGCGGACGGTGTCTCGACATCAATCGTTGCCATTGTCGGCGTTAGCGATGCCGAGGGCGGCGACGTTTGGTCATCAGACAGGAATGGTTTGACCTGCGATTCATACTTTGGCATCGCGGCTAAATAGGCGAGGTCTTTGATGCTCAGACGCTGCAGCGGAACCGCACTCACGGTGCCGTCCGCTTTTTCCAAGTACGCCTTTCCACCGCGAACCGTCACCAGCTCGGCTTCGACATTCAGCTTTCCCGTGCGGTCGGTCCATGTCCGCCCGAGTGCAGTAGACACGAAGGTAAGAACGAGCATGGTGGCAAGTGAAACGACTCGGATCATTCGGTTGACAGTCATTTGTTTGGATCGAACTTATTCAAATTGGCGGACTCGGGCACGGCTTTGACACTATCAAACTGGATTTCTTTCTTGGTGGCCGAAGGGGTTTTCTGCGGCGAATGAAACCCCGAGTTTTCTAGTGTTCTGGTCTTTTCCAGCATTCGAGTTTGCTCGCGTTCGTGTCGTGCCTGGCGTTCTTTTTCTAACTCCGCTTCATCGACAAGCCGATAGTGTAGGGTGATGGGTATTTTTGCCGTGATATTGTCCTGATTCACCGTGATCGTCACCTTATAATTCATGTTCATCATTCGGCCTGCCTGCGGATCAAACTTTCCTTTCCCCAGCCCGGTGATGGTAAGGGGAGGTTGTTCCTTTGATTCCCCTTCCACCCTTAGTGAATAAGTTTTTTCCAGATAAATCCCATCGGCTGAAAGCTTTCCAAGGGTGACGGTTGTCGATTCGGTTCCGAGCAACAGATTGGACGTCTTAGGCGGTGAGGTTTGCTGCCGCATCCAAGGCGGACGACTTCGTGATGCAAAGCTGCCAAAACCATAAGGGTCTAGCGGGAGTCCGTGTTGACGTGTCTCCCGCGGAGGGATCATAACCCTGTGTCGGGAAACGGTGCGGCCGGGTGCCGAATCTGGCAACATTTCGATCCCGATTTGGCTAGCGCCGCCCAGCATCAAAGGCATCATTCCTTCCGTGTCATCGCTAAAGAGTTCACCGGATGCATCGACCTGGAATTTTCCGGAAAAATGTTCGTCTCGAGGCAACCCCGTTGGAAAGCTTCCCGCCGTTGGCACGTTAGATTCATACACATAACCCGAGTATTCTAAGTGGTGCGGTAATTCCATCCCGACACCACCCGGGCCAACCGTGACTTTCAAAAGCACAGTGGCGAGACTGACCCGGTCAATCACATCGGCTGCTGACATCGCAGTCGCCTGGCCATCAACCTCGACTTGAATGCCTAATTCTTGGGCGATCTGAATCACCTTGTTCGATGGGATCGCAAAGCCGACTTCGGAGATGCCTGCTCCGGCGAGCAGTGAGCTGGTGACGCCGACGAGCCGCCCCGCGTCATCGACCAGCGGTCCTCCGCTGTTTCCTGGGTTGACCGTTGCATCGATCTGAAATCCGTCGACTCCATCCGGTCTGCCGCGTCCCGAGACCTCTCCCTTGGTCACCTTGATCGACTCGCCCAAGACGTCGGACAGCGGATAGCCAATCGCGCGGACTTCCTGGCCTAAACGAACTTGATCCGAGTCGGCTAACTTCAAATAGGGGAGTCCGGTTTTCTCGAGACGAAGCACCGCCAAATCATTCTCGAAGTCGAGCTTGATCACCGTCGCACGGAACTCCGTTTCCCCTATCAAGGCCTGAATGCGAGTCGCACCTTTGACAACATGAGCACACGTCACCACGATCCCTTGAGGGTGAATCACAAATCCGCTGCCGGTCCCCTCATCCGTTTGATCGTCCGCCATGAAGTCGCTCGGACGCTTGCCCGTTCCCCGAATCGTATTGCGACCACGATACTTGACTTTCTGAGACCCCAATTCGGCGTCAATCTCGAACTCGTAAACCAACTGATTGACGGATTCCCAAGCATACTTGATCGGCGATTTAGTGGGTCCTAGTGTTTTGGGAACCTCAGGTCCCAACGATGGCAGTTCGGCAATCAAGCGGACGGGCGTTTCTTTCGGGGGCAAAGGGTCGTCGTCGCCGAGATTGGTTTCTTGATGGATCGGTACGGGCGGATTGGATTCATGCTTCGTAGCCTTGGGGATGATCGTTGCATTGGTCTCAGGCTCGACTTCGTGATCGGTCCCAGGCTCCGCGACGAGCCCTTGATCCGCCCGCGGGTGATCGTGTGATCGTGATTCAGTCTTGGTGACGACGAAAACACCGTGATAGAGTTTCCAAGCGGCAAACGAAACAACGCTCGCACTGAACAGCAACAACAGAAGAAAACCAGTAACAATTAGCAACAAGACACCCTTTCGTTCGTTGTTATTGGTGTCCCTCGTCATGCTTGGTGTCTCGGATTGAGTGTCTCGGATCTGCGATTCAATCTGGAAAGGCCAGACTCTAAGAATAGCATGTCTCGAAAGCTTCATCGCTTCTTTTGATGTGAAATGTTTGCCCACTCGTTGCCTTCTCCGCGATAGAATGGGCCTAGGACAAGAGAGGCAGACTGCGATTTGGCAGGGGTGTAAGATCCTTGCCGCATCAGCGATCGTTCAGCAAAACGCAACAGATTTCGTTCCTCCGGTCCCTAATCCTCTGGCACTCTAACACTCGTATTGAATCCTGGATCTCTGATGAACACCCTTTGCAAATTCTGCGCTGGCAGCACTCGATCGATCTTCTTGTGCCTGCTGTTGTTCGGCGGAATCACGGGATGGGTCGAGGCCCAAGACCCGGTTGCAACTGCCGCAGCGGATTCTGCCGCAGCGGTGGTATCGGACACCGAAACGCCGAAACAGAAGTTGGATCAGAAGCTTGACGGCGTCGATGCATCGAAGCTACCCGCGCTGGCGCTGCTTGTCGGTCGTGACGGCAAAGTGATTTATCGCCGCGTCATTGGGTTAGCCAATCTTGACGAACAGAGGGTTGCCACTGCGAACACCAAGTTTCGAATCGGCTCGATCACCAAGCAATTCACCGCCGCAGCGATCCTGCGTTTGGTCGCCGAGGAAGAACTGGCTCTCGACGATACACTTGATCAATTCTTGCCGACGTTTCCTCGCGGCGATGAAATCACGATTCATCACCTGTTAACTCACACCTCGGGAATCCCCAGCTTTACCGAAACGGGCGATTTTTGGCAGCGGGTCACCAAGCCGACCACCGAAGCGGACGTGATCGCTTCGTTTCAAGAGCTGTCGTTGTCTTTTGAGCCAGGCAAAAAGTTCCACTACAACAATTCAGGCTATTTCTTGCTGGGACACATCGTCGGCCAAGTTTCTGGAAAATCATTCGGTGACTACCTGCAGGAAACCTTCTTTGAGCCACTGGGGATGACCGACACTGGCATTCACTCGCCCGATCTAAATCTTGAAAACGAAGCCCATGGCTACTCGCTCGAAGACGATGCATTCACGCCGGCACTGAATTGGCACATGTCCCAGGTCGGTGGCGCGGGCGCGATGTACTCGACCGTTGACGATTTGATGTTATGGAACGAGGCGGTATTTGCAGGACAATTGCTCACGCCCGAGCTGCGAGAAAAGGCATTCACGCCCTATCAGAATGGTTACGGATACGGGTGGTTGATTGGCGAGCATCGCGGGCTGCGGACGATCGGTCATACCGGAGGACTGAATGGGTTTGTCAGCAGTTTGATTCGTTATCCCGATCAAAACGTGACGGTGATCGCACTGCACAACGCTTTTCCATCGATCGCCGAGATGGCACCGGTAACGGTCAGCAGCAAGATAGCGGAGCTGTTTTTGGATGCCGAAATGGAGCCGCCGGTGATCCATCAGGTCGACACCACCGTCACGCCCGAGATCCTTGCCCGCTATGTCGGCCGCTACGACTATGGCGCCGCCGTTTTGGTCGTCACGCTCGAAGACGGGCAGCTGTTCGCGCAATTGACCGGACAAGGCAAAGCGGAAATCTTCCCCAGCAGCGAAACCGAGTTCTTTTGGAAGATCGTCGACGCATCGGTGGCCTTTCAGATCAACGCCGAAGGGCTTTGTACCGGCGCCAAACACACACAAAACGGCCACACCATGGACGTCAAACGGTTGCCCGATCATGTCGTTGTCAAACTTCCCCCCGAGATACTTGATCGCTACGTCGGACGCTACGACTATGTGCAAGCGAAAATGACGATCCGCCGCGAGGGCGACCGCTTACTGGCGAAGCTCGGCGGCCAACCCGAATTCCCAATTCTGCCGGAAAATGAGACCACTTTCCACTGGCAAGTGGTCGAGGCTAGCATTCAGTTCACGGTGGACAACAATGGTGTGGTCAGCGGCGCAACCCATACGCAGGGCGGCCAACAATTTAAAGTGTTAAAAATCAAGCAAGAGGAACGGCAATAGCATCGGTCGGCTAAAATCATTGTGTCCAACGACTCGTGTTGAGCTATCTCGTCGGGTTTCATCTCAGACCACTTCAAAATTAATGCACATCATGAATTTGCGAAGCATTTTTCGAACTCGATCGTACTCTGCTGGTTCGCGATTTTGGCCTGGTTCGCGACCTCGGCCTCGGTCGCGATTTTGGTTCGCCTTGATCGCGACGTTTGTCATCGGGTTGCCATGCCAGAACAACGTCAGCCGCGGCGACGACTCGCTTTCGAACCGAATTTGGTTGGTCAGCACGCGTGGTGCCTCAAGTTGTTCTCCGTCACTAAACCAAACCACTCGAATCAAGTTCTGGTCGAGTGACACGGGTGTGCCTTGGCAGCAAACCAACGTCGATCACTTTTTTGACTGCGTCAATGGCGATCCCGTGCCACTGTGTATCTATGTGCACGAGAACCGGGTTAGTGCCGAGGAGGCGTGGGGAAGAGCCAAGACGATTTTCTGTCAGTTGCAGCAAGCCTCGCAACCGCAGAACGATCGTTTTCGTTTGGTGGTGGTATCGTGGCCAAGTGATCGAATCGGAGTACGCCCACGCCCCGATGCGCAGATCAAAGCCCAGCGAAGTGAAATGCACGGCTACTATCTTGCGTGGTTGTTGGATCAGATCGATCCGAGCGTCCCCGTCAGTTTATTTGGCACCAGTTATGGTCCCCGAATGATCACCGCCGCGCTTCATTTGCGAGCGGGCGGCACGATTGCGGGACATCAACTCGCATCGACCTCGTATTCGGCTCGGTCAGCGGTGCGAGTGGCCTTGTTTGCTTCGGCGCTCGATTGTGATTGGTTGTTGCCAAATCATCATCACGGTCGAGCAATGACACAGGTCGAGCGGATGTTGATCGCGTACAATCCATCGGATTCGGTGCTTCATTGGTATCCGCGGTTAAACGGTCGTGGAGGACCCGCGGCGCTCGGCTATGTCGGCGTGTCCCCATCCCGGTTGGGAGTGGATGGCTACAAAGTGCAGCTGATGAATGTCAGCCGCAGTGTCGGCAAAACTCATAGTTGGCAGGCCTACGAGGGCAACCCCGCCATGATGTCACGCGTAGCGCCCTACCTGCTTCGCCAAACCGACGACCTGCTGTAGAAATTCGATCCACGGGGGGCTGGCAGCGAAGGATCGGGCTAGCTAATTAAGTTCCGGCCAATAAAGTCTGGGCACAATAATCTGCTGCGACTGCAGAGAGCTCGGGCCAATTAGAAAAGACCCCAGTGCTTGCCGAAAACTTCTTGGCTGAAACGGCTTGTTTCTCTCAACATCGCCTTAGGATTCTTCTACAATCGGCAGCCATGCGTTCCAAAGTTGCCAAAGTCGAATCGAATTCCGTCGCTGATTCCGCTCGATTCAGTACGTCGCTCTCGGATAACAATGCAGCCCGTTATGAATCTGGGCTGCAGTGGTTGGCGATCGTCTGTGTGGCGGTTGTGATGGCGTTTCAACCTTACTCGGCCGATGATTTTTGGTGGCAACTCAGCCGAGGACGCGAGGTTGCCAGCGGGTCGATCACGCCAAGCCGATCGCTGCTGACCCTCGAAACCATGGCCGAGGCAGATTGGCTCGGCGGATTGCCGATATTTGCGATCGATCATTTTCTGGGCGGCCATGGGTTGATGCTGTGCCGGGTGCTTTTCGTTGCAGCAGGTTTGGCCTGGATGCTTGCCCCGCGAAAATCCAAAGGTTTTGTACGTCCGTCGGTATGGTTCGTGGTCACGTTGGCGATGATCGCCCTGGCGAGACGTTTCGAGTTCACGCCCGCCATGGTCGACTGCATCGCGATCATCGTGCTGGTTGGGCTGATGTACCGAAAATCCGACGAGACGGATTCGGCATCAAGCGATCGCCGTAAACCGACGGTAGCGATGCTGACCGCCGCAGGATTGTTTCTCGTTTGGAGCAACATGTCACCCGCGATTTTGGCTGGCTTGATCGGTTGGATCACGTTTTGTATCGCGGCCAGCTTGGTTGCCGATCCGGGACACCGCACGAACTGGATTTTGGCGATCCTGATGCTGGCGGGTGGCAGCATCAATCCTCGCGGCATTTTTGCTTGGACCGATTCACTCGCGAGCATCGTCCCGGTTTGGCGAAACCCTGCAGCGTTATTTTCCGGCACTCCGTGGCAGCCGCTACTCGAAGGGTTGACGGATCCGGCCGCGATTTTGTTCTTGTTGCTCACCGTGATTTGGGTCGTCACACAAACCGTCCGTCGACCACGAATGCCTCGAGGTCTGTTTTGTTTCGCATGGATACAGTGGTTGGCATGGTCTTCATCACATAACGTCTCGCTTGCAACGACATGGCTTGCCGCCGACATGCTGATGTCTTGGCACCGCCAGGGCCAGTACAGGATTTCCAACCTGGGACTGTCGCGATCGCACAGGATCGGCTTTCTGGCGACGGGGGTGGGGATCGCTGTGGTCCTGTCGCTCAGCGGGTTGGTTTCGACGATGGGATGGGGCATTGATGCGTCGCTTGACAATCGGATGTTGCGAATGACGCTACAACAAACTCGTCCCTACGGCACCGCATTTTCCGATGACACGCGGAGTGGTGGGATGTTGGCGTGGGAGATTCCGCAGTTGCGTGAGCTCTCCGACGCAAGCGACACTGCGGCGCTGCGACTTCAGGATGTCGCTCTGCGAGCGGTGATCGCAGGCCGCTTTGCCGAACACCGCCGCGTGATCGACGACCTGCGTCAGCAGCGGCTGATGAGCTATTGGCTCAGCGATGGTTCCCAAGGCGGATACTGGCTGCCGCTAGAGCGTCGTGAAACTACGTTGCTCGTCATTTCGAATCGGGACACCGAGCTGATTGGTGGGTTAGAGCCATCGATTTGGAAGCCGCTTTCGCTCGATTCGCCCGTTATCCCCTACGCGGCCGCTGGCGACGAGCACTACGCACGACAAATGGTCGAGACGCTGACCAACCGCGAGATCGTTGAGTTTCAAAACTGGCAATATTCCTTTCCAACCTCGACAGGCTCCCTTTTCGATCGCGATCGTTGGGGGTTCACGCCAGTCATCGTCGATGCCGAGCACGCGTACCGTCAAGCCGAAGTGTTCCGCGGGATGGGGCTGCGTTACGCGGCACTGCGGGTATTGTTTGTGGGACGCGATGCTTCTCCTGAGTCAGTGCCACTTGCCTGTGCGATGAAGCGTTGTCAAACGGAACTCGCTAACGCAGAAATCGTGGCTGCCGGTGCCCCCAGTTGGTTTCGCTACTTTGCCGCAACGGAGTTACTCGCAAGCGATGATTGCGCACTGGATGTGGCAGCGGAGAACCCCTCGGTGTCTCCGAGCTGGAGTTCGCCCGATGCAAACGGACTTGGTAGCGAACTTCGCACGCGGGTGGCCGCGTACTTGCAGCAGGGTCCAGAGGAACTAATGGTCGCGAATGACTTTCAATCCCACTCGGATATCGAACACGCCGAACTCATGTATGCTGGACTTTGTGGTGCGATCGAAGCGGGACAACACTCGGTGGCGGATCGCTACCTGCAGTGGTTCGATGCCAATCCAGCAACCGCTGCGGTCAAACGGTTGGTCGAAGTACGTGCTCGAGAGTTACATCCTTCGCAGACGTCTTCTAACGACTCTTGATGTTGAAACATGGGCAAAATCTTTCGCTTGAAATCATTTAATCTCACTGCTGCGATGGCGTGCGCCGGCGCATTTAGCTTTGTCATGATGTTAGTCGTGACAATACAAGGATCGTCCACGCGGCCCATCAGTCGTTTGGAAGCGGGGCTGCCTGATGTCGATACACAAACCTGCGCTGAATGCCACAGCGGGATTGTCGCCGATTTCGCCACCGCACCCCATTCCAATACGCTGCGGCGAGGAAACGATCCCGCCATGTTGTCCGTGTTTGCCGGTCAGTCGGTCGAGATCGATGGCCGCCAATTCTCATTTTCGGAGGCACAAGACGCGTTATGGTTTCACAGTGACGACCTGGATTACCAACGCCGGGTGGATTGGGTGTTCGGTTCGGGACGCCACGCATTGACGCCGGTTTCACTCGATTCCGAGGGGCTGACCCAGCTTTATGTTTCGTCATTCGCAGATGGTCGATTGCGCAGCACACCCGGTGTATCGGCTGTCAATTCGCGTCCGCTGCGGTTGGGAAACTATCAAGCGGCCGCCGACACGCGGCGTTGTTTCGGATGCCACGTCAGCCGGTTACCTCGTGAAGGAGTTCTTCACGGGCAGGACCTGCTGTGCGAGCGGATGGACACGGTCTCGCCGCCGATCGTGGCAGCGGGATCCGGTCACGACGACTTGCCGGATGCCGATTGTATGGTCGCCAATTTGGATTGCAGCCGCTGTCATTTCGGAACCGCCGAGCATGCGGAATCTGGCGGCAAGCTAGCGACGCTGCCGAGCTGGAGCGAGCTAACGCCACTGGAATCGATCAATCGCTGCGGCGAGTGTCACCGACGGGCGGATGAAATGAAATCGTATGAAATCTCGGTTGATCAAACCCATCTGATTCGATTCGCCCCGGTCGGGCTCTCGATGAGTCGTTGTTTCCAGGTTGCCAATGCGGCTGAAAACGCAGGGAATTATTCGCGGCTGGACTGTATCACCTGTCACGATCCTCATTTGCCCTCACGGACCGAGCCTCAATTTTTCGAAGCCATTTGCCGAGACTGCCACACTTCGCCAGAGCAAGACCTGAGCACGGAGTCCCATCTTATCACCGGCGTCGTCTCGTGTTCGCAGCAGCCGGCCGATTCCGCCTGTCTGTCCTGTCACATGCCCAAGACCGACTTCGCACCCGGACTACGCTTTACCGATCACTGGATCCGCTGACGCGGCGATTTGGCTTTCGTTTTACGGTGCCAACCGATCGTTTCGCTGTGTCGAGGATAGGTCGGTAAGCGAGCGTTTTTCACGGGAAATTACTAGAATTCGAAGCTATCGCCGGACTCGAAAGCACGACCCCGTTCGGCTAGCAATCTCTATAGATGCATTATGTACCTCTATAGAGTGGGTTAGTGTTCAGGGTTCCAAAAAGATCAGAAAACGAGATAAGCCCTCTCGAAATTTGTTGCATGGGGGTGGGGGATTGGGTACAACCGGACTACACAGAGTCGATTTAGGGGAAAAATCGTCACTCTTAATTTGTCGATTGCTCTTTTTCAGCTCTGTCAGCTTTTCACTTTTCGTTATCCATTTTTGAGAGGGCTTTGTTGTGAAGACTGAAAAAAGACAGGGTTTCACGCTTGTCGAATTGTTGGTCGTGATCGCGATCATCGGAGTTTTGGTGGGGCTATTATTGCCCGCGGTTCAATCGGCTCGCGAGGCAGCTCGGCGGATGCAGTGTTCGAACAATCTGAAACAGATTGGACTGGCACTTCATAATTACCACAGCACGTACAAGGCAGTGCCACCGCTACGCGATCGTCACGACAATATCAATCCAGGCGTTGTCAACAATTGGAATACTCAGAACTTCAGTTGGTCGTCTCGATTGCTGCCGTTCATCGAGCAGCCAGGGTTGTACGAGAACATCGACTATTCGCTGCACAATTGGTATCACGGCGATTGGCGTCCCAATGACACCTTTGACATCGTAGCCCCGACCGTCGTGGAAGCGTTTCGTTGCCCGACCGATCCAGGCACAGGTGCGAGTATTTGGTACGACTCGACCACGGCACGCCATTCCGGTTCGCCATCGCACCAAGCGTATGCGCCGACCAACTATTTCGCCTGCACCGGACCGGACAGCATCCTGCGTTGGAACAAAGAAGGACTCGGTTTCTTTGACGCGATCCGCTCGCACGCCACAAGTTCAACCGTCAAGGCTCGCTATCGTAAATTCCGCGACGTGCTCGATGGCTTATCTAACACCGTGGCGGTTTCCGAAGGCATCATTGGGCATCCTCGTATCAACATTAATTCAACGATGCGAACCACTCGTTCTTATGAAGCCCAGACGACGGGGGCTGTCGGTGATTTGATCGCAGCGGCTACGGACAATGGTTGCCCGATGACTGGCAGCCCGGACACCAATTCGGGACGTGCGCGTGGGATGACTTGGTTGCGAGGGTATTCGCCCAATGAAGTGTCGTTTAATACTTTGATGACACCGAATTCAAAATTGTGGGATTGCGGTGCCAACAGTGATCGCAATATGTACGCCACCCGGTCGCTGCATTCCGGTGGCGTCCAGTCGCTGATGGGTGACGGATCGGTTAGGTTCGTAACCGAGTCGGTTGACTTTCTGACTTGGCGTGCGGTGGGTGGGATCGGCGAAGGCGAAACCATCGACACCGAAGCGCTCTAGTCGTGCAGGTCACCCCGATTTAGTTCGTCTTGATGCATCACCCGCGTGCTAACTTTTTTGACCCTCCGCCGCTGCAGGGATTTGTTTGTAGCGGCGGATTTCACAACCTCAATTTCCTCCATTTTTTAACCCCTTTCGATAGACGAATGAATATTTCTGCTTTGCTTAAAACTTCGGCGTTTTTGTTATTTGCCGGATGTCTCTGCATGCCTTTGACCGGATGTGGTTCGACTGCCACCAATCCTGGTGTGGACGATAACGGACTCGAAGAGGATGCAGCGTTCAGAGAAACCGAAGAATACGTTCAGGGCGAAGAAGGCATCTGATCGACGTCAATCCGGTGGATAGCAGATTGAGGCCACTTCTCAATTTCCTAGCATTCGGAATCTCTTATCGAGAACCTTCCATTTGGCAGTTGGACCCGAGTCCGACTGCCATTTTTCTTTTCTATCCAAAGTGACCGACACGATGATGTCGGATGTCGTAAAGCTTCTCTTTCTTTCTCTCTCTTTCCCTCTCGCGCGATGCCAGTAAAAGTTGTGATGTCACCGGAATTCAGACGATTTGTATTGTTCACGTTTTTGCTGCTTCTTTGCACGGTGTCGGTGCATCCCGTGTCAGCGGCCGATCGTGAAGGAAACGGTTCGCCGGCAAGCAAGCCGAACGTGATTCTGATCCTTGCCGATGATATGGGGATAGGCGATCTTGCGAGTCGCAACGGGAATCGCAATCGCACGCCTCATCTCGATCGTCTGAAACAGGAAAGCGTATGGTTCGAGCACGCTTACTCGGCGGCTCCCGTGTGCGCGCCGGCTCGAGCCAGTTTGCTGACAGGACGGTATCCACATCGGACGGGCGTGGTGACGCTGAATCAACAGCGTTACCCGCAATTGACGCGGCTGCGTAAGGACGAAACCACGCTGGCGAACCTGTTCAAGGACCACGACTATGTGACTGGGCTAATTGGCAAATGGCATTGCGGTGACGGAGCCGAATACCAACCTTTGGCGAGAGGCTTTGACGAGTTCGAAGGCTTTGTTGACCACACCCATGTGCCGAGTTACTTCGATTACAAGCTGCTGGTCCAAGGACAACTCCACGCCGAGTCCAAGCAGTACTTGACGAATGATCTGTCCAGCCGCGCGGTGCAGTTTGTACGCCGTCATCAACAACATCCGTTCTTTCTTCATCTCGCCCACTACGCTCCTCACCGGCCGCTTGGTGCTCCGGAAGATCGCATTGGACCCTATTTGGAAAAGGGATTCGATCGCGATACGGCAACCGTTTATGCGATGATCGAAATCATGGACGAAGGCATCGGCAATCTGCTTCGCGAACTAGATCGGTTGAAGCTTCGAGAGAACACGATCGTGATCTTTGCAAGTGACAATGGTCCCGATCCGCTTGTGAGTTCACGATTCAATTCACAGCTACGCGGCACGAAGTACACCGTGTACGAAGGAGGCATCCACGTTCCGATGATGATTCGCTGGCCCGCGCAGTTGGATCCATGCGAACGAGACGAGGTGGTCCATTTCGCCGACGTGTTACCGACGCTGATGGAACTTTGTCAGTTAGAGATCCCAAATCACTTGAAGCTTGACGGCCGGAGTTTGGCTGGAATTTTGCGGCGACAGCCTGGGCACGAATTTCTGACGCAACCTCGTTTTTGGCAATGGAATCGCACGGTTCCTCTCTACTCGCATAACGCCGCGATGCGTGAAGGCGATTGGAAACTGGTCCGTCCCTATGTAACTCGAGGGGTTCCAAAAGGAGATTCAACACGCCCGCCCGCTCTGTATCAATTATCGTCGGATCCAACCGAATCGCATGATGTTTCGGCACAGTATCCCACTCGAACCGCGCGGATGAATGAGGCACTTCAAGCGTGGAGCCGCGAGGTCGAACGCGACCGCAACCGCTTACCGTAGTGTTTCAAATGTCTACCATGATGCCCGCACCACCGACGGTGACTGGGCAGCAGGAGCGAGTCACCTCTCCCGGCGAAGCTGGGAGAGGTCGAAGGCCGACAGCAAGTCACGTTCCGTCCTATTGGTTTGCACTTAATCAGCAGTCTCCTTCGTCGCTGGAGAGGCAACCGCAGTGTAGGCCGGAAACAAAAATCTTCCTCAACGTCCGACGACAACCCCAAGGTTTTCGCATTCCAGACAAACGCCCGCAGGTCGCAACGCGGTTGTACCGCGTCGGCACAGTCGTACGCAGCAACTGTGACAAATTGGCACGCGAAGATCATCCCATCTACTAATCGATACTCCGTTTCCCAGCACTTGTTGTGCATCGCAATTTGGTACATGAGTTGCAATTTATCACGATCACAACGATTGAAAGATTTGATCCGTAGAGGATCAAAAATGCCAATCACTTTGACAAACGTGATCTTGGCTGCAATCGATCAGCGGAACGGCATGGGTGATCGGGATCGCTTCGTGATTTGCATCTTGTTTTTCCAAGTCGCTTTTGGCGTTCCGCTTTTTAAACAACCAACTCGACCAGGACCTATGTCATGCCTGTTTCTGCTCGGCGTTTGATTCGCAATATGATCAATGACCTCAAAGAAGAACGTGACGAATTGGCGTTGCAAATTCATCTCGGCAAGCAGGAGGCGAAGAGTGAATGGCAGGCTTTGGGCAAAAAACTTGACGATCTGAACCGTCGTTATGAACCGCTCAAAGACGCCGTCGAAGAGACCGGTGAAGATGTATGGGATGCGATGAAATTGGTCGGCGGCGAGATCAAAGATGGCTTCAGCCGCATTCGTAAATCGATCTCGTAACGCGGATGGGCATCGCATCGGTCACGTCTATCACGCAAAAAACCTCGACCCATTTCTTGATCGAGGTTTAAGAAATTTTGCGAATCCAAATCGATGATTCGTTTCACCGAGGTGCGATCGACTATTTATCGGCCAAGGCGGGATCGACGTCCGTAGGCGGTGGGTTTTCTGCTGCATACCGAGCCAACTCGTCTTGATCCGAGACGACCGTAGGTTGACTGGACTCAGTGCAGCCGAGGGCAAACGAAAACATCAAGGCAAGAGCCAACAAACTGACGCGATGGAAAAGGTGAGTCATCACTGTATTTCTTGAAGGGGGAAGCGAAATCGTTGAAGAGGAGCAGCAAGTCGCTTGCGTTGTTGGCAAGCGACTTGGTCAACGGAATGAAATGTCACGGAAACAATGTCAGTGCTGGGGTGGCAGCCGAAATTTTTGGGTTAGCCGAACTCGCGAGAGAGTTTCGGGTGCGTTCGGCAGACTCGACGAAAGTCTTGACGACTTCCGCTACGGCTAAACCCTAATTTCAAGCTGCCACAGCACACTCGATTTGAATATTTAGCGAAGACTAAAACTCGGACGAGATAACTTCTTTTGATGCTCGTGTGCCCAACGATCCCCACAATCCATACGGAGATTGTGAGCCCGGTGGAAGTTGTCCCGCTTGATTGCCAACATGGGCACTTGCCTGATTGCCGGCTTCGATCGAATCGGTAATGAACTTCACGGCTCCGTCGCCCATCAAAACATGGCATCCGCCCTGATGACGACTGCTGGCGGGGTAGATTCCATCGCTGAACACGTTGGTGTTGACGCACACGTAACCGTTTGGTGGTTTGATCGTGTTCATGTTCCCCCAAATGCCGCGGCTCATCGCCCACTTATAGCCACGCTTGGCTTCGGCGGCCGTGTCGCCCCCTGCGGTTTCATAGTTCCCCGAGGCAATGGTACCCCAGAATTGCGGGCGAGCAGTGTCGACGTAGCTGTCGCAAGTTGTGTTTCCGTTTGCCACGGTCACATTGCCGGTTGTCGAAAGGTTTCCACGGGTGCGGATGTCATTGTCTCCGAGATCGGTCGCGATCTCGGCCGCACAAACCGTGTTGGACAATCCATCGAGAACGTCGCGAAAGCGGGATGTTTGACGATGAACAAAGAAACCGCGATTGGCAGCTCGACCTCGCTCGGCGTTGGCGGATGTAACATTGCCGTTATCGTCTGCCGCACCCGTGATTAGATCCGCCGAATCGCCAATACAGGCGACATAATTTGTACGGCCTTGTGCCGGTAATCCCGTGCCTGGGTCGCTCGGACATCGGAGCCCAGGAACCTCCGTCAAAAACGGCTCATACCGCGCAATGGTATGGCTGGAAATGCTCATCCGCGGACCAGGCCCCATAGGGGGAAAGTTTAGTCCCGTCACGGGATCTTTCAGTGGATTGGAAATTTGTTCCCACAGCGCTTGCTGCTCCATGAAGGGGGTCAAGCCAACAAGCCAGCTCCATTCCAACCCGTTTTGCGTCCTCGGAACATTGCCTGCGGTAGGTTTGCGAGTACCACCGGGAGTTCCCGTGCCATGCGTCGAAATTTGATTGTAGGCAGAGTGGTAATTGTGTACCGCCAACCCGATCTGCTTGAAGTTGTTGCTGCAGCTCATCCGGCGGGCCGCTTCGCGAGCCGCTTGGACTGCTGGCAGCAGCAAACCGACCAAAACGCCGATAATTGCGATGACAACGAGTAATTCAACGAGCGTGAACCCCCGTCGATTGTGAGAGACAGGACTCGGTGTAGACATATTCAGACCTTTAATAGCTTTAAAAAAATAGTTTTGCTTGAGGAAAAAATGCTCCCTCACAACCCTTAACCGAGACTGGTGTCAAAAATCTGAACACTGTTCCCAAGAAAAATCTATTTTTTTAATTTCCGCCGCGCAGAGCATGCGGCAGGCTGAATTTCGCCGCGTCACTCGGATTCTTCAATCACCTCGATCCACGCAGGCACGTTCGCTATTTGTGATTCCGACACCTGATCGGGATTGACAAGGACGCGTCGGAGGGTCCGATTCCCCTGCAATGGAGCGAGATCGGTCACCGGCGTCTGTCGAATATCAAGTTCGAGAAGCTGTAAGCCACGGAGTTCGGATAGTTCGTGTATCCCCGTCTCACGAAGATCCAATATTTGGGGTTTCAGGATGTGCAGCAGACTAAACCGATTTGGATGGCGGTCGGAAATAGCAAAGCTCCTCGTCAGATGCGTCAATCCCGTTCCACGCAAACGCACCGTTGCGGTCTCGGGTTCGTACGTCATCCCTTCACTATTCCAACGGGAATTGTTGAGGGAAATCCAAGCTCGCGCAATCGCAAGTTTCTCTTCGGGCGAGCGATCATGAATGACGTCGTAGATCATCATTTTTTCAGCCAGTGGTGCTCGCCAACGATCTGCGGCAATCAAATCATGCATGACCGAAATGAGATGAGTCGAGTCGAGGTAGCCATCTGCATTTAGATGTGGCAAATACTTTTCGGCAAGCTCCACAAGGTCGGGAGTAATCCGTTTGCCGTTTTCAACCAGATCAAGCGCCGCTTTGAAATCCTGAGTGAGAAACAGAATCCAAAACTTTTGGGTCCAGGCATGCGAAGCTGGCGGAGGATTAAAATCGAGAATCGAGTCCAAGTGGTCGAGCGTGAGTTTGATGGCAGGCCGCAACGTCTCCTCTCGCTGTAACGCCGAGTCAAGGACAAATTCCGAATGTCTCGAGGCAGCGACAATTTGGTAAGCGCGACGTCGATCGGATTCCTTTTTTTCTGCCAGGTACTTCGCCAAAGAGTTCTCAGCGTCTCGTTTTGCTCGTTCGGAGCTTTCCAGCGCCGCTAAGGTTTGCAGGTGTGCCTGTTCAGCAAATAATTGAGCCTCTTCGGCAAGTGATTGAGAATGTTCGGCTCTTTCGTAAGCCTCCTGCGACTTTGCACTCGCCTCGACCGCGACCGCTTTTGCCAGCAGCGCTTGTTCGCGACTGTTGCGAAGCTGCAGCACGAAATAGGTCACACTGATCGCCAAAATGGTCAGCAAGCCGAGTGCGATCGAGCAGGCATCGCGATGTCGTCGATAAAACAACCTTGCCTCACGCAGTAAACTAGTTCGCTCGACCGACGTGCTATATCCGAGCAGGAAACGTGAGATATCCTCTCGCAATGACTCGACATTTGGGTAACGATCGGCCGGCTCGGGCGCCATCGCTTGAGCAATCGTTGCCGCTAGCGCCGAATCGATCGTTGCATTCCTCGATCTCGAATGCGTGGGTGGTTTTAAGGTCAACATTTCCTGTAACAGACATCCCAGCGCGTAGATGTCCATTTGAGGTGTCTTTTGTTGCCGTTTGTCGGTTTGCTCGGGAGCCATGTAGATCGGCGTCCCACTGGCCGATTCGAGGAGCGAACCATAGAGATCGGGATCGAGCAGCACGGTTGACTCATTTTGTCCCGACTCGCTAGCCATCACGACACCCATCCCCCAATCGCAGACCTTCACTTCTCCATAATCGCCGACAAAGATATTTTCGGGTTTGATGTCCAGATGCAGCACGCGGCGTGAATGTGCGTAAGCAATCGCATCGCAAACTCGCACGAAGAGCTGCAGTCGTTTAGGGAGCGGAAATTCCTCTTTCGCATGTTCATCATTTTGCAGTGACCTGATGATCTCGCGCAGCGATTGGCCTTGCTTCAATTCCATCGTAAAGAAGGGACGGCCCTCAGGATCGACGTCCATGTCGAACAGGTTGATGATGTTGGGGTGATCCAAACGCGCTGTTAAATGAGCCTCGCGCAAGAAAGCGTCGTATTGGTCGTTCGAGAATTCCGGCAAAGGCTTTGCCATCGCGACGTGACGCACCGACCGCGCGTCGTACACACGATAGACCTCTTTCATTCCACCCCGACCAATCAGCTCGGGGGCCTGGTATCGCTGCTTGATTCGTAAAATCGAACAATATAGCGGACAAATATCGTCGTCCGATTCCAAGTACTCACCGTACGCCTGCGATGGATCGGCCTGATCGAATAACTCGTCTACAATCGGTTTGATCCGCTGAATCGCTTCACGACGGGGATGGCTGTTTGTCATCAAACGGTTCAACGACTTGGCTACAGGAGACTAGGAAACACTTCACTACACGCGAGCGACATCAAGATGATGACTTGCTATCGGGAAATTCTAATTCCCGTCGCAACTCATACGCTTCGCGGACAAGACGTTTTTTGACGCGATGTTTCAACACGTACACGCTCTCTTCGCTGATATTCAATTCTTGACTGATCTCGGCGGCGGATTCGCCCTCGACACTTCGCACAAAGACATCGACGGCGTTTCCCGAAAAAATGGTTCGCAGACGCTCGAGTGCCAGATCGACAATATGCTCTTTCCACTCCGCTTCAATCTGCATTTCTAATTCGGGTTGGTCGATCAGTAATTGATCAACTTCGATCGAACCGGTGTCCACGGTTTGTCGGTCACGTCGGCGTTTACGATGCCAGTCGACGAGAGTGCTGTGGATTAAATGCGACAACCAAGTGCGAAAACGAGCTCGTTGTGGTTCATGTTGATAATTGACCAAATCTTTCCACAGCCGCATCAACACCAATTGGCAGACGTCATCGACATCCGAACGAGCGACCCCCATGTGAGTCAAAATTCGGCCAATAAACGGCTCGTAGTAGCCCAGCAATTCCTCCCAGGCCGGATGATCTTTCCCGGACTGCGCAAGCTCCAGCAACGAAATTCGCGTCAGCAAGTTATGTGATTGAATATTCATTGAGAAAGGCAACTGGGTTACCGCAACGACGATAAGACAGTGAGTCGCTGCAAGTCCGCAAAGTAGGCACCCCTATCACGACCTTCTTATTGTAGAAACCGAAGAGGTGTTTCGTCGCTCTAAAAACGAGATCCATCTCAAGAAAAATACCCTCCGAGTGAGGTGGGAGGAGCGGCCAGGAGTGCTTGAGGGTTGCAAAATGCCAGCGGATGAGTGAGTTGTCGACGATTACAGCAAATTGCCACGTGTCATTTTTGTGCGATCCATTTGTAATGACGAACCATTTGTAATATCGAATTTGGGATACCGCGTGCCCAATTCAATCGTTCAGCATCCCACCATCGGCCGGCCTTGTTTTACTCGCCGTTGCCAGCTTAATCTCAGCCAGCATGACTGCAGGCATAATTGGCATCAGCAAGGTAGCCGTCGCCAACGCGCACAATTCGCGGTGTGGGTTTTGAGGATTTCTACTTCTATTTCGATTTTGAGGACGCCGAATCGTCCAGATAGCCCAGTGAAATCAGGAATGCACGGCTCTTTTGCATCACTTGCTTGTAAACGCGGATGTCCTTGGTTTTGGGGCGGAAGAAAGGTGAGTTGAAGAATCCATGGTTCTGGTCTTCAAAAGCCTCGAGCTGACATCGGTTACCGGCCGCTTCCATCAATCGCGCGAAGCGTTCCGCGTTCTCAAACGGTACCGTCGTATCCGCCGTGCCATGCAACAGCAGCGTTGGCACGATGCCAGGTTTCACATGATGACATGGCGAGATGTCGGTCTGGCGCGTTTCGCCCACTTTGGATAGCCCATAACCTTTGGCGGTGGTGTCCAAAACAGGATTAAACAGGATCATCGCGTTGGGACGCGAGCTGACCGTCAGATCTTCGCCCGCTTCCTCTTCGCCTTGAATCACTCCGGTGCATGCGGCGATGTGTCCGCCCGCCGAACCGCCCGATGCCACAATCTTCTCGGGATCGATTCCAAGTTCGGCCGCGTGCCCGCGAATCCAACGCACCGCCGACTTTGCGTCCTTAACCGATTCAAATGGTGTCGTTTTGTTGCGGCTCTTGACGCGATAATCGGCCGAGAAGGCGACCATACCGTCGTCGGCAAGGGTTCGCGCTTGCTGGAAAAACTGTTTGGGATCTCCGCCCGTCCAGCCACCCCCGAAGAAGAAAACAATGGCAGGAGCCTTGTCGCTCGTCTGATGTCCGTCGGGTTCGAAGACATGCAGTTTTAGCTCCACGTCGCCGATCGTCTTGTAAGTCACGACGCGATCCGGCGTGAAGTCATCCGCGACGAGACACTGATTGCAGAACAACACAAGTCCTACGAATACGATCATTGGCTTCATTTCGATACCTCGGTTTGGCGACAGCGTGCAGAGTCATTATTGTTTTGGGAAGATCGGATCGTGGTTGATCGCCGCTCCTAATTGTCAAGGATTGCGACCTGTAATGATGACCGATCGCGATGGGGAACATTTCGGGTTCGGCGTGTAGGCGGATGTGAAGTTGATCCCCTCCCTGGCAATTCGGTCAATGTTGGGAGTATTCACCCAAGTGCAACCATTTCCTCTGAAATGCTGAAACGAAGCATCATCCGCAATGCAGAACAAAATGTTCGGCCGCTGGACTGCCAAGCACTGGGGTGCGATTGCAATGAAAAAGAACAGCCATTGAATACAGTTTGACTTCATAGTGGTTGTGTCCTACTGTTTTCTACTATTCTTGACGGCCTTATTGATCGCTTTGAGCTGTTTAAATTGAACGGAGGCCAGTGGGGCCTGTTTTTCTTTGGCATCGGCCAGAGCGACAGCCCATGTGATGGCTCCCCCCGCTTGAACAATACGCATCGTCCAGTCAACAGCCTGCTTCGTCTGGAATGCTGGTTTTCCGGAGTTCCACGTTTCCTGCATGGGCGGAAAGAAATGTCCTAAAGAACCATTGATATAGTTGTTCTTCTCAATCAGTTTAATTGCGACCTCATTTCCTTCCCATGATGGACTGTGCCGTTTCATCGGTGTGGGATGGCCTGCCGTGAAGTCGGATTCTGGACAGGTCAACAGCTCGGGGGATCCCCCAACGTTGAACGTCAGCGCAGCCTCTGGATTTCCTGCAAGAGCCGCCTTCTCCAACGCCTTGATGTCTCCGTACGACGCGTGGTCAAACCACCAGCCTGATATTTTCGTGCCGTAACGCAACGAATATTCTTTAACAATGATTTCCGCGACAGCTTGCTCGGGTGTCATCTCGCGAGATTTTGCGT
Organism: Novipirellula rosea; assembly: GCF_039541335.1. Classification (NCBI taxonomy): domain Bacteria; kingdom Pseudomonadati; phylum Planctomycetota; class Planctomycetia; order Pirellulales; family Pirellulaceae; genus Novipirellula; species Novipirellula rosea. The sequence goes on along the minus strand of NZ_BAABGA010000006.1, from coordinate 297,483 downwards.
AGTTCTTCCAAGTTTCGATAACACCCGGCAGGGCCTTCTCGGGATGTTTGCCCATCGTCGGGCCTTCCGTCGCGAAATAGACCATTACCTTGAAGCCTTGCTCGATGAGTGCGTCGAGCATTTCTCCAAACAGGTCGCGCTGGGGGACAATGTCAGGCGATATATGCTTGGCTAATTCAGGATGCGGCGCCGTGTAAAACGAACCGTTCGCTCCTTGCGTAATATTGATTTGCACCCATGACGCAGTGTCCAGAACCTTGATCTGATCGATCATTTTCGGCACATCAAATTCAGCCAACGCTTCCGGCTGTTTCATGCCAGGCATATTGAAGCGGAATCCCCATTGCCCTTCCATCCATGCTGCTCGGCGGCCCGTAAGCTTGGCTGTTTCCTTACCTTGTTCTAATCGTTCCCGGATATATTCGCGGTCACTAACGCTTAGCATTTTAATGGGGACAGCGGCCGTTTTGTGATTATCCGTTCTGCGCAATCGGACGATGTTATTTTCGATGTCGACGAATTCTGCCTCGACAGAAAACTTCCCGTCAGCCGATTTCCAAATGCGAGGCTCTTCAGCGCAAGAACTTGCCGTCGCTACGCAGAAAATCGTCAACAGCGCTGGCATCAATATCGATCGTATTGTCTTCATTGAAAACAGAGTCGCTATTCGATCGGATGTCATAGTGTGCGCTGCCGTGTCGAATCGATGGTTGCGTACAATTCGTCGTGTGCGGTGCTTGGTTCTGGAGCATGCTTGTTGCTCCCAGAGACGGGCGCGAACGTCACCACACGACTACGGAACAAGCTGGATATCGCTGAACGTTTGGAAGTTGTTTTCGTCGATCAACAGAAAGCAATAAGCGTCGATTCCTTCCGGGATCGGGGCGGCGACCGAGTTGCCGGATGCGGCGATCGCGGCGGGCATCTTCATGCCGATGCGCACGTCGAATGATTCCTCACCACGCCTCGCTTTCTGCTTATCCACACCCGGCGGATCGCGGTAAATCACATACGCGGTTTTGATCGCGGGGCCAGAGCTCCTCAGCCTCACGCTTGCTCGACGGCTCTCTGCGATGAACGCCATCTTTTGAATCTCGGCGGACGGTTTCGTTTTGCCCTTGAAAGCCGGGTTTAGGTACGGGCCCTCCACCTGGTTTTCTGTGAGTTGGCGTTCCAGGTTTTCTGAAAGCCGCTTTAGGACCGGAGCGTACTCAGGGTCCGCCGCCAAATCCTTCATTTCCTCAAGGTCGTGGCGTTGCCCATCTTGATAAAGTCGATACAGACTGTAGTCGCGAGTTTCGTAATTTTTGTAGAGCTTGAAATCCCCTTCACGAATGGCGGCTTTCATTGCGCCGATGTTGTGCGGAAAGTGCCAGAACAGATTTTCTCGTTCCACGCCTTGCGCGTCGACAATCTGCTGGGCACCACCCAACAGGACCGGGGTGATGTCTAGTCCGCTCAACTCATTCTTTGCTTCCGGTGCAATTTGAGAGCGGGTCAGATTCAATATCGTGGGAAAGTAGTCGAGCTGGTTTACCAACCCGTCAAACTGCGTCCCCTTCGGAATCCCGGGCCCCACAACCACCATCGGGACACGAATCCCACCTTCTTCGTCATGAGCTTTTCCGTACTTCAGCGGGTAGTTGTCAGAGATGACCTCGTTTCCATGGTGCTCCGCCCCACCGTTGTCCGAGGTGAAAATCACGTAGGTCGTTTCGATCAGTTTCTTGCCGGGGCTACGCGGATCATCCGTCTTTTCGAGATAGTCAACGATTCGCCCGAGGCTCCAATCCACCGTGGTCACCATCGACGCGAAGTACGGATTCTGCTGGCCTTCCAGGGTTACATCACTTGGTTCGGGAGGGAACGGTTGCCCCAGTTTGTCGCAGTAGTATTCGAGTAACTCGCCGTTGCGGGTCATCACCGGCCAGTGCACCATCCAGTGAGCTAGGTACAGAAAGAAAGGCTTGTCATCGCTCTGCTGCATGAACCGGATCGCGGACTCGGTGACATCGTCGTAAGGATACGAAATCCCATCCGGCTTCTTGTCGCTGACAGGCGGGTATTTCTTCTGACTCAGCGGATACTTGGGATCATCGGCTGTCGCAAACCCCTTGGTTCGATCCGCCAACTTTCGATGCACGCCGCGTTCTTCATGGCTGAACTCGAAACCGAAAAGGGACGAACTCAAGCCAAGATGCCATTTGCCCACATGGCCGGTCGCATACCCATTGTCCTTGAGGGCCGTCGCCAGGGTGAGCGCATCCATCGGAAGATGGGCACCGAGATAGGGCTCAATGAATTCTTCCGTCGGCCTGCCTTTCGGGATGTTGTCAAACGTAACATGCGTGTACCTGAGCTTCCCCGGATGCTGGCCCGTGATGATACCGGCTCGCGAAGGCGCACAGGTCGGTGCGGGGGAATACGCTTGAGTGAAATTCATGCCCTGCTTCGCCAGCTCAGCAACGTTCGGCGTTTCATAAGGACACGGCGCGTCCAAGTCATTGAGCTGGACATCCTGCCATCCAAGATCATCGACATAGAAGATGAGGATGTTTGGCCGCTGGTCTGCCGCAGCCGACACCGAAGTCATTGCAGCTGCGGACGCGAAAATCAGCAGAGCAAGCGTTGTTGTTTTCAGTCGTTTCATTTTCATTTCACCATTGTTGTTATTCGATTTGACGTAGCCTAGGCTTCCAGCCTGGGTTTGCTGTGGTGCCCAGGCTGGAAGCCTAGGCTACGTTTAGGTGCTTAACGCAAAGCACTCAGCGCATCTGCTGAGTACTGGTTCTTCTTTATGTAGTGCAGTTGGCTCTTCACGGGCGGGTAGCTCACCAAGTAATTGTTTTCGTCGATGATGTTGAAAATGTAATGCGTGGTTCCCGCAGGAAGTGACGCAACAACCGTTCCGTCTTCAACCACAGCCGGAGCGGAAAACCATTCTTCATTCGGATCACCACCCAACGTCGTATACATCAATTGGGCACGAACGACTCGGGCTCCGTTCTCCTTGAACTTTGCCCGTGCCACGTTTCCGACTCGTTTCTCGGAAGTCACCGTGGGAACGTTTTGCTTGTGCGGTAAGTCACCGTTATAGGCCGGGTTGAAATAGGCGTAGCTGGCGTTCATTTCGGTCAGCAATTCGGTCAGTTGAGCGTTGAGCTGCTGAGCTTTTTCCGGCATGGACGACGCGAGGTTTTTGGATTCTTCAATATCCACGCGGCGTGACGCTCCGTCACGAGTTTCGTAAAGCTGGTACAGCTCCAACTCACTATCGATCTGCGGATTGTTGACGGTGTCATAATTTCGCACCAACTTGAAATCGCCGACCCGGAGTGTGCTATACATCGCGACGCCATGCGGGAAATGCCACATCATCGAATCGCGGACGCGACCATCCTGCTGCTTGACGAGCGCAGGATCTTGAGGAGACTGGGTGAGTAACGGAAACAAATCGCAGCCGTCGAAGTGTTGATTTTCCGGAGCGACCGTTCCGGTCATTGTTAAAATCGTCGGAAAGAAATCCAGGCCGTTGGCCATTACATCGGTTTGCGTGTGGGCAGGAATGTTCGGCCCGACAATGATCAGCGGCACCCGAGTTCCACCTTCTTCCAACCGGATCTTACCTCCATCGAGCGGATAATTATCCGTAATCACATCCCCTCTCAACTGCTCCATGCCACCATTGTCTGAGGTGAAAATGATGTACGTGTTCTCGCGAAGCTTGTGACCGGGCCAACGCGGGTCCTCTGTCGTATCGAGGTAGCTCAACAAGTCACCGACGTATTTGTCAAACTCCTCAACCATGGCACAGTAATAGGGGTTCTGTTGTCCAGGCAGGGCGATCGGTCCCGGCCCTTTTGGGAAAGGCACCCCAAGTTTCTTGCAGTATTTTTCCAACAAGGCCTTGCTGCGGGTTTGGATCGGGGCATGCACCAAACGCGCCGCACAAAAAAGAAAGAAGGGCTGGTCTCGATGTTCTTCCATGAAGTCCACCGCATCCTCAAAGATTTCGTTTTTGGGATACCCTTTTGCATCGAGTTGCCAGGGATCATCGGCTGCGTCGGACGAAAATCCTTTCACACGATTGGGAATCATGTCTCTTGCCACGCCCATACTTTCACGCGACCAATCGAACCCCACATCCTTGGGCAAAGGTTCGGACTTGGGCGTCATGTTCATATGCCACTTGCCGCTATGCCCGGTCGCATATCCATTTTCCTGCAGCACCTGAGCAATGGTTGGCTCGTCCATCGACAGACGAGCCGTCTGCCAGGGGTCCATGACACGCGAGGCCAACAGGTGACGAGGCGCAGGAGGCGTGCCACCACGAACATTGGTTTTCTGAGCGCGTGCTGGATGAATCCCACTCAAAATGGCGCAGCGTGCTGGGGCGCAAACCGGAGCCGGGGAATACCCCTGCCAGAACATCACACCTTCCTTCGCTAGGCCATCGATATTGGGTGTCTCGTACGGGGAAGGCTCGTCGATGTCGTAACACTTGACGTCTTGCCAGCCAAGATCATCAGCCAGCACAAGCAAAACATTCGGCTTTTCAGGACGGCCCTCGTCAGCGAAGGCAACACCCACAAATAGGGCTGCGACAATCAGCAGGCTGAAGTGCTTTTTTATATTCATTCTATCGTTCCAAAATTGACCTGTTCGTACAGGCGTGCACTGCCTGACCGAGCTGTTTCATGTTGTCCGTACACTGCATTCGTCGTGCAGCTTTACGGGCGGCTTGGACGGCGGGCAACAACAGTGCAATATGCACGCCTATGATTGCGATCAACGACGAACAGCTCGACTAACGCGACCTCATAGGTGGTTGATTGAGTGACTGTGTGTCTAATCTGGGGCATTTGGTTTCGGCGGTAAAGAATGAAATGCGACATCACATTGCTAAATTGCGACGCTCAAAATCGGGTTGCCATGACAACTGAGATCGCCGTAGCCTTGATCGTCAGTCAAAATCACGATGACATTCTGCTTCACATTCTCCGCAAGTGCCGACGATGCGATAGCAAGAAAGAAGCGACGTTAGTTGCGATTCGTTCCATAGTTCACTGATTGGTTTGCTGCGGATTTGGCGTGTACTGGGTTAACGCAATCTGCTTCGGATCGTGGTGCTGGGCCAACCGTTACGCAGCCAACATCAGGGTTGCGCTTCGTCACGCCTTAGCCATATGCAGCCTTTCTTACTCCGCTGCCACCCCCATAAACACAATCTGTGATCCGTCAGATGACCAAGCTGGCGGTTCCGCCCTGGCTACGCCAGTGGCTTCGAACAGTGGTTCGCAATAGTCTTGGTCACTCAATTTCAATAGGTAGGCGCCGCTTTGCTGATTCTTGGGACGCCGACCAATTAGGATTCTGTCCCCATCGGGATGCCACGATGTTCGGGGAAAGAAGTCGTCTGCGTCTTTCACTAAAACGCGAAACCCATGATCCGATCCCTTTGTGCTGACCACTGCGAACTCATGCTTCCCGGTCATTCGACTGGTCCCGTAAAATGAAATCCATTTGCCGTCGGGTGACCAAGCGAAATTCCAATACAGGTTGCCGTATCTTCTGGCTTCACCATTGAGCAGTTGTCGCTTCTGTTGAGTTTTCAGATCCATGACGGTGAGGTTCTGACTACCCGCCGCTCCAAAGTCCTTGAATAAGGCTTCCCTGCCGTCTGGAGAAACCTGTATCGCCCAGCCGTTCTGATAGATGACTTGCCGCTCGCTGCCATCTGGTTTCATCAATGCCAAATCCCATGAAGGTGAGCAAAATGCAATTTGCTTGCCATCTGGCATCCAAATTGGCAGGCCGCCAGGCCCCAGATCCTTGAGGCCGGTTCCGTCGGAATTGACCACGAACACTCTCGACAACGAAGGTCGCCCCGTCCCGGCGTGGAACACGATTTGCTTTCCATCAGGCGAGAAGTGGGGTGAACCGTTGATGCCCTGCGCTTTGGAACCTATTTCGATTTGCCGCAGGCCCGATCCATCAGCGTTGGCAACAAAAAGAACCTTCTGGATTGGTTTGTCACCTGTTGAGATGTCGTCTGCCCGTACATCGAGCCGTTTCCAGACGACGCCCGTCGCAGCCGCATTCGCCGCGACAGTCATCAAACGAATTTGGTTGCAGGGAGTCGTGGGGATCTGAAATGTGCGAAAAAGCCGAAAGCCAAGTGCATCGCCATCCTTGATCAGCAGAAACATCTTGTCGCCGCGACGTGCGATTCGGAACGTACTGGAACTGGACTCCCAATCAATCGTTTCAATGGTTCGCACATTCACTCCATCTTCGCGCCGAGTCACAAAACTTCCGCTTGCCTTTTGGCGTCCAGGGATTCCGTATCGCTGAATCGTGCCAAGGGGAATGTCTTCGCCGTCCAGTACAACGTCCAGTCGCACGGAGCATAGGCTGTTTGCGTTATTGCCCAAATCGGAGCGGAAGCTATCGAACTCCGCGCTAATGTCAAAGTCACCCGACAATCTAAATCGGCCCAGTATTCCAGACTGTCGCTGGCCCGCGGCACCTGGGACGGTCAACTCGAGTCCCTCAGGCCTCTTGGTATAGGTCCCTAATGCTCGACCTTGAATGTTGAATAACTTGTCTGGAATGCTCTCCTCTGCAAAGTCTCGAATCATACGGCCAGCCAACATGTCGAGTGATGCATTTAGTTGAACGAGCTGAGGGTCAGCGAGTTGTTGTTCGCTGGCAGTAGCTAATTTCGTCGGCCAAGATCCGTGAAGCACGACGTTGCGAACGTTGGCTGACGTCTGATCCGAAAAGTAGAAGAGTCCAAACAGTCGTTGGTTGACAGGGCTCAACTCGTGTTGATAGACGACCGTCCCATTCAACTGCATCTGCATCGAATTGTCGTGGAGAGAGATTCGTGCCTTGTTCCACTGGTTCTCGATTAGCAAAGCACTTGGACGCTCACGCTGTTCGGTCGGCTCAAATCGCATGTTGGTTTTGTCATGGAACGTTTTGTCATCTTGACCATCCGTTACGTAGTGCAACTGAATACCTTCTGGCGTGACCACAAACGCCATTCGATCAAGCGCGGGATGCACGATCGTTGATCCTGGTTTGTAGAAGAACTCGTACTCCACCGCATCACTCCCCTTGAGCGGTCGCTGATAATAGAGCATCCGCTCGCGCCCGGATCCTTTGGGGAAGTCCTCTTTAAGACCCACGATGCTCCCATCTTGATGGGTCCAAGCTCCGTTTGCATTCTTGATTCCGGGGCTGTAGTACGAGCGCCAGCCAGGTAGGCGAGGATGCACCAATTCCAAAGAGCTTGGAATAGCCGGGGCTCCCATGATTTCTATATTTCTCACTACTGCTGTACTTTCGTCGTCCGCGCAGAGTGCGAGCCAAGGGTAGCCTTCGAAAACATCTCGCTGATGAACCTTTCGGCCGTTTACGTGGACCGACAAAACGCCGTCGCGAACAACATATCGTTGGTGAATCCATGGGCGTTCGATTCCTAGTGGCGGTGCAATGAGCGTTTCGACTTTGGCAATCTCATCGCCCCCAGTAATGACCGTTTTCCCGTCTTCTACCTTCGTGCGGGCCCCGCCGGCTACAACCTGAATGTCGCCAAACTCTGCATTTTGCTGCTCGAATTGAAACTCGTAGTTTCCCAATAGCGGGCTTTCAAAGAAAAGTAGATCGTGCGAATGCGAAGGAATGTGACGAACACCGCCGGGAATTGACAGCCATTCACCTTGGGCATGCCCAAGACTTCTCCATTTTGTTTCGTACCGCGCCGTCGGTTGCCATTGCTTCAGTTGCATACCGTTTCGTTCAGTGAACTCCTCTAGGTCGTTGTGGCGATAGGAGTTCCACATGCGATTCAGCTCGAATTCAATCGGAAATTCCGGATCCAACCGAGGCAGTTGATGCAGTGCGAGTAAATCACGAACGATGCCGTGGAAATCTGGTTCGTTATTTAACATTCGAGAAACCAAATAACCGGACCAGAGATGACGTGGTGCGATCTCGTCGTCGGCCTGCTCAGTCAAACGAAAAAGAGTTTCGGCATGCTTCATTGTTTCGTCATGGCTTCCAAGCCGATGATGGATCAACGCGAGAAATGCACTGCGGTTTCGCTGTTGATGAATATCCTCAGGCGCGTACAACCTAGCTCTTTCTGCAATTTCATTCAGCCGCCCGAGTTGCTCGGCAACGTCGATCAATTCCAACGCAGGGGAAATCAGATTTCCTCCGGGATCGTTCACATCCTTGGTGGTCGGCTGTAGTGAGTGCATGGACGTGAAATCGCTGTTCAGACGAAGCGTCCGATGCCACTCACTCGGCAAGACCCACTTTGACAAATAGTCATACCGATCTTCAACCTTCAGTCTCGATGCTTCTTCGCTGACCTGCAAAACGCCAGCGCCGATATCGTGTTCTCGAAAAAGGACGCTTGCCAATGCAGACGGTGCCCCTGTACCGCGAGATTCGGCGATCGTATCGATGTCCAAACTCTTGGGCCACTCTCCACGCAGCGCTGCGTTGCGGACTCGGATCGATTTTTCACTTGGGTTGTGATACCAACCAAACCGAGTGTCATCGTCGGGTTGCAAACTACGTGAATAGACCAACGTATCGTTCAACCGGATCGTCAGCTGGTTGTCGTTGAGCGACAAGGAAACGTGGTTCCATTCACTCGAGCGAATGGGCAATTTTCTTGGGCCGCGTCGATTAAGCGGCTCGACCAGTTCATTGTCAACGCTTAGTCCAGACCAGTCATCGTCTAGCTTTGTTACCCAGTGCAGCTTCACACCATCGGGGTCAAGCAGAAACGCCAACGGCCCGATTGCGGGATGGGCTACGTGTTGCTCCGACGCAAAATATTCATACTCAAACGTTTCACCAGATTGAAGCGGACGATAATAGCGGACAATTCGCTGGTGTAATGATTGTGATTTGGCTGATTCGAGAACGCCATTTGAAGTCGACAGATCGTCCGAGTTGTCACTTGACGTCCAGCCAGAGGAAGATTCATTACCGATCAACTTGACTTCGCGTGGTATGGTCGGAGAACCAGTCAACTTCATGAAACGAAATCGCTCTGTCACGTTTCCATTTGGATCAAGAACGATCCAAGGGCTGGTTGAATCCATTGGAAAATCCCCCAACGGATAGCCATTCAAACAAGCCCGAAAACGGTCCCCCGATTTCTCAATCTCACGCAGATTCGCCCCTGGTCTAAAAAACGGATTCAGCCCAAAGGAGCGATTTGCATATTGAATTAGGCAGGCGTCTTCATTTTTCGGATCAACCTGTTGAACTTGAAAACGAAAGTCGCCTGCAAGTGGGTATCGGTAGACGTAGTAGGCATCACTGCCCGCCAAGTGAGTGATGTGATTGTCATGCGAGTAGAGGCTGGCTCGCTTTCCAACCGCGATCCAGTCTTTGTTCATGCGAAACGGACCTAGCAGCTCTTGTTCGCGTGCTGAGAACTGCGTTCGTGCCAAAAACGCTTTCGCAGTGGGGGAAACGGATTGACGATCTAAGACGGAACTCCTGATTTTTCCCAGGACATCGCTGCAGTTGTCCAGCTCACGACAAACGCAGGACAGCACCGCCGCATCGCGCACCCATTCGCTGGAGAATGTTTTCTCGTTGGCGAGTTGTTCAATGATCGAACGCACTTTCTCTTCGTTGCCCGACTGAGAAGCAAGCAGAATCGCTCGCAACACAATGGCACGAGATCCAGGCAGTGATTCCACTTCGTTCGTGAGCACTCGCAAGAGACCCAAGTCATCTGCAGTCTCTACTAACAGCCATGCTGTGCTAAACAAGCCGTCCACGTTTGCGACAGACGGGATTGCAAAAGTGTTTTCCGTCGGTCGCGCGCCGATCAGCCTCGCGAATTCTGTCGGCGGTGCGACGACATCACATATTGCCGAAACAGCTTGAATATCTTCCGACCCACCCGAGAAAGTAAATTCCTTCAAGATTCGGTACCGTTCATCGGCGGAGAGCTGAAACAGCCGTCGGTTGATCGCAGCGGCGCGATTGCAAAACGCTTCGGAGGCACGATCTCCCTCAGGAACTTGGCTCAATTGTTCCAGCTCTGCTTCAAGGTTTCCAACAGCAATCGGTTCAAGTGCCGAGCACTGTAGGAGTGTAGATCCCAAGCCGGAAGCAAGAATAAGAACGAGACATCGAAAATTCAGCATGATTCACTCTTATCAATCACGTGCGCAAATAGCCCGGCGATGCGCGCCCGGCGCGCAAACCTACACTTTTATAGTCGCTGCTGATGGTTCAATCACGCGTGGAAATTGGGGACAAACACACTTTGTTTTTGAAACGACGTGATTTTGGCTTCCTATGCCTGATATCGGCACACTACGTCGTTTGCCTCGTGGTTTGTCAAACGTAAAACTTAGGGTTGGCCGTAGTGGACGAGGTAACGAGTCCCAGCGATTAACCGCACTTCAACGACTCGTTGCCTCGTCCAGTACCCTAAAAGTTCAATGCAAATGGCATTGCCAGAAACTCGCGTCGTGCAAACACCTACTTGGCAGGCTGTTTACGTTTCTTCGCTGGGGTATTCTTGCTTGCTGGCGAATCGGAAACGTCTGTTGTATTCAACCCATCATCCGGCTGATCGGAGAAGCGATACGGATCTGAGTGATTCCGCATCTGGTCCAGCAGAATCTGCTTCATTTCCTTGAGTTTCTCGGCATAGGCCGGATCGCTGGCGAGATTGGTTTGCTGCGGATTCGGCGTGTACCCGGTTAACGCAATCAGCTTGGGATCGTGGTGCTGGGGCAACAGTTCATCGGGGTTCTCGGCCAAGTTGAAAAGCTGGGTTTCGCTCACGCCGTCTTCGACCGACTCATAGCGGATCAGTTTCCAATCGCCTTTCTTGACACAACGCATTCCGGGTTTTGCACCACCGCAATACGCGCCGTAGAGTACATCGCGAACCGTATCCTGCTTCCCTTCGAGAACCGGTTTAAAGCTAATGCCTTTGCTGGTTTTTGGCGTTTCAATCCCCGCGAGGTCGCACAGGGTTGCTAGCGCGTCGAGATGGTAGATATTACCCACAGCGCGAGATCCTGGTTTGATGCCGGGACCTTTGACGATGTAGGGGACACGGAAGGTGTGTTCGTAGAGGTTCTGTTTGCCCTGCAGTCCGTGACGGCCGATCGCCATTCCATGGTCGGACGTGTAGATGATATAGGTGTTTTCCAGTTCGCCCATCTGCTTGAGCTTTTCTAAAACGGCACCGATCTGGATGTCGATATTTTCGCTACAAGCAAACTCGCGGCCCAACTCGTTGCGAATAGTGCGTTCATCACGGTTGGTCCAGACCCCGCTGACGTTCACCTCGTCGCGTACCTTCATATCTGAATTGTTGAACGGGTGTTTCGGGAGATAGTTGATGGGAAGCTTCGGCTGCTTCGGGTTGGCTGGCGGAAGGCTGTTTTTGTCCCGATGATTCACCGCGCCATATTTGGCTAACAACTCAGGCTTTCCGTCCCGCGTATCGTGAGGATGCGAGAAACCGAAATAGATCAAAAACGGGTCTTGGTCGTTTGAGGCCTCGCGCCCGTCAAGATAGTTGAGCACTTGCTTCGCGTGCCACGCGCTGCCGGACTCATCCGTACCGCCTCGCTTGACAGCATCATGAACCACCGTAAATTTCGCATTCGCGGCTGCGTAACTATTCCCCTTCTTGCAGGTTCGCATCGTATCGTACCCTGCCGCGTTAAAAACCGCCGCCATGGTATGGTCCGCAAGATCCAGTGGCACATGACTTGGATCCGATTCCAGCGGATTCCGACCTTGTCCTGGTTTATCCGGAACATGCCAAAGTGTGCGGCCGGACATGGTCATATGACGTGACGGAGTGCACACGCCGCCACACCAGGCTCCCATTTGATGGGCTCCATCGATCACCAAACCCTCGGCGGCCAGACGGTCAATCACCGGCGTCTGTAGCGCCGAATCCGGATCGTAGATTTTAAGATCAAAGGGCGCTTGGTCATCGGCAACGATGAACAAGATATTGGGTTTTTCGGAGGCAGCAGAATCCGCTGATTCGAGAACGTCGACCGCAAGCTCTTGGAAAGCGGTGTTCTCGCCGCCATCGGTATCAGTCACCGGGGACACGGCCCAGACAATCCAGCGGAATTGACCGAGCGACTGTCCGGCCGATGCCCGCAACGATGCCGCTGTGAACTTCGCCTTCGCATCGCCGGTCGTATCAATCATGCCAAGTGGGGTAAAACGGGTCAGATCCCAACCCGGATCGGTCGCCGCGTCGCTGCCGTAAAGGACCATCTTTTGAGCACCGCGGATCCCTTTCCAGTTGTGAGACCAACTGGTGATCGCCGAAACGGATTGTGCCGAACCCAAATCCATTTTGTACGCTCCACCACGAATACCATTTCCGAACACCGGCCCGATTGCCGCGGCCAGTTTTCCGTCCGTCAGTGACTTCAGCGGATCGTTACGGGTTGCCGGATTTGCAGTAACCTGCCTGCCGGATGCCGCTGCCGGCGACAGCTTTTTAAAACCATCGGCACTCGATGCGGTTTCAATCACCACGGTTGATCCCGGCAGTACGAAAGGTTTCATCGCGGGATGAGCAGGTCCCACTGGAACCGCACGCTGCGAAGTATCATGTCCATCCAGGTCGACCTTTTGCGTGCCTTTCAAGGCCTCGGAGGCATCATGCTGAATCACATTGGGGACGTGCTGCTCGCGATCTGTAACGATTTCAAAAGCCCATGCATACTTGCTCTGGCCGAACTGTTTCGGTGGTGTGATTTGCAAGCCTTGCGGAGTCATTTCCCAAGTTGTCTTCGAGTCGGAACCGAGCAGCCGAACCGACGTGACCTGATTCGCGTTCCACCCCTTCGTGCCGGTGATCGTAAAAGGCTTTAATGGCTCGGTCATCTTGATCGCATACAGATTCTTGCCCTTGGTCGTAAAGGCAAGATGTTCATCCGTCTGGTCGCTCTGTTTCCAATAACGAGATCCATAAATCGCATCGCCGTTGATTCGCAGCCAATCGCCCATCGCATGTAATCGTTCCAACTGCTCGGGAACAATCGTGCCGTCTGCCCTGGGGCCAATGTTGATCAAGAAGTTCCCGTTGCGGCTGATGACTTCCACCATCTCGTGGATCACGCCTTCGATGGTCTTGTACTTGTCGCCTTCGAGATAGCCGAATGACGTTCCAAAGGTCGTGCAGCTCTGCCACTTCGGTCCGATGACCTTCAGTTTCAGATTGTCCTTTTCCAAACAGCCGACGCCATCAGGCCAATTGCGGTTCGCACCTTTGTTGTTGACGTAGACATCTTGCCCGCGCGCAGCACCATCGTTCATGAAGTCGGTGATCATGCCGCGAAGTGAATCGTCCAGATACTGGATCTCTGGCTGCATCTGTCCGGCGCGCACTTGATTGCCGTCGCGGGTGTAGATCGGAAAGTCGTCCATCCACAGAAAGTCGGGTTGGTACTTCGTTTGAATCTCTTTCCAACGGGCGACGTAGTCATCGACAAACGCTTTGTCGTAACTGAACGGTCCGTACAGCGAGGCCGCCTCAGGAACACGCCGGATCTCTTCAGCAATATCCGGTCGCGGCTCACTGTGAACCACGTATTTCTCTTTCGCAAAGAACCCTGTGTGGCGTTCACGGTGATACGACGGCGCGTACTTGAGTCCTTGCTTCCGCACGGCCTTGCCAAGGTCGCCGACTAAGTCTCGTTTTGGCCCCATGTCGACCGCGTTCCAAGGCGTCAGATCGGAATCCCAGTTGGCCCAGCCATCATGATGCTCGGCCGTCAGCACAACGTACTTCGCGCCGACGTCGGCAAACAATTTCGCCCACGTCTCAGGATCCCAGTTCTCGGCTTTGAATTCGGGGATGATGTCCTTGTAACCGAACTCGGGCGGATGCGCTCCCCATCGTTTGTCCATGTACGGATAGTAGTGCTGCGATTCCTCGTAGAGCAGCTTCGGCACATGTTCGGCATAGCCGCGACCGCCCTTCTTGTAACCGATTGCACTGTAAGGCCCCCAGTGAATGAAGATCCCAATCTTGCCATCGTCAAACCAGCTAGGCACCGGCATCTTTTGTAGCGATTCCCAACTGCCGTCGTACTGCGTCGACTGAGTTTCCTGGCACGATGCGATGCCTCCGGAAACAAGAACAAACAGAATGGCCATCAGCCCCTTTAGCCATTGAGTTGTCTTCATTGTGTACAGAATCGTTCCACGGGCGGATGTCATTATTTTGCTGTCCTTTAAAGATGGGTGTCTCGGTGTTTATTGCTTATTGCGTTTACGAGCGGCGGATTTGTTGATATCCGGCCGGCGAGGTTGCGGATCAAAAAATCGAGCGTTCTCGCCAATCCGATCATGGTCGCCGATGTCCGTGCGTGCTTGCTCGATCAACTTCATCAGCTCAGCGACGACTTCGGGGTGCTGATCAGCGACATCCTTGGTCTCGGCAATGTCCGCGTCGAGGTCAAACAACATCGGGCGAGTGATGTCAATCACGTCTTCCGCCTTGCTGTAATGAGACCACTGCCGATCGGCAGGCAGTGGACGATGTAGTTTCCATTTCCCCGATCGAACCGCCTCCAATCGCGTACGGCGGTAATAGAAAAACGCGTCGGTGGGACTTTTTGCGCCGGAAACTCCATGAATCAGATCGCGGATGTCATGCCCGTCGATCACCCGATCGGTCGGAGCCGTGGTTCCGGCCAGCCGGGCGAAGGTCGGTAACAGGTCCATCGTCGATGCAATTTCATCACACGTCGTACCTGCCGGGATCTTACCGGGTGCACGAAGGATACAGGGGACACGCAGTCCGCCTTCCCAGGTGGAGGTTTTCGCGCCGCGGAGCGGTGCGGCGGATCCACCGTGCGACGCCGCATCTTTGCCAATCCTATTCAAATGCCCTTTGCTACGACCAAGATACCAAGGCCCGTTGTCGCTGGTGAAAACGACGTAGGTGTTTTTGTCGAGTCCTTCGGTTTTGAGTGTTGCCAACAGACGTCCGACGTTGGCGTCAATCTCCTGGACGACGTCGCCATACAAACCGCCATCGGACTTTCCTTTGAAGGCGTCCGAAACCGCCAGCTTCACGTGTGGCATCGTGTGCGCCAGATAGACAAAGAACGGTTGATCCTTACTACGCCGGATAAAGTCGATTGCTTCGTCGGTGTAACGCTGGGTTAACAGCCGCATGTCGGTACGCTTTTCGATCACCTCGTCGCCGCGAAATAGGTCTACCTTGGAATCGTTGCTGGTCGACGTCCCAAAGAATTCATCAAAACCTTGATGCAGTGGCAGCAGCGAGCGAACGTACTTCTCGCCGTTGTGCCCCGCCAAATCCCATTTACCATAAGCGGCAGAGGTGTAGCCGACCGGCTTTAGCACTTCCGCGATCGTGATTTCATCGCTGTGCAGTTCCGGGTGAACCTCGACTTTGTTTTGATTGATTGCGACTCGTAGCGGATAACAACCCGTCATCAGCGCCGCTCGCGAAGGCCCACAAACGGTTTGAGCGTAAAATTGGGTCATCCGCATCCCTTCGGCCGCCATTCGGTCGAGGTTGGGCGTCTTGATCGTCGTCGATCCGAAACAGCCGAGGTCTCCATAGCCCAAGTCATCGGCGAAAATGATCACGAAGTTCGGCGGCTGATCCTCGGCGCCCGCACATGCCGATGGGCAAACAAGGGCAATTAATGTGAGAAACAGAATCCAGTTTTGGTTGACTCGATAATTCATGGTTGTTTCGTCTGGATGTTCCTAAGCGGATGAATCAGAGGCAACGCGGCTTCTAAAAATAGCGCACCGAGGCTGCGGTCATCCGGCGTTGTTCGTGTGGAAATCTTCGTGTTCACTTTGATTTCGCTAGAATGATTTCGCGTAACAACATCAACCCTTGGTCATACTGGATCGCCTTGGGATCGATTTCCAACGCCTTCACAGTTACCTGGTAGCGACCGGGTTGATCGAAATGCACTTGCCCCAGGGTGACGGTGTTAAACGCGGCGGCAAATGGAGATTGTCGCCCTCTCAGCTTACCGGTGGGTGTCACCACCTGCTCGAACGATTTGCCTGCAACTTCTACTACAAATTTCCCGCTATCCATCCAACTGGTGTAGTTCACTCGCAGCTCATATGTGCCCGGTTGATCAACGACAATCTCCCATTCGGCCCAATCCGCTGGATTCGTCCACCCTTTCAGATTCTCGCGCTGACCGCCAGCTCCAGCGCCAAGCGAAAAATGCAGATCATCACCGTGAATCTTGGCAAAGGCAGCCGAGAGGAAGTAGTCACCCACATTGACCTTCGCATTTCCTTGTTGTGGACGGAGAGGAACGGCGAGCGGGCGGAGCGAGTTATCAACGACCGGCAAACCATCGAGCTGGACCTTCAGCACACTCATCAATGGATCCACCGGAGCGTTCGGTACTCTCACCAAGACATCACTGCCTGACTGTTCGAAAGAAACCGATGTTGTCGACGACTCGCCCATCAACTCCATCTTCTTAATCCCCGCGTTCGGCTTGCCTTCGTTCAATCCCCGGATGACCAACATGCCGTCCTGTGGCCAATCAGCGATAAAGTAATACAGCGTATTGTCACGGCGGGTGCAGTTGCCCCAGTCCAGAAGATAATGCGGTCCTCGCTGGGTTCCATAAATGGCTTCGCCATACTTGCGCAGCCATGCACCGAGTGGTTTTAGTTTTGCAACACTTTTGGGCGGTAATAAACCTTCAGGGGTTGGTCCCATGTTTAAGAGCAGGTTCCCACCTCGCGCGGCCGTATCGACCAAATTGTGCAGAGCCCACTGCACCGACTGGGAATCATCCTTGCCTGTGAAGAACCAGCGACCGTCGAACCGCTGACAGCTTTCCCACAGCCGACCGTTGAGATTGTCTCCGATGTAAGGTGTGAAATTCTCTGAAGAGCCATAGTCACCATCACCCAGCCGACGCTGGCCGATTCGATCAACCAACAAAATATTAGGCTGCAGCTTGCGAACCACATCGCGGTACTGCGAGGCACGCTCGAACGTCCAGGTATTCACCCACTCGCCGTCCATCCACAAGGTCGCGATCGGACCATACTTTGTGAGCAGCTCGGTGGTCTGGTCGATCATATATTGCTGATACGTTGCGTAATCGGGGCTGCCGATGTCTTTGCTGTAGCCGGGATGTTTGATATCCCAAACCGAATAGTAAAACCCCAGCAACATGTCGTGTTTCGCACACGCATCCGCCAATTCCTTGATCGGGTCCCGACCAAACGGAGTCGCGTCGATGATGTCATGCTCGGTGTAATCAGAATCAAACATGCAGAACCCCGCATGATGCTTCGTCGTGATCACCATGTACTTGAAACCGAGGTCTTTAGCGGTCAGTACCCACTGTTCGGCGTCGAACTCGACCGGATTGAACTCGTTCAAAACAGACTGGCTGATGACGTATTCACCACCTGCCCGCTGAGGGCCCCAGTGCAGGAAGAGCCCGAACTTTGCATCCGCCCAAGGTTTCACTCGCTTAATGCGATCCGCTTCGGATTCTCCGGGGAAGCCCGCTACGACCGGTTCGCCAGCCATGAATTGGGCGAACCAGGGGCAATCAGCCTTGGCCCGTGCCGAGGCTTCCAGGGGATCAAGTTGTGCCCAGGCGATGGAGGGAACCCCGATGGCTGCAAATAGAAGGGCAATTAACAAGTTTTGCATGTGTTCTACTGTAATCAGTGCTGGACAAAGATGAATCGATCGAACCACTGCAGTATTGCATCGGAATGGTTCCGACGGGTGGGAGAGCGACTAGGCATCATGGCCCCATTTGCTGTCCGTTCAAGAAGGATCTGCGACATGATGATAGTGATCTGCGTCACTTACCAAGTAGATCCGTTGCGTTGACCTTCGTTGAACGAAAGCACTTGACTCGGCTCGCACGGGGCATAAACGCGGAAGGGCATGAACGCGGAAGGCGGCAGTTTTTATGGTCCGTTGACAGACTTTGCATCGGACAACTGCACACTGCCAGCGGCTGCCACGCGAATGTGTTGCGAAAAACGACTTTTGTCATTGGCGAGTTCGACTTTGCCGACCAATGTTGATTTCGAGATCGTCAAACTAAGTGTCTTTTCTTGTTCGATGATTTAACGAGCCGACAAGGCTTTTGGATTCTCGACAAAAGCCGCCGGCCGGCTGTTTTGAGAAAGTTCTTTTTCAAAAGCGACCATCTGCGCACGCAGCCGCGCGACGACTGTTGGATTTGCCTTTGATACATCCGTGGTTTCCCCGATGTCCTGCTGTAAATTGAAAAGCAGCGGCGACGCGGCACGCTTTCCCTTGCCTAATTGCAATTTCCATTGGCCGGACCGCACCGCAACAAGGGTGTCGCCCTGGTGATAAAAGAAGGCCTCGTGAGGAGATGATCCGCTGCCAGCCAGTACCGGCCAGATATCCTTGCCATCGATCACTCGATCACTTGGAACTTCAGCACCGGCCAATTTGGCGAAGGTCGGCAGTAGATCCATGGTGGTGATGAGTTCATGATTATCAACACCCGCCGGTATTTTTCCTGGCCATCGAATCACGGTTGGCTCACGCATACCGCCCTCGAACGTCGACCCTTTTTTGCCTCTCAGTGGGGTCGCCTTGCCGATTGACGGGCCATTGTCGGAGGTAAAGATCACTAGCGTGTTGTCGTCGACGCCGTTCTGTTCGAGGGCGTCAAGAATCTGTCCGACCGACCAATCGATTTCGCTGATCGCGGACGGATAAATCTGATCCCGCGTTTTATAGTCAATCGTCTTGTTCTGTTCTTCCCGAGCGAGTTTCGCTTTCAGCGGCTCAGGAACCGATTTCATAAAGGGAGGCGAAACGTGAATCGGCCGATGCGGGATGGGGTGTGGGATGTAAAGAAAGAACGGGCCGCCTTTGTTGGTTTCAATGAAGCTCACCGCCCGCTGCGTGATTCGCCGCGTCAGGTAGTCGGCGTCAGGGTCGGTCTCAATCACCGTCTCGCCATCGAGTAACGGCAGTGGCGGGAAATTGTACTTCTTCTGATTGGTATGGAACGGGTGGATGTCATGGCTGTAGGGAAGACCGAAGAACTCGTCAAAGCCCTGCCGGGTCGGGAGGAAGGCGGGCTGGTCGCCAAGGTGCCACTTGCCGAACATCCCCGTTTTGTATCCCGCCGTCTTGAGCACTTCGGCAATCGTTATCTCTTCAGGATTCAGTCCCTTGCGGTCCGCTGCAAGCAACACTCCAAAGTTAGAACCGGTGGCCATATCGATTCGTTTGGGATAGCAACCCGTCATCAAAGCAGCACGCGAGGGTGTACAGACAGGTGCAGCCACATAGAAGTTGGTCAGCCGTGCGCCCTCGGCCGCCATCTGGTCGATCCTCGGCGTGTCGACATGGTTCCCGCCAAAACAGCGGAGATCGCTGTAGCCCTGGTCGTCGGTAAAGATGACCACAAAGTTGGGTTTGCTTTCCGAGGCAAACACTGTACTAGCACCAGAGAACAGCAGACAGGCAATCACCGTTAAGAAGCGTTTCATTGATTTCATCGATATCTGCTTGCTCGTTACGCTGGCCAGAACGTGGATGGGTTCGTCTTGCGTCTTGAGTCCATTCAAATCGCTTCCACTTCGGTAAAGTAAGCTCCGCCCGCCCGTCCCTTCGTGTCATACAGATAGGTCACCAACTCGGTGGGGCCCGCTGGCAGTTCCAGCTCAAACACCACTCCCTTGCTCTGCGGGGCGACTGGCTGTTCATCGGTTTTGCCAGCGATCTCGATCTTCGCTCGCTCAGCAACCACGACTTTGTTGGCTTCTTTGGGATACTGTCTAAGCGTGATTCGGTAACGGCCAGCCTGCTTGACCTCGATCATCCAGGGTCCGGTGACTTTGGGGAGTTTTCGGATAGAAGTGAAGTTCCACGGTGGGTTTCCGGTGGGCATGTACCAATCCTGCGAGCAAAGTACGGTCGGGTTCTCAGCTGGATTGCCGACATCGATTCGAACCGGCGTCAGCCTTGGTGAAACCTTGTCCCAAAACGGTTGGTACAGTTCACGCAATTTCGACACCACTTCGGGATGATCCGCAGCGACGTTGCTTCTTTGCGTGGGATCGGCCTCGATGTCGTACAAGGCTTGCCCGTCGGAATTGACCAATCGCCATCGCTCGGTCATCACCACAGAATATTCAAACGGTTTGGAAGGCAGCGTGGTGGCTCCAGCCCCGCCGTGGAATTGCACGACATGATGATCTCGCGGCCACGCATGATCCGGTCCGTCTGGCTTCGAAGAGTTGCCTGGCTTCGAAGTGCTGTCTGGACCGGAGACACTGCCTGGGTCAGAGACACTGAGCAGCGGTTTCAGCGAGACTCCGTCGGGCCGGTATTCGTCGGACACGGGAATACCGCAAAGGTCTGCTAGCGTCGGCAACACATCAATATGGGCCGCGAGTGTCTCGATATTCTTGCCACCGCTCAGCCCGCCGGCTGGCCAGTAAATAAAGAACGGCACACGATGACCGCCGTCGTAAACCGATGACTTCTTGCCTCGCATCCCCGCGTTGTAACCTTCAATTGCCTCCGAGTCCAAACCTTTGAACTTCGCGCCGGCAGCAGTCCCATTGTCCGTCATGAAAATCAGGATTGTGTTCTCGCTTAGCCCCAGCTCACTGAGCCGCTGGCGTAAGATCCCCATGTTGTGATCGATATTGGCGATCATTCCGTAGAAGTTCGGGTTGGCCACCGCCTTGTTGCCCAAATAGGGCTTGGCCCACTCGGGCGGAACGCGATAGGGTCCGTGCGGCGCGTTGGGGGCGAGATACAGGAAGAACGGTTTGTCACTGTTCTCGTTCACAAAGCGAATGCCTTCTCGGAACCAAACGTCGGTGCAATAGCCTTCGAATGATTCGAACTTTCCGCTGCGTTCGTAGGTGTCGTCGAAGTAGTCGTTACCCCAGTGATCCGACGCCTGACCCACACCGCCACAACGATGCCAGACGACGTCCTGAAACCCGCGATCCTGTGGACGGTGCGGAGCGTTGTCACCGAGATGCCACTTCCCAACCATGCCGGTAGCGTAACCATTTTCGGCAAAGAGATTCGCCAGCGTTTTTTCGTCACGATGCAGCATCGTGCGTCCCGAGCTAGTGCGGTACGCTCCCGAGTAACCAGGATGGTTTCCCGTCATCAACGCAGCACGCGTCGGTGTGCAGAACGGGCTAACGTGGAAGTCGGTGAAACGAATTGATTCAGAATAGAGACGATCGATATTCGGCGTCTTCAAGATTGGATTGCCGTGGCAACCGAGGTCACCGTAGCCCTGATCGTCGGTCATGACGAGGATGACATTGGGCTTGGTTTGCTCGGCGGCCTGTAACGAAACAACGGAGCCAACCAAAAGCAGTGATGCGGTAACCAAACGCGTGATTTGAATCATAAGTATCTATTCTTTTTCGGAGCGCACTTTGGACGCGGGCTTCTTCTGACGTGTTTTTTTGATCGGACTTTGAAGTTTTCGAGGT
Source organism: Novipirellula rosea (assembly GCF_039541335.1). Taxonomy (NCBI): domain Bacteria; kingdom Pseudomonadati; phylum Planctomycetota; class Planctomycetia; order Pirellulales; family Pirellulaceae; genus Novipirellula; species Novipirellula rosea. Next base: position 275,934 of record NZ_BAABGA010000006.1, on the reverse strand, counting down.
CCCTTGTCAAAGAATCTGGCCTTGGTGCCGGTTTGATCGATGTCGCCTAGTTCCGTCCTTGCCCGAGTGATTCGTTTCATCAGCACAGCGACCACTTCAGGATGTTCCGCAGCCACGTTTGTGGTTTCACCGGGATCCGCCTCGAGGTCGAATAGGTGAATTTCATCGACCGCTTCGATCATGCGGGCCCACCAACCGAGACCTTGCGGTGCATTGACTCGCGGCAGAACGAGTTTCCATGAGCCCGACCGCACGCCAGTCAGCAGGCACCCCGAGTAGTAAAAGTATTCGTCGCGTGGACTGGTTTCGGACTTCCCGGTCAAAAACTCAGTCGCGTCTTTGCCGTCGAGTTCGACGTCGGGCAGCTTGCCCTTGGCGATCGAAGCAAACGTGGGCAGCAGATCCATCGTGCTGAGGATCTCGTCGGACGAAGAACCTGCAGGAATTCGCCCTGGCCAGCGGGCAATAAAGGGAACTTGCGATCCGCCATCCCAAGCACTCATCTTCCAGCCGCGAAGAGGATCGGCATTGCCGGAATGGTCCCTAGGGATCAACTTCGCCGCATTTGGTTTCATTCCGCGTGTGGTTTCGACCCATGGGCCGTTATCGGATGTAAACACGACCAAGGTATTGTCGTCGATATTTAACTCTTTTAGTGTCTTGAAGATTTCGCCACAGGACCAATCGATTTCTTCGATGGTGTCGCCGTAGAAACCGCCATCGGACTTGCCTTTAAAATTCTCCGATGCCCCCAGCGGAATGTGTGGCATGTTGTGTGCCAGATACAGGAAGAACGGTTTCTGGTGGTTCGAGGTGATCCAACGGATCGCTTCGCCCGTATAGTCGGCGGTGATGTTGTCCCAGCTCTCAACAGACTTCACCACAACTTGCTGATTACGCATGATCGAGCTGCGCATCTTTGCGTCGTCGACGTTCACCGTGTAACCGTTGAACTGAGGTGTGCCGTAAAAGTAATCGAAGCCTTGGGCATTCGGCATCGTCGTGTTTTCACGACCGAGTCCCAGATGCCATTTGCCGATCATGCCAGTCGCGTAGCCGGCCTGCTTCAGTACTTCAGCCATTGTGACTTCGTCTGGATGTAGAACCGTATGCAGTCGTTTGATATTTCCGGGTTCAGCAATTCGAATCGGATACGATCCGGTCATCAATGCCGCTCGCGAAACACCGCAAACGGGCTGAGCATAGAAGCTAGTCAGCTTGATGCCCTCGGCTGCCATCTGATCCAAATGCGGCGTCTTGATATTCGGCGAACCGAAGCAACCCAAGTCTTGGTACCCCTGATCGTCGGTCAGAATCAAGATGATGTTGGGCGTCGCAGCGGCATCAGCGCCGGTCCCAGTATTGGTCGCAAGCAGTTGAAGGCCCCCAAAACCAATAGCGAAAATCAGGTTCAGGAGTTTCATTTTTGCTTCTTTCGTCGAGGCTTCGTCGTTGCCGGAATCGATTGGCCGCGTTTTTGCATACCGCACGTGGATTGGTAACCTTTTATACAACGCGACAAACGTCCGAATAAAATCGAGGTCATTGTGTGTGATGCATTATCACTCAGCGGATCGCTTAATTCGAGGCTTAACTACGACGTGCAATTAATGATTTGCGTCATTTTGATCGTCATCGCCAAGTGATCTTGGCCTGTCGACTTTCGGTGTTCACCCAAACGCTGGCATGTTCAAATTCACGGGTGAATTCCCAGCTTTCTGGCGAGATTCGCTGGTAAGCCCCCGTCGGCGCACCGAGCGGCTTATGCAACTCGGGGTAATCCTGCAAGGAGCCCGACGACAGCGTCCAGCCCCATCCGTACTGGAAATAAGAATAGGGCTGGGCGCCGATTAGGTAGCAGGCGAGGTAGAATTCCAAACGCTCATTGGCCAGTTCCGCCATCCGATCGGCTCGCCCGCGTCTTGCCCTCGCGTTGTCTTGCTGCTGCTTCTCTTTTGGATCGGATTCGACACCGATCCGGAAGACCGACATTTTCCCGGCCTTGGCAAGACGCAGCATATCATCCCAGTCTTGCAGCAAACTCTCCTTGCTCAGGAGTTCTTCGTTGTAATGCTCGAACATGCTGGCATCAATCACCGGGAAAACGTGCTTGGCAATTGCTTGATGGGCATTGTTTCCAAGCAGGATCTTGTCTGGCCCCATCTTCCTTTTCAACGAGGCCATCATCTCTCCCATTGCCCTTTGCACTTCTTGACTCTTGTCTTCTCGCAGCCAGAAAAATCCATGCATTTGATCGATAAAGGCGCCGTCACATCCAGAGTCGGCCACTCCCTTGGCAACAGTATCAACCCACCATTCACGCAGCTGAGGATTGAGCACGTCAAAAAAGAAAACGTTGCGGCGATGAGCCAGCTTGCCCGTTTCAGAATCGATCAACAAAAACTTCTTCAGTTCAGGATGTTGATCGATTTTGTCCCGCGTAAACGCTTCGTTGTAAGAAGTAAATGGCCAAGCATACGCCGAATTAAAATAGAAGAGCACCTTAATACCAGGTTTGATCTTCCTAAATTCTGCAGCCTCGTGCTTAGCTCCCAACTCCGCGGCCCCGAGCATCTTCAGCCCGTGAGATTTTTCTATACAGAGAAAATCCGTTCGCGCGGCGATCCAGCGTACCTCTTCCGGCAGTAATACTCGCTCCATATCCCCAAACATAAAATACTGCGGCGTCACGTCCCAGCTGAACTTGGGATAGTAGTCCTTGGGCACAAAACGACTTCCATCACTGTTCAGTAACTCAGTCTTGTCTGGCGAATTTTGAGAATCCTCTGCCGTGACAAGCGATGCGGATGCAATCAACAGCAAGACGAATATTGGGAACGCAGGGGATGTTACTTGAATCTTCATGCTATTCTTCTCCAGTGTTTACTTTCATGCGACGCACGCACTCCTTGTGTCAACACTGACATATTCCCATTGAAATACAGCGAGGGGAGTAATCATATGGTTGTGGATATTGCCGTTGATGCCTTTCGATTCGACGGGCGTCCCCTGTTTAGACGCCGTTTGCAGAAAGACGTCGTGGGCTCATTCATGTGCGAACATCAAGGTATCCCATCGCAGCGAGCTGGAGCCCCCTTCGCGATTGTTGCGACGATTGCGGTTGCGGCGACCGCGTGAACGAGAGCCATCACGACCATGTTCGCCTTCGCGGATCTTTAGCATAGCTTGCTTTGTGAATTCGGCTGGCAAACCCTTGCGGTGATAGTAGTGGTTGTAGACTCGTTCATACATCGGACGCAGTCGTCCTCGATCTTCCGAGATTTGTTTGTAGTGATAGCGTCCCTCAACACTGCGAAACGGTTCATAGCGAACGTCGAAACCTAGATTGTACTTGGCGGTGTACTCGAACCCGAGTAACAAGCGATTGTCCTTTGCGGCGTACAAGTCGACGCCCTGATTCCAAGCCGTCTCGCAGGTGTTAGCCAAAAACTCTAGCCCCATTTGCGTGTGGGCTTGGTCGCGTCCCGATTCCTGGCACTCACCAAAGTCGTTGAAATAATTTCCAATGGCACCGTTGCCTTCGCCGTCAAGAAAATAGTTCACTGCCCGATCAAACATCTCGCGGTCGTCTAGAAAAACGCCCATTGCAATCATCGTTTGTAACATCGACGCATCCCAATTGCCGTTGGCGGTCGGATAGAAGTCTTTGATGATCGGGTACCATACATTGCGAGCCATCTTGCGAAATTGTTCTTGTTTCGCTTCGGGCCATCCATCCCAAGTGTGTCGCAACAACTCGGCGGCGTTACAGAACAAATGCCCTTCCATGCCGACGAGCAACCTGGCGTCGTGATTCGTGATCGTCTTGAGTGTTGCTGCCCAAGCATCAATGATTTCGGCTGCTTTGCGGGCATGCCGCGGGTCGCCGGACAACACCCAACGCAGCGACTGTGTATAGGCTGCCGCGGCATCATTTGAAAATTCCGACGAACCAATATTTGGGTTGTTGCTTGGACCTCGCTCGACATGGGCCCTTGGACTCGGCTGGTAATCCAGGCTACCGATGTGGGATTGCTGCAACTTCTGCCACTCACCAGACCAAGGCTGTTCGCCGGCCGCGATCTTGGCTTTGACAAACTCGATACTTGCGGCAGTGTGTGCGATGCCAGGATGCACGAAATCCTTGCCATCCGAGCGATTTGCGTCAGTTTGCAATGTTGCTTTCCGCTGGGGATTGTCAGCGCAGCAGCACGCGCCCCAGACGCAAACCAACAGAATCGCGGCGCCGCCGATACGAGGTTTTCTTGTTCGCAAGTTTGGCATCTTGATTTTCAAAGGTGTGGAAATTAGGTGTTTCGAAAATGACTTCGGTTTCGATCTTAATCGAAAATACCAACACTTTCACCTGTGTTAACCGATCGAACCGTGCTCTCAAGTTGATTAATCCTATGACGTCTCGGATCTTAGCCCCATTTCGGACACGTCGATTGGCTTGATGCCCATTTCCAGTGCGGGCGAATTCGGTTGAAAGCGGAAATCGCCATTTTCTGGATCCATGAACATCGGATCAACTGCTCGGCTATGAGCGTCCACACCATCGCTCCGCTGCTTCGCAAGCATCTCGTCGCCTAACGCCGGGTCGGTCCTGCAGTAATAGATGTTGTAGTCGGTGTCGGCATCCGCCGATCTCGCCAACGCGCGCCCTCGGCGATCCTCGCTTGATTTTCCTTTGCCTGGTCCGAGTTCGTTGATGAACTCGCACTCATCGTTAGACGAAAAGAAGACATTCCGTTTGATTGTGGCACCTGACAAAGGTCCTTCCCGAACCGACAAGTAGTAACCACGCGGCGGTGCGATCACATCCACCACCATGTTGTTTTCGACACGCGTATTGAGCTTCAGCATGATGCCTTGCGAAGTGCATTTGTAGATCACGTTTTCGGCGATCAGCGTATCCATTTGCCCACCGTCGGTTCGGATCGCACACTGCATGATCATGGGCGCGACAAGGTGATGCACGTAATTGCGTCGGATCACGTTCCCCGCACCCGCACCCCGGATGTAGATCGCGTTGCCGTCGCCCAATTCTTCCATGGCATGATGGATCTCGTTGTACTCGATCAGATTGTCATGTGTGTGCAGAAAAGGACGCACCTCGCCGAGTGTCATCTGCGACTTTTTGGCGGGCTGGCCACCGATTTCATGCCAGCGGATAGTGCGAGTCAATTCGCGTCCCGATTTCGAGAAGAAGTCGGTCATGCATCCCGACAGGATTAGCCCCGTATAGGGCGTATGATGAATCAAGTTGTTTGCGACGCGGTTTTCTCCGCTCTGCCAGAGCATGATTCCGGGCGAGTGAGAATAGATTCTGCCGGTATGATGGATGTGGTTGTTGTAGACGAGATTGTTCCGGTTCACGTCTTTCGTCCCAGGACCGTAGCCACACAACAGAATCCCGGAACCTCCCATCTGCTGGATGTGGTTGTTTGATAGGGTGTTGTTGATGCCGTGCAGATCCACTCGGATTGCCCCACCGCCACTGTGAGCGAAATGGCAGTCCTCGATGACACAGTTTTCAGCTCCACGCAGACGCAGCAAAGCGGTCGCCTTGTCATGCATCTCCCAATCATGCTGCAGTCCAGCGTCATCATTGGCAACGGTGTAGCGGTCGCCATGCTGAAATGTCAGTCCACGAAACTTCAGATTGCGAACCGGCAAATCCTTGGGGCCAGCTTTATCCACGGTCCCTTCGATGCGAATCAATTCCTGTAATTGAGGTGCAACCACACCCCCGTCATTCCGCGGCCATAAATAGAGCTTGCCCTGCTTCGTGTCGAGCACCCACTCGCCTGGTTCATCGAGTGCTTCCAAAACGTTTTCCACCCAACAGGATGCTGTTCCCTTCAAGAAATGCAACTCGTTCATCGCATAGGTCGCGTCAACGGAGGTGTAGGCGATCTGCTTTTCTTCGTCGACTGACTGTAAGGGCAGAACGTTCACGATCCAGGCGTGATGCGGGCGAACGACGATCTCCACATCGCTCACATTCGGCCAGTTTTTCAGCTTCCCTGCTGGAAAGTGCAGCTTATCTCGGCCGCTGCCCTGCAGCGGAACGAAACCCGCTGACCGCGCCCGCGGCAAAAGGCCCTGCTGATCAAAAAGGCATTTGAAACTTCCGGTCACGTCCGCGACGATGACCTTGCCCTGTGCCTGCTGCGGCAGCCCGGAGAGATTCTCGCTGACTTGCTTCCAACCCGAGATCAGTCTCGCTGAACTCAATACAGGCGTCTCACCAGGATAGGCCGCATAAGTGATCGTCGCCTCGTCGTCGCCCGAGTCCTGTAATCCAAAAACAACGGTTTCGCTTAGCGTGTATGTCCCCTCGCGAACAAGCACAAGGATGTCGGTTGATTTGTTTTCCTTCAATTTCCGAACCGCATCGCGAGCACGTGTTAGCGTGGCAAACGGGCCATCGCTTGCTTGCGGATTAGGTTCGGCCAAGGTCCCCGACCAAGTATCGGAGCCATCAGGTGACACATAGAAATCGGGTGGCACAGGGAAATCAGCCGCGTGATCGATAGGCTTCGCTATCACGCTGCCTAGGGTGCCGATGATCAAGGCCAACATGATTATAGAAATACGTTGCATATCATTCACTATTTCAAGGTTGCCAAATGTTTGCTTCGGTGGAACAGTAAGCCGACGGCGCTTACCGTCTACTTGATTTGACGCTTCATGGCTCAAGGTTAGTTCTGGACCGCTAAAACTTTGGATAATGAGGTGAGTTTTGGTCATGCAATTTTTCTGTCACCTCTCCACCAACTTCGTTGGGGGAGAGGTCGAACGGAGCCTTCAGCGACGTTCGGGTGAGGGGGCTGACCGAGCACGCCACTCGCCGAAGTTGACGCCGTTTGCACCGGAATTGCTCGGCCGATAGCGCGGTCGCCCCCTCACCCGAGCAACGCCTAAAGGGCGTGCTCGACCTCTCCCCCGACTTCGTCGGTGGAGAGGTAACTGCACTACAGGTTGGAAGAAAAACTCACCCCCAATATCGTACGTCAACACCAAAGTTTTAGCGGTCCGGGCTAACGCCTACCGCTTACGTTTTCAAAAAGGTCCTCAGCAAATTCCACGACACTAAAACTCGGCGGGATCCCACTCCGGAATGCCCTTTTCCTGCAACTGCTTTTCATAACGGACGTGCAAAGGTTGTTCTTTCAATTTTGGCAAACCTTCATTGACCATCAGCGGAAGAACCGATTGCCACCAACTGTCATAGGATTTTCGCAACTGATCAATCACCTCGGGGTGCGACGATGCGACATCAGTCGTCTCCCCTGGATCAGCCGAAATGTCGTAGAGTTCTTTGTTGTTCACAAACCGCCATTGCTCCGTACGAACGGCACACTTCTCGAACTTCGCCGATTCGGGATCTCCGTTCCAGCGGCCACAATGCACAAACAGTTTGCGATCGGGCCACTCGGCCTTTGGATTCTCGAGCAACGGGACAAGCGAACGTCCATCAAGCTCCTGCATTTTTCTGGGTAGTTCCACACCGGCTAAATCGCAAAACGTTCTGTACAGATCGACATGAGCCGTCAGCGCGTCGACATCCACTCCACCGCTCAAAACATCTCTCCAATACCAGAAAGCCGGCACATGCGTCCCGCCTTCGTTGGGCGAGTTCTTGCCACCTCGCATGTTGAAATTGAAATGTTTCACTCTGTTGCCGTTGAGTGTGCCGCTCAAGTGAGTCGCACCGTTGTCGGTCATGAAGATCACGAGCGTATTGTCGAGCGCATTCCACTGGTCAAGCGTTCGCATCAACATGCCGAAATTGTCATCGATATTCTCAATCATTCCGTAGCGTCCGGCCGTTCCCTTGTCGTAGCCCAAATCAAGAAAACGCTTTTTATACTTCTGTGGCGCAATGGTCGGAGCATGCGGCGCATTTAAAGAGATGTAAACAAAATAGGGTTCCTTGGCCTCGTGCTGTTGTTTGATCCAGCTTAGCGCCGATGCAAAAAACAGATCGGTGCAAAAGCCCTGGGTCTGCACGATGGTATCGTTGTGCAACAACACATTGTCGAAATAGGTGTTTTGGCCGTTGGGTGGAAAATCGCCAAGTGACACCTGACCAATTCCACCGGCACCGTGCATCAGCACCTCATCAAACCCGCGGTTTTGCGGGAGGTAGGCTTCTTCATCGCCGAGGTGCCACTTCCCGAACAGCCCCGTTTGATAACCGGCATTCTGCAGTGCCTGCGGCATCGTAAAGGAGTCCAACGCCATCCGTTCTCGCTGACGAATCGTATGCGTCACACCGTTTTTGAACGGCACCCGCCCGCTCATGATCGCAGAGCGAGTCGGGGCACAGGTCGGGCTGACCTGAAAATCGGTAAAGCGGAGCGACTGCTCGTAAAACCGATCGAGCTCTGGCGTCTTCACCACCTTGTTTCCCATACAGGAGAGGTCACCGATGCCTTGATCGTCCGTCATCACCAGCACGATGTTGGGGCGACTACCTGCCAGCGGTGCGGCATTGGCGATGTCCGCACAAGCCAGTATCGCCAGTAACACCGCGGTCATCGTGGTCCAATTATTGTTCATGCGACTTGCTTGGTTTTAGGTTTCATTTCGTCGTTGGCCAGAGACGCTGGCGAGGAGGCAACCGCGGGCAGATCGTACAAGTACGTTCGATTCGATCGAGTGCGAATTATTTCTGCCGTTTCTTAATCCGAAATACATGCGAGCAACTTCCGTGTCCGGGTGTCGTATTGATTCCGGTTGCTAAATACAGATACGCGGGTTGGCCATCGATCGCCAATACCTGCGCGCGTTCTAGATGGCCATCTCGCTTTCCTCGAAACACGTTGACCTGACTCAATGATTCCTTCCCGACATAGTGCTCTAAATCCTCATAAGCACGCGTGGTATCCTTTTCGTCAAAATAGAACCCGTCTTTCGATTTCCAGAGCAGTCCACCACCACTGGAACCTTTCGAGCCGACGAAGTCACGACTGAGCAGATAGACCGAATCATCCATGCTAAACGCATAGGCATCTTCGAGCTGCATGGAGTCCGGGGTGACACGTTCTGGGTGATGCTTGTAAGGGCCTTCGAGTTTGTCCGATACCGCAACGCCATAGATGTATTTGCCTCGTTTGGCATCCGGCGTGGGCTTGACCACGGACTTGTCGTACAGCAGATATTTCCCTTGATGCTTCACCAATGACGGATTGGAAACACCCAATTGGGCTGCGTAATTCCAATCGGTAGTTTCGGAGGATTTTCGCAGGATTGTTCCGTCGGGCTCGGCTCCGGCGGCCGGTTTCCAGTCGTCGCTCAAATCGTCGGCGACATACATGATGATGCGCTGCGTTTTCAGCAAATTGTTTTCATTGACAATGAAACAGAGCACATATTTTCCGTCGATCTGTTTGATCGTGGGATTATGGGGCGAGTTGAAGGTGCCGTCCTGATCAGCCACCGCTACACGGACAAATTCAAAAGGCCCTTCTGGTTTGTCGCCTACATAATGCGCAATCTCACAGTCTTTGAACCAGCCGTTGAAATTCTTCTGTGTCGCCATCGGCCAGCGAGCGACATAGAGATGCACTTTCCCGTCAGGCCCGATCACTGGCGAGGAACCCCAAACATGCATGCCCTCGGTTTGTACGGCACGTCCGACATATTCAAATTCCAACTCACAGGGCTGTGCCATGCAGATCGTCGAGACAACACACCCTAACCACGCCATGTACTTGATAAACATTTTATTCCCTCTCGCTACTTTCCGCTGATAGTGCCGAAGCGATCTCAAGAGCAACTCTCGCTGCCAAGTACGCATACCCCTGGCTTGTAAAATGAACATCCCCTTTTTGTTTTTGGATTTCAGGTAATCCTTGCAATGCATGAGCATGCAGATCATTGATCCGAATCCCATTCTTTTTCATGATCGATTCAGCGATCAAATTATATTTGATCTCATCGCCCACCTTTCGTCCGGCCTCAAATTCCGGGACCGGCGTGGTTGCACACCAGATCAACGTCGCATCGGTTTGTTTCAAGCGAGCCACGATCTGCTGCAGACTCTCCCGATACTGATCCGGGCTTGCAGTTAATGTTCCATCGACCTTGTCGCGATGCCCTTGTGTTTTTGACTTTGGATTTCGGTAGCAAATATCCCACAACCCCCAATTGAAATGGATCACATCCCATTTGCGTTTACCGAGCCACTTATCCAGGTTTTCGCTTCCAAACGCTGCGTATTTTCCATTGCTGGGAATTCGAAACACATCCGCCTTTCCTGACAGTCGTTTGCGAACGTCGACGGTATAGCCAATCGATATCGAGTCGCCGATCAGCAGGACGTTGGGCAGATCCGGATCATCCTGCGGATTGGCAAATGCATTAGAGAATTCCTTGCCGGTATACAGCTCATCCTTACTTGCTAATTCCTGTGCCGATGCACCGATCGTTGTTCCCAATAAAAACACTGCACATAGCATTGGAGCCAAGGCTTTCGCTGCAGTTGCACCCTGGAAAAATTGCTTCAAGGGGAGAGTCCGACTTTTCCCGTCGGCGACATCGGTAAGGTGCGTGTCTTTTATCAACTCATTTCCTTTTCAAATGGGTTAAGTGATTGGCGTCTCAGTTGTTGCTTACCGTAGCGAAACTCTTGGCGAGTTTCGCTACAAAGAGATTCCTGCAGTCCAATCCATCGCGTCGAACGTCTCGAAAATCTACCGGACTGAAATTTCATCGACATACATTCCGCCGTTTTCGATGGTCGTTAAACGAACGGTGTTGGCTCCACGCTGGATTGGGATATTGACGGTCACCGTTTTCCAATCGGATCCCCAGTTCTTCGTATTCGGAAGCATCAGTGTTTCCTTAACGACTCGGCCATTCACGGTTAGTTTGAATGTACGACCCGAGCGGCCCTGGCGTATTCCGCTGTAGCGAATCGTAAGATCCGCCTCTCCCGCGTCGCCATCGTTTTCCAGATACCACTGTACATAGGCACCTTTGTTCTGGCCAAAACCAATGAACCCCTTGCCATTGAAGTTCTTTCCGTTGGAAAGAACCTTTGCCCCGCTCAACATTGCGTCTTCGGCCTGGTCGCCTCCGAGATTCGATTGGGTTTGGCCTCCATCCCATACAAACCCTTCGTCTGCGGCGAATCGCTCTTGAAGTGTCTGGACAGGCTTGCCATCCAACGCAACCATCGCTTTGACGGTGGTGCCCAGCGACACCTCGAAGGGTTCCGAGTACCGAACCGACTGCGAGGTCGGCGCGGAGCCATCGAGTGTATAGAAAATTTCGATTCCAACCGTTGGGGGCGTTCCTCGCAGCGACAGCAGTTGCACATCGATGCTCACCCTCTTGGATGTTACCTGCTTCTTTTCGCCAAGAATGCAACTGGCCATCAAGGTGATGTCCCCGGGCTCACCGGTCGATTCCACATAGCCGCGGGTCAAGCCGTAGAAGGCGATTCGGTTGTTGACCCCAAAATGCTTTTCGACATCGACGGGGCTCCCGTTGTCCAAGGCACGAATCACACCAGGGCCGATCACATGGAAATGGGTTCGGTTTTCTCCGTAAGGATAGAACTCGCCCTTCTCGTCCAGCGTCGTCACACGCACTTGAACGAGATCCTTGCCTTCGCTGGCCAGCGGTTCGCCATCGATCGATAATGCAATTCGCGAGGGGGCATCGGCAGTGCGGATCACCTTTTCCGCGACGGGCTGCCCGCCATTGTAACCGACAGCTTTCAATTCGCCCGGCTGCCAGCCCACCATCCACTGGCACTGCATTTCATCGGACTTGGTTCCGGGCTTCTTTTTACCCAGCGATTGACCGCTCAAAAACAATTCAACGAAATCGCAGTTGGAATAGACCCAAACTGGTAGTTGCGTGCCCGGCTTTAGCGTCGGGTGCGTCCAGTGCGGCAGGATGTGAACCATCGGTTCATCCGTCCACTGGCTTTGATAGAGGTAGTACAAATCCTTTTCAAAGTTAGCCATGTCGATGGCCCCGCCCATAAACGATTTGAACGGCCAGCCGCCATGCACATAGCCCGCTTCGCCGATGTAATCGTGCCCCGTCCATCGGAAAGAGCCGGCATAATTCGGGATGTCGCGCAGCTGCTGGATATTCTGGCGTGCATTTAAGCGAACGGTTGCGTTGTCGTAGCTGGAGTTGAAGATCTGTTTACGGTTCGCTCGTCCAGCCTCATCCGTCCAATCATTGAAAAATACTTCCTTCTCGGTTAAGTCGGGAATCCAATGCGGCTTCTGCCCTTTGTGGGGATAGCCATCGCGATACCACGTCTTGGTGCGATAGAAGCCACGCACCTGCCAGGTGTGCGTGTTTTCGGTTCCGATAAACACGCGATCCTTCTTCAGTTGATCGAACCAGCCCATTTTTTCGCTGCCGCCGTTCACGCCGAAGACATCCATGTATTCCGATCCCGAGTGACCGGAGGTGACTGGACGTGTGGGATCGAGTGCATGACAACGTTCCACCAAATCCTTTCCGATCGCTCCATGAGTTTCGTTACCGACACTGTAGATGACGATCGAAGGATGGTTGCGATCTCGCCGAACCCAATCGGTCAGATCCCGCTGCCACCAATCGTTAAAGTAATACCGTCCATAGTCATGCGCTGCTTTCTTCTTCCAGCCATCGAAAATTTCATCCATCACCAACATGCCGACTTCGTCACAGATGTCGTAAAAAATAGGCGTTTGTGGATTGTGTGCTGTGCGGATAGCGTTGCAGCCCATTTTCTTGAGCTGTTCGATACGGAATCGCAGCACCTTGTCGGGCACCGCCGCACCGAGCGCACCGGCATCTTGGTGGTTGCAAACGCCTTGCAACTTGACGTTTTTACCGTTCAGCCACATACCGGTTTCCGGTTTCCACTGGACATCGCGAATTCCGAAGCGGGTGGTCGCAGTATCAACGGTTTGCCCGTTGGAAATCACTTTGGTGATGACTTGGTAGAGATTCGGTGATTCGAGATCCCAGCGACGTGGCGAGTCAATTTGGAGCTTGAAACTTTGGGTTTGAAGCTCGGACGAATCAATGTTTACCGGCTTTTGTTGTCTAGTGACCTGATTACCGTCGGGATCCAAGATCGCGATTTCGACTTCAATCGATTCCGTTTTGCCAGTGGTATTTTTGATCTCGGCATCCACTTCAACGGATTCGCCTGTTGTGCGAACAAAGACTCCATCCGCCGGAACATGAATCTTATGTCTCACATCAATCCAGGTGTGGGCATAGATACCGCTACCTGTGTACCAGCGTGCGGAAGGTTGTTTGCTATTGTCCACCCGCACAGCAAAGGTGATCGAGTCAGAGGATTCAGCGATGTCGCTGATGTCGTACGAAAACGAACTCCATCCATACGGCCGTATCCCGAGCTTCTGGCCGTTCGCCCAGACGGTGCTGTTCATGAAGACGCCATCAAACGCGATCTCAACATGTTTGCCTTTCCACTCACCAGGGACTGGAATGGTCTTGCGATACCAACCAATGCCTGCGGGTAGATAGCCGCATTGATCCCCCATCGGATGATCCTTGCGATATTCGCCCTCGATGCTCCAGTCGTGCGGCACATCCAACCCACGCCAACCGGCATCATCAAACTTCTGTGCCTCTGCGCCCGCGTGATCGCCCAGAGCGAATTTCCACTCTGTATCAAAACTCGTTCGCTGCTCCGCTTGGACGGACATACTGAAGCTCATCAGCAACAATATGATGCACTGTCGTGCTAATTTCATTTTTTTGATTCCATTGTAAAACCTTCCATTCTTACTCCGGGCCGGAGCCTGGGAAGTTCTGGCTTTTGATTCGAAAAACACAGGAGTGGCTTCCCTTTCCTCCGTTTACATTCGCACCGGCGGCGACGTAGAGGTGAGTGGGATGCCCATCCTGCATCAGCAACTGAGGACGCTCGAACTTCTTGCCACGCATCACCGCGGCGCCGTCAAGTCGTTGCTTACCTAAATACCGCTCCATTTTGTCGTAACCTAAAATGGGCTCCGAAAAATGAATGCCATCGTCCGATGCCCACAAGTAGCCAGTTCCCTCGTTGTTATGTGTCGTTAACAGATACACCTTTTCGTTTTCAACAAAGGCATAACCGTCTTCGATGGTTGTCTTGTTGCTAGTGAGCGGTTCCGGGACGAAGGCGTACGGTCCTTCGACCTGATCCGCAATTGCAACGCCCATGCGACGAATGTCGCCTTGCTTCATGGCTTTGTAATAAAGAAAAAAGCGACCGTCGGGATGTTCTAACAGAGCGGGGTTATTGACTCCGACCGACGACTGGAAACTCCACACGGCTGGGTCGGTTGGCGGAGCAAGGATGGGCTCATCTTTTACGACCTTCTTCCATGGGCCCTCGGGGCTGTCGGCAATCACCATTCCGATTCGCTGCGAAGCGACGCACTCCGCTTTGGTTCCACCCGCATTGGCGATGTAGGTCAGCACATATCGATTGCCCACTTTTTGTATGCTGGGGTTGTGCGGCGATTGGTAATCCCAGTCGCCCTTGTTCCCGCTGCCCGTCAGCACGACTTCTTGAAACACAAAGGGTCCCTCGGGTTGATCGCTCACGTAGCGGGCGATTTCGCAGTGGGTTAACCAAGCTTTGAATTCCTCTTCGATCGGCCAGCGAGCGACAAAGAGATGCGTCTTTCCATTTGGGCCAATCACTGGACTCGAACCCCAGACATGGTAGTCCGGTTCCTCTACTGCAACCCCTACATACTCCAGACGGTCAGCCCAGGAACGATCCGAATTTTCCTTTCCAACGGCCGTCGTTGTGACTGCAAGGCACAGCCCTGCGAATATCAATAGAACTCTTTTCATTTTTTTTTCTTTTCTTAAGACATACGAACGAAGAACAAACCAACAGGTTTCGCGAACTAAGATCAGAGCGAGCTGATTCGTTTTAATGTACTTTTTCCAAAGCAGGTTCCAAAACCGATTTCAGATCATAGGTACCGTTCTTCTCGGTGTTCAGCGTCTTCGTTTTATCGCCATAGCGAACGGTACAGGGATTACCGAGTTTCGATCGCAGCGTTGCTGACGTCAAAACACCGCGGTTCCACTGCATGTCGATCTCAAATCCGCCGCGTGCACAAAGCCCCTTTACCGATCCATCGGCCCATGCGTCGGGCAACGCGGGAAGCAGATCGATGTGGCCAGCATGGGATTGCAGTAGCATCTCCGCTACGCCGGCGGCCCCACCAAAGTTGCCATCGATTTGGAAAGGCGGGTGTTTATCAAAGAGGTTGTGGTGAGTCGATTTTTCGATCAACTGTGCGAGGTTTTCGTGTGCTTTTTCGGCGTCCAAAAATCGTGCCCAGAAATTGATGATCCATGCTCGGCTCCAACCGGTGTGACCGCCTCCATTGGCGAGCCGGTGATCAATCGTTTTCCGGGCCGCGGCCACCATTTCGGGGTTGTCGTCAATGTTGTATTGGCGTCCAGGATACAGACCAAACAAATGCGATATGTGGCGATGACCAGGATCATGCTCTTGGAATTCCTCGGTCCATTCCATCAATCGTCCGTCGGATCCGATTTGCGGAAGGGCAAGCTGATCGAGTGCGGTTTGAACGTCGCGAGTGAATTCATCCTCCACGCCCAGGATTTGCGCTGACTCGAGCGTGTTGGTGAACACGTCCCAAATGATCTGCTGATCCATCGCCGGACCCATCGTCAAGTTACATCGAGCGTTGGTTTCTGGGGCGATGAATTTGTTCTCAGGTGATGTGCTTGGCCCGGATACCAATTTCCCTGTCTTCGGGTCCTCGACCAACCAATCCAGAAAAAACAGCGATGCTTGTTTCAATACCGGATAGGCTCGATTTTTTAGGAATTCTCGCTCCCCGGTAAACCGGTAATGTTCCATGAAGTGCTGGGTCGTCCAAGCACCGCCAACCACCCATTGTCCATACTGGACATTTCCAAAGGGGACGGTGCCATGCCAAACATCCGATCCGTGCCCGGCTAAAAATCCACGGCAACTATACAGATCTTTGGCGGTCTTCTGACCCGAGGGGACCAGACGTTCAATGTAGGCCATAAAGGGCAGATGGCATTCCGAAAGATTCGTCGTTTCGGCGAGCCAGTAGTTCATCTGGAAATTGATGTTGATGTGATAATCACTGTTCCAGGGCGCGGCCATATCTTTGCACCAGAGTCCCTGCAGATTGGCGGGCAAGCAACCAGGCCGCGAGGATGAGATCAGCAGGTATCTGCCGTATTGAAAGTAAAGTGCTTCTAAGTCGGGATCGATCGTTCCGTTTTGATACCCCTGCAATCGGGCAATGGTCGGTTTGGTCGATGGAGTTCCAAGCTTCAGTTCAACCCTGCGGAAAAGCGTTTGGTGCGCAGCGGAGGTGTCCGCCTTGATTTGCTCGTATCCTTTTTGCTTCGCCGCAGTGACGGTGCGGTCGCAAATTTCCACTAAATTATGAGTGAATGGATGGTCTGTATCCTCGCGGTTGTAATCCGTTGCCGCAGCGATATAGATCACCGCCGAGTCCGCATTTTTAATGGTCAAGCGATTGCCGTCCGCTTGGGTGGATCCGTTTTGTGCGATGACCTTGTAGACCGTGGCAAACTTGACACCCAAGTGTTTGTCGCCGTGCGCGGCTTGGCCGGTGGCAACCACCGTGTCGTTTCCGTTTGCTTTGGTCGCAAAGATTCCTTGCCGTTCGATGCGTGCATCAAACGAAACAGAGCCAGGTTTGTCTGCTGTGATCTTGATGGCGATGACATCGTCCACCGAACTTGAATAGACTTCGCGGGTATAGTTGACGCCGCCCGAGGTGTAATGGGTTGTCGCAATCGCGGTGTCCAGATCCAGCGATCTGCGATACGCGGTCGCTTTTGCGACAGGACCGAAATCGAAACGCAGTTCTCCCATCGTCTGGTAGCTTCTCGGAGAGATGCGGCCAGCAAGAATCGCCTGCTGTTTTTTCTGAGCCTCGGCGTATTTTCCTGCAAACAACAGTTGTCGGACCTCATCGATCGTACTGCTGACGTTTTCTTTCACCACGGGGATCGGCGGGCCCGCCCAGATGGAATCTTCGTTCAGCTGAATGATCTCTTTCGAAACGCCCCCATAAACCATCGCTCCGAGCCGGCCGTTGCCCACAGGCAAGGCTTCTTCCCAATAAGTGGCCGGCCGGTTGTACCATAACGACAAAGGCTGCTCCGGAGCCTGATTCAGAGATTGTACCTGTGCTGATTCGGTGTAGCTGAACTTGCTTGGTTTGCCTTTGCTAGGTGCATCTGCACCCATCACGGGACAGGCCGCGATGCTGATCACGAGGCATAGGTAGATAGAGATCTTGTTCATTTATCAGTTCGTAGTTGTATTCCGGGGAGTGTTTGGTTTGAATCAAATGGATGAATTTGCGGACATCGTCATTTAGGGCTCAAACCGGTCGGTGCGAAACGGAAAGGCCGGTAGATCGGCGTCATTGACGAGGTTCACGTCCGGTTTTCCGACAAAGGCGTAGCGAACATACAACGGCTTTGCCAATTCAGCGGACTGTAAAACCACGCTCTGTCCTTGGATCGTCGCATCGGCTCGGACCCATTTCTGATCATCATCGGCCAACCAAAACGCCTTGGGCGGGGAACCATCGGTTGTTTTTAGACCCTCGGCATGTTCAAAATGAACGACCAGCGTGTTGTTTTTGGCCTCGACTTTTTGAAAAACGGGGCCTTCGGCTTCGACCTTCTGCCCGAGCGTGTCACGTGCTGCGAGCAGGGCTAATCGACGCCCAATCGGCAGCTTGTCTTTCGGATGCACGTTCTTGATGTCGCCCAAATCGATGGTGTTTGCAACCGCGGTATGCGGTAGTTCGAGAGCTTTGAGCTGCGATTCCCGCATCCAGGCCCACGAGTGCGCGGCCGGATTATCACGAGGTACTTTGGGTGACGTTTTCAGTACGTTTCCGTATCCTGGCAACATCACGATCAAGAAGTGCAAATCATCCTGGTTCCATTGCTGACGATAACGCCGCATCCATTGCTGCAGCACATCGCCATAGATCCGCATGCCCGAGTTCCGTGAAAACCAAGGCTCTTTGACCATCCCGTGCATGGACTGCGTGTTGCGTTCGCCTTGGTACCACACCAATCCACGACAAGCGTAGGGTGCAAGCGGATGCATCATCGCGTTGTAGATGATGTTGGATTGTCGACGCAAAAAGATGTCCTCCTTGCCGCTCCAAGGTTGAGGGCCATTGAGGGTGGCGTTGATCTCAGCCTGCGTTTCGGTATTGGCGTCAAACTCTTCCATCATGACTTTGAAATGGGGCACGGTTTCGGTCATGTCGCGGGGCATCCAGGCTTCGATCGACGTGCTGCCCCAGCATGACAGAATGATGCCGACCGGAGTATCCGCGGATGCTTGCAGAAAATGAGCAAAGCCAAACGCGACCGCACTATCAGGATAACGATCCACCCATTGGCCCTCGCAACGTTCTTGCTCAGTAAACGCCACGCTGCGTTTGACTGTAAAGTTGCGAATGTTGTTTGTCTGCGGAATCAACGCCTTGACTTCGGGTACCGCATCGACACCGAGCTGCATGTTGGATTGTCCCGAACAAATCCAAACTTCGCCGACTAGGACGTCACTGCATTGCTGGTTTTCGATCGCCGAATTCAAACTCGACGAGACCGTCATCGTTTGCGGTTCGAACGAAGCGGAAAGCGGATCAAGTTTGATCATCCACTTGCCATCGGTTTTGACGTTAACTTTTTTTTCCTGTCCCGCAAATTTCACGGTGACGGTGGCCCCAGGGTCTGCGGTTCCCCAGACGGGAACAGGTGCGTCGCGTTGCAGCACCATGT
Source organism: Novipirellula rosea (assembly GCF_039541335.1). NCBI lineage: Bacteria > Pseudomonadati > Planctomycetota > Planctomycetia > Pirellulales > Pirellulaceae > Novipirellula > Novipirellula rosea. The sequence goes on along the minus strand of NZ_BAABGA010000006.1, from coordinate 257,079 downwards.
GGTCGGTGAACAGCGAACCTAATTGGAGCTCGGCAAACGCGGTGCTGGGCACCAAGACGGCCATCAGCAAACCGCATGCGAGAGAAGTTTTCATCATTTTACCTTGGTTTTGGATCTCATTTCGGTGCATGTCGCGTTATTTCCCGCTCTTCCAAAGTTTGATCGTATCGATATCGTTTTTTGATTCGTCGCCTGCGGTGCTGCGTCCCCGCGTGACATCCGCTTCGAGTTGGGCGAGCAAACGTTCCGCCACTTCGGGATGGGTTTCGTACAAGTTCGTTTCTTCGGCGGGATCGTTTTGCATGTCATACAGCTGAGCGATCGGGCTACCTTTGGCGGCTTGTTTTTCAGTCGGAGAGCTCCAGCCCCCCGACGCCTTTGCCAATAGCAGCTTCCATTTCCCCTGTCGATAACCGAAGTGCCCGCTGATCGAGTGGTGAATCACACCCGCACGCGTCGAATCAATCGGTTCGCCGCTCAGGGCTGGCAGAAAGCTAACGCTGTCCTCGGCGCTGCCCTCGGGTAGCGATTGCCCCGTCAAATCGGAAAGCGTGGCAAACAAATCGGTCAGACAGATCGTTTGATCGCAGCTCGAGCCTGCGGCCACCTTGCCTGGCCAACGGACGATAAACGGAACTCGATGCCCGCCATCCCATAAATCAGCTTTCGAACCTCGATACCCGGCACTGACGCGGTGTCCCTGTTTGGCGAGCTGAGGAATGCCGGCCGCTTTAGAGCATCCGTTGTCACTGCTGAAAATGACGAGCGTATTGTCGCTAAGACCGTTCTCTTTCAGTGCAGTGGTGATTTGTCCCACACCGTCATCGGTCTGCATCACGAAGTCCGCATACGCACCGAGTCCGCTTCGACCTTGCCACTCTTTTGTGGGAACAATCGGAGTATGCGGAGAACCGAACGGCACATACAGAAAGAACGGTGATTCGTTTGCGTCGTTGCCGCGGGCGTTGATATACTCGACCGCTTCACGGGTCAGCCGCGGCAGCATGTTGATCTCTTCGTCGTGCTCGATGACTGTGTCATTCTCGATCACGCCTTTCATATCCCGAGCGTGATGGAATCCATGAAAGTAGTCAAAGCCCCGATGGATCGGACCGTCTGGAATCTTGCTGCCGACCGGTGCCAGCCCCCTCTTTGCTGTTTTCTTACTTAGTTCGTTACCGGTATCGGGATCGACATATTGAAAGTTCAAATGCCACTTGCCGATGATGCCGGTATGGTACCCCTGTGACTTCAGAAAGCTGGCTACGGTCGGTCGGTCTTCGGCGATCAGATTGGGCGAGAATCCTTGAACCACGCCGCTTTGCAGTTGCGTCCGCCAACTGTAACGCCCCGTCATCAACCCGTAACGTGTCGGCGTGCAGACCGATGATCCGGAATGGGCATCGGTGAAAATCATTCCTTCGGCAGCCAGCTTGTCGACCGACGGCGTCGCAATCTTTCCATGCTCTGGATTCAAACATTGCACATCGCCATAACCAAGGTCATCGCAAAGGATGAACACGATGTTCGGTTTGGCAGGCAGATTCGGTTTCGCTGCCGACGCATCCGTACCGTTCCAAGCCACCATCAGGCAGAGGACCATGGTCGTAATTGTTTTATTCAAAGTTCTATCCTTGTAAGAGCCCCGCGGTCTGCTGGGCTGGACTATGTGAATCACTGGGCCTTGGCCGCGATACAACGGCATTCGATTGGTGCGGTATGAGATGACAGAAAAACAGGTTCCTTATTTTGCTAACTCGGTGACAAGTTCCTGACATCGATAGCGATACCTTGCAAGCACTTCATCGTACTCGGGATTGGAGGCGAGGTTGATTTGTTCCTGCGGATCGTTGGCGATATTAAACAGCTCTTCAAACACTGGCTGCTCTCCTTGGATCGACGCGTCGGGCAGATACTTCATCCGATCATTCTCTTTAGAGAAGTAACGAATGTACTTCCACTCGTTGCTGCGTACGGCTTCCATTCGTGGATAGCCTTGGTCGGTAAACAGATTTTCACAGAAGACTTCTTGGCGCCATTGGACCGGCTTGCCTTCGATCAGCGGCATCATGCTCTGTCCTTGATAAGTATCTGGCACGGGCACGCCGCAAAGTTCCAATATCGTCGCCGGCAAATCCTGACCCGCTACCAACTCATCCACCGTCATACCCCGTTGTTGCCCGGAGAAGTAGGGTGAATAAATAATCATTGGGATGCGAACGCACTCGTCATAGAGAAACGTCTTGCCACCAAGGCCATGCTCACCGAGCAATAATCCGTGGTCGGAAGCGAATACAATAATGGTGTTGTCAGCGATTCCCATTTTGTCCAATTGCATTCGTAACTTACCGAGCATCATGTCGATTGCCGTGACAGCGCGGGCCATCTTGGTCTTCTTATTCAACAGCGCTGCGGGATTGGTCGTGCGGTAATAGCCCATCAATTCATCCTGGCGAAAAACCTGTTCGGGCAACGGGACTTTGATGTTGGGATAGCCATCAGGGAACACGAAATCGTCCTGCACATTGTTGTACAGAGTGCGGTACATTTCCGGGTCCGTATCTTTCGCTCCCATGCCACCGATGCTGGACGCATGCGGCAGATTGAGATTCAGCGAAAGTGCAAACGGCTTGCTCTGATCTCGCTTGTGCAGAAAATCTGAGACGGACTGGTGAGCATTGTTAAAGAAGTAGTCCGTATCTTTTCCAGGTCGCATGAAAGCCTCGGTCGCCTCGTAGAGTCCTTCGATCTGGGAGCTGTGCCGAAGATTCTTGAACTCGTTCCACTTCAGCAAATCAAAACCGAGGTGCCCGCCCTTCATGTAGCAAAAATCAATGTTCTCCTTCATGTAGGCATTGCGTTCCTTTGCCGGTCCAATGGTGGCGTGATGCTTGCCGATGTAGCCAGTGAAATACCCCGCAGCCTTCAATTGCATAATCCAGCTATTGTCAAACAGCTCGTGTGAGATATGGTTCTTGGAAACGTGGTAAAAACCTTGTCGGTTCTTGCGTTCCCATTGGCCAGTGAAGAAGTTGGCACGGCTGGGGCCACAGATCGGGCTGGTGATGAAGGCGTGACTGAAGAAAACTCCGTCCGCTGCCAATTGGTCAATATTCGGTGTCTGGGTTACCGGATGCCCCGTCATGCTGAGCGAATCCAATCGCTGGTCATCCGTCTTGATGAAGATGACATTGGGCCTGGTTGACGCAACCGGTGCCAAGGCTTGTTCCACCGCGTGCAGCGAACCCGTCAATAGCGCGAAGCTAATTACGGCGAAACTGACGATGATTGGAAGTAATTGTTTGTGCATCGCTTGACGTCGGTTCGTGTGGCTGATCAGTGGATTGGCTTAGGGATGATGGTTAACAGTCCGAACGCAAAGTGAAGCAGATACTTGTTGATCATTTTGCCGTGGTCTTTTCGGGGTAGTAAAACTTGTGTCCGGGTAGACGAACTGTCTTGTCGCTGAGTCCAAACAGATTGCGATTTGCATCGCTGACAGGGATCGGTTCGATTTGGAAATCAACCTGTTCCAACGCGACCGGTGACAACGTGGCGGATTCCCCTTTCTGAAGTGCGATTTGATAGAAGCCATCGTCGGACTTCGAAACGGTCTGTTCTTTGCCGTTGATATAGATTTTCGGGTTGGGGATGTCGGTTTGGACGAAGCATGCCGATCCTGCCAGACTTTCCACCGTCACAAACTGGGTCACCCCGTCTTTCTTTTTAGCGGTAACCAGGAAGGCTCCCTGCGTTCGCAAATTCTTGAAGGCAACATCGCCCCAGATTTCGGGTGTCCCGCGGAACACGCGAATCTTGCCACCCCAACTCTGTAGCAACATGTCGTGGATACAGGTGGCGAACGAAAGCGGGCTTTCGATCACCGGGTTTCCTTCGGCGTACATAGTCGTCGGCGAAACATTCTTGTGTTGGATCAAGAAATCGAGATAGTGATATGCCTTCGCTTTGTCGCCCAGCCAAGCGTACATTGATGCGGCCCCCGTCGCGGTATACCCGGTGACCGGCATCGCCCCGACTTTGATGCCGCTGTTGATCGAAACATCGAGCCAATGATCGAGCGAGGTACGGAGCATCTTTGCGTCCGCTTCCTTCTCTGGCGTGATGACGGCCAGCGGGTAGAAACCAAGTAGGTGCGAGTAGTGGCGGTGCGGTTTATCAAACGGAATATCCTTGCCAATTCGCAGGCCGTTCTCGTCGATCTGAAATTCAACGAGGTTGTCGACAACGTTCTGCCACTGGGATGCCAGCGGATCGTTCAGCTGGTGCTCTTCGTTGATGTCGAGAAGCGTTTGACAGGCCCAGCGGAGCAGAGCAATCGAGAAGTTGATGTCTTGACCATGTCCACCGGGATACTCGGGTGACCAACTCTGGCTGATGTGAATTTTGCCGTCATCGGATTTCACCGGACGTTCACGAAGAAAGTTCAAGTAACCGTTGACGTTTTTTCGCAGTAGCGGGAACAGCCCCTCTCGCATCCGCGTCCGATCGCCCGCGAATTCGCAGTGCAGCCAGTAATTGTTCAGGATCCAGGCCAGCATGTCCGGCACTTTGCCGTGATCGTAAGCTTCACAATCCTGTGGGAAGCAGGCGGCAATCGCTGCGCTATCCTTCCATCGCTCGGGAACATTCTTGGCAAGATTGTCAGCATACTTATCCAAGTTATTCGGAAGCGATTCGCCAAGCGACATCCGATTGGCCGTCAAGTGCGTCCAGTATTGCAATTCAACATTCAGATCACCCCATACCATCGGCCAGAACGTGCGGTGATACCACGGCCCCATCAAGTCGAGGATGGGCCCGTTCTCTCGCATCGCCGAACCCAACTTGTACATCTGGATCCAATAGAACGCTTCTTTCTCGGGATCGTTGATCGTCAAAAAGCTAAGCGGATAGTATTTGTGCCACCACTCGCGGTGAGAGGAAACGAAAGTCTCGGCCTTCAGTTGTTGCCGCGCGTCGAGCAAATTCTTCTTCGCCGTTGCCAAGCTATCGTGCTCAGGAAAGCTGTGATGGATGCTTGCGGTCAGCAACTGTTTGCTCGACGGATCGCCTGTGATCTGCCAGCCGGTGGTGGTTTCGCCCCGTCCGTCGTGCAGCGGCTGAAAACAAAACTGCATGCCGTCTTCTTCGCTTAACGTCGGTTCTGGAGGCAGCGGATAGGGGGCAGTTCGCATCTTGTCCCAGCTGCGGCCCTTGGGCCCACCGCCCGCATCGAGCGTCTCTTTTACCGGCGCGATCGGCGTTTCCGGATGCCAAGTGATTTGGATCGACTCACCGCCTTCGGCCTGCGTTTCAAATGAAATCACATCGGTTTGGCTGTGCGAAAACGCATGAACCCGGTAGGAACCGTCCGTTGTGTTGATCGTCCCGGTCAGTTCGGCGTTCCATAATCCAAGCCGTAGATCGACCCCTGTGATCTCACCATTGGATTCCACATTGAAGTGTCCCAATGGCAGGCGGCTTCGATAGATCCACAAATTTGCGTCCTCTCCATTGGGCAGCCGATGGTCGTAGTAGTCATGACGCCCGGCGTGGATCGAGATCACATTCTTCGCTTCGCCCACCGCTTGATAGAACAGGAATCCAACGTTGCCATTGCCGGTATACGGAGCGACCTCCCAGCGGTTTGGAATGCGATCCCAGACCATGTCGTGCTGCGAAAGAAACGCTTGCCAGTCAATCGGATTGAAATGTTGGCCGTTGTTTTCAAGCGACTGCGCGGATGTCCATGCCATCTGCGAGCAAACAAACGAAAACACGAAAAGGCATCGTAGGACGGGTTTCATTGGGCGGGACATCATTAGATGACGGTGAGGGCGTGAGGATCTTTTAAGCGGTTGCGATGGCGATATGTTGTGCGAGCAATCACGACGCGGTTTCAGGTTGTAACTTGTCCAGATTTGTCGTCTCGTCTGGGTCGGCTTCCATGTCGTAGACTACCGGCCCAGGACGGGGACTCTCTTTTCGCTTTCGACCGGGGCGTCGTTAAACATCATTAACTTGAACTCGCCGTCTCGGCCTTGCTTTCGGTCTCTTTCAGATACGGCAAGATGGTATTCCTGCAACGCCACATCGGACTTGTGGCGATAAAGTCAAAGTCATATTTCGTCAGCTTGCCAGCCACGGCGGCCTGTTGTGCTTTTCCCTCCCGAGTAAACACATCGGGATCCCCGACATAGGCAGGCCATGTATCCTTGGGGACATCGGCCCAGTCTGCTGCAACGTTGTGTCCGCCTTCTGCATGGCGGATATAGAAAATCTTTAGCCCTGACTCGCCCGTTCTGGCGGCCGGGTTAGTTTCGGCAAAGGAAATCATGGGAGCCAGCGACACCCAGAAACCTGCGGCTAAAAACAAACAGATTCTTTTGGTCCACATCACGTCGTTTCTCAGTCGTTTTGAAATCTCTTCTCGATCAATATCCCAGAGGGACATCCGCTTTTTGCCAGTGGTAAACTAGGCCCCATCACCGGTTTCGATCGCGTCGCAACATGACCCCACGTCACTCTGGTAAAGGAGGGGGCACTGGGCAATGGTGTTTTGCGACAGCCGGATGTGAATTTGCGACATCGCTCCAGCAGCACTGGCGTGGGAAAGCATTGCAATTGCGGGGCGACTGATGGGGCCAATCGGTCAAACAGTCTGCGAATGCGTCAATTCTAGGTGACTCAATCGCGTACTCGCCATTCGATTTTCGTCTTTACTTATGGTCAATGAAAAACTTCACGGTCCGCTCCTCGATTGCTTTGCGTGATGGGGCGATCTCCTCGCCAACGCGTCGCCAATTGTGTCCCGCATTGTGAACGATCAGTATCTCGACCGGAGCTTTCAATTGCTCCGCCTGTTGTTGCATGCGGTAAGCATGTTTGACGGGGATGGTCGTGTCCTTGTCTCCTTGAATCATTAGCAGCGGAGGGCTGTCTTGACGCAGGTAGTTCACCGGACTCATTTCGCGATAGAGCTTCGTTTTTTGATCAGGCGTTGATCCAGCAGGCAAGATCCGCGGCCCGAAGCGGTCGCGAAAGCCCTCGCGATCATCGTGATTAAAAAGATCGGTGTTTTCAAAGTCACAAGGTCCGTACCACGAAACACCTGCGACCATCTTGTAGTTGTATTCAGAAAGCGACGCATCACCGGGCAACGCGTCCGGGGCGGTTAGCAGAAGCATTTGGGCGATCTGGCCACCAGCCGAATCACCAAATGAAAACACGCGTTGAGGATCAATTCCGAGCGATTTGCTGTTCTTCGAGAGGTACCGAATTGCATCTTTGCAATCGATCACACAGTCTCGCATCGCGACCTTACCGTCGGGTCGCCAAAGTCGATAGTTCACCGTGGCCACACAGAAACCATGTTCGAGCAATTCAGTGGCAACACTCGCAAACGAACCGCGGACGATTCCGTCTTTGCTGCCCGCCGCCCAACCACCGCCATGCGTGTACACAACCAGTGGGCATTTTTGCTGCGGCTTGGCAGTTGGATAATAGAGGTCTAAATAGAGATCTTCCTCCGGCGTCTGCTTGTAGAGCACGTTTAGCTTCTTATCGCCCTGGGTCGCCAACGACGGGATTTTTACTGCTTTCAATTCTTTGAGTGTCAAAACCTCATCGCCGTTTGCATCCAATGCCTTCAGGCTGGCCCATTGTTGCCCAGCCTCTTGCTTGTCGATCTGGCCATTTCCATCGCTATCGGTACGGGCCATTTTCCGTGCGGCAAAGGCACCGGCATAGTCCGCTTGTGCGAGCGTCGACATCGTAAGCAGAACGAGACAAGCGATGATCGTGATAGGATGTCGATTCATAACATTCTCAGTGAAGCAAAATATGGGGTGTTGTTTTGTGATTCGCTCGCATTTGCCAGTACAACGCTGGGCTCGTCAGCGGTTGGTCATCAATTCGCTGGTTGCGATCCGGTAAACAATTTCTTTCAGTTGAAAATTGTTTCTCTGCGTCTGCCGGACAATCGTTTCAACGATGGGGTAGTCGGCGGCAACCAGTTCGCGGCCCTTGGCATACTCGGCGATACGGATGATCAAATTGCGGGCGAAGGGTCGCAAATCAGCAGCCAGAATTTTCTTCAAGCCATGGATGTCACGGAACTCATTGCCGGCGAAAATACCGTCGGTGCTGACCTTTTGCCGTTTGCTGTAGTTGGTGCGATAGCGTCCGATGGGGTCATACGCTTCTAACGCGAAACCGAGTGGATCGATTCGCTTGTGGCACTGCATACAGGCTTTATCGTTGCGATGTCTTTCTAACATCTGACGGACCGTCGTAGCGCCGGTGAGATCGGGCACGATTGCGGGAACTTCCTCAGGCGGTGGTGGCGGAGGCGTGCCCAAGAAGTGATCGAGCACCCAAACACCGCGAACCACGGGCGACGTTTCGACCCCGTTGGATGTCAACGTCAACACGCTGCCCTGAGTCAAAAGCCCGCCACGTTTTGAAGACGCGGGAAGTTGGGTCAACTTAAACTTGCCATCACCTTGTTTGGGAAGTCCATACAGCTCGGCAAGCTTATTGTTGATGAAGGAATAATCCGAATCGATAAAGTCGGCGACGCTCCGATTCTGTTCATAGACATAGCGAAAGAACAGTCGCGTTTCCTCACGCATCGCCTGCTCCATGCTCTCGCTGTAGATCCGAAACTCCCTTGTTTTGTTATCAGGCGGCATCGTTCCAAGTTCATCCAATGCCAACCATTGATCGGCAAAACTCTCACAGAATCGATCGGCGCGAGGATCTTGCATCATCCGCAACACCTGAGCCCTGAGGGTTGTTGGTTCGGTCAGCTTGCCCGAATTAGCGGCACTAAACAATTCCTGGTCCGGCATCGTGCTCCAGAAGAAATACGAGAGCCGACTTGCCAGCGGAAAATCGCTTAGTTCGCCTTGTTCTTCGAACAGGTACAGAAAATCGGTCGATGCCATCATCGCGGTCATCGTCTTGACGACCGCATCGTTCCAATCGCGAGACTGTTTGTATTGCTTGTTCAAGTAATCGAACCAGAGCCCAATCTCTTCTCGAGTGACGCGTCGCCGGAAGGCTCGGATGGCGAACCGCCCCAGCAAATATTCGCGTGCCGTGGCGCTGGTCAGATCGGGCATCTTGTCCGACAACAACGTCGTCTTCATCGACTCGGTCGGCCATTGTTCATAGAACGGGCCTTCGATCTTGTACTGGGTGACCCGAATACCGGGACCGCGAAAAGGACCGGCAAAGTCCGAATTTTTGAACTTGGTTCTTCGCAGCGCGGCCCGAATCTGCACGATGGGTTTCGAGGTTCCGTTCGCCATACGAAGGTAGGGGTAAAAATCTCGGTCAATCCAAGTTTCGACCGTAAATGTCTGCTCTTTGTCGTAGATCAGCGGAAATGTCTCGATCGTCTTACCAAGCGAATTGACCCCGGTTCGCCGTGCAGAGACGACCCCAATCGCCAACTTGGGCGGCTCATTCTTGGGAACAAACTTGACGGGGTACTGATCCTCGTCAACGGCCGATGCGGTGACGGTGATCCGGTACCGACCCGGGATCTGGCAGTTTCGCGTTGCCTTGCCGTCGACGATTTTGGAGTTACCTCCGATTCGAAACGTATAAAAATCTTTGCCATGGTTTTCATACCTTCGCGACGCTCCGGTGAGCTGCCGCATCGGAACCTCGAACACCTTCGGCTCAGGTTGTTTGGCATCCATGGTGAACAAAGCTTGCCACAGCGCCGCCTGGGCGGCTTCCATGTATTCAAACAGTGATTCGTCGGACATCACCAACGACGACGCGTTCGTGTCGAAGCCTTCGTTCACGTTGTCATCGTAGATATAGGAACTGGGGTCAAAGTTGCCATCATTCAGCCCCAATAAATCGCGAACCGTATTTTGATACTCGCGTTTGTTAAGCCGCCGCAGGCCACCCACGTTTTCGCTAGACGATTGCTCGGCGAGTTCGAGCACTTGTTTCGCGAGCGTGCTGCGCTGTGCGGCCGATGGTTGAGGTTCATCCTCGGGCGGCATCAACCCGCTGGCAATTTGTTCATAGACCCTCGTCAACAACTCGGCATCGGCGCTGGACAATGGATCCAACCGTACGTCGCCCTCTTGCTCGTCCGCATTGTGACATCGAACACAATGCTGGCGGATCATCGGCTCGATGGTCGAGAAGTCATCTGCATCGATCCGTATCGCTGGGAACAGAAGAAACACCGACGTCAACCACAAGATCGAAGTGTGCAACTTCGGTTTTGTGACGTGGGGTGCAAGGGAGCGCAATTGAATGGGAATTAGTTTTCTGCACATCATTTTTAGGAGAGGCTAAACGTTCCGGTCGCACCATTGAAGCTTTCAATCTCGACACCAAATTTCTGTAGCATCGTGGTGTAAAGATTATTTAATGGCGTCGCATCACCACCGGATGTCTTGCAGTCGACATGGCCTTGATGCCGGAAACCACCGCCAGCCAAGACGACTGGCAGATCTCGATTGCTATGTCGAGCCGCGTCCCCCATGCCGCTGCCAAAGTACACCATCGTTTTGTCCAGTAACGTGCCATCGCCGCGGTTGCCCAACGGGGAATCTTTCAACTTCTGGACAAACCGAGCCATTTGTTGAATGTAAAAATTGTCGATGATGCCCAATTGTCGAAGGATGTCAGGACGATTGCCATGATGGCTCAGCGAGTGATAGCCGGTGGAAACGCCATCAAGTTCGATCATCCGATTGTGCATGCCAAATCCAGCGGTGAACACGCGGCTCGAGTCCGATTGAATGGCCAACAGGATCAGGTCGAACATCATCGGTGCGAGGAACTCGTAATCTTGGCCCGAGTGCGGATGTCCCTCGGGTTGGTAGTTCACCTTTGGCTTGGGAACGTTTGCCCAACGTTGCATGCCTTGCAGTTTTGTTTCGGCATCACGAATCGCCGTCAGGTACTCTTCCAAGTTTTGCCGATCGGCCGGATTGGTTCGTCGCGCGAATCGTTTGGCTTGTTCGCGAACCAGATCCAAGATGCTGCCCTGTTCCTGAATCCGTAGCTCACGTTCCTTGATCGCGGCAGCCGAATCGGGGACAAACAATTGGTCGAACATGTCACGAGGATCCCCTAGTTCGCGAACCCGGATGCCCGAGGATGTCCACGAGGCATTCATTCCGCCACCGACAGCAACGTGCATTGACGGAAACCGCGTCTGGTAGCCTGCGTATTCGGCCGCAAGCTGGTCCATTGAAACGACGTTCCCGCCGCGAATTCCGGTCAGAAACGTCGAGATGCCACCATGGCCGGAAAAGATCGCCGGATGATCCATGTTGGAACAAACGGTGAAATCGCCCCGTAAATTCTCCAGCGGTTTGAGCGTCGGGGTCAGTTCGAAATTCGCCCCTGTCGATTTTGGAAAGAACGCTTTGGGATAGACGCCTAACGTCGGACTGATGCAAACCATTCGCATCGCATCGCCGCCGTCGTTCTTGCCAGCCGGGGTGGCAACCGATTCCATCATCGGCAGCGCGATCGTGATTCCCGCGGCCTTCAAGAAGGATCGGCGGGCTGGTGGCGAACTTGACAAGGCTTTTATGGTTTCGTCCTTCCGTAGCGACGAAGTCGCCATCGAATTAGCAGCAATACAAACTCATCCTATCTACCTTTAGATGAGAAAAAAACAATTTTTGCGACATAAGACTAACGAATTGCGTCCTCGAATCTCGTGCGAACTCGTTAAGCATCGTCGCAGTCATTACTGGCGTAGCGGAACTCGTCAAGAGTTTCGACCAGCCTGGAAAACGAAAGTCTTGACGACTTCCGCTACAGGAAAACCCGTCACTTATTGTTCCGACAATGCGAAAAGGTTGACCTCAGGCCGTTGACCATGTGAACCGACGCAATGCTAGCGACAAGAATGCCTGTCCCTGCAAAAACTGTCCCCTCAATATCCGTCCCCTTAAAATCCGCCTTCGATTTGGAATTTCGCCGGCGACTGGGGCGCCGCAATCGGTTCGACCTTTAAACCCACATCGCCGCGTTGACTTCGGTCGATCCCAATCGTTACCGCTCGCCGTCCCTTGGCCAGTGTGAGGGTCTTGGTTGGATCGTGGATTTCATTTCCGTCGACCCAAAATCTGAGTCCCAGCGAATCGTTGATTTTAAATTGGACCCCACCAGGGACCAGCACATTCAAATAACCTCGAGCGAGCACATGATCTCCACTTGGCAAATCGTTGGCCGGCAATTCACCGCGGACTTTGCTGTACGCGGTGACCCACGAGGTGTCTTCGGTCGGAAGTTCGTCAAAGTTGGAAGTGGCGGTTAGATGCCACTTTCGAATCACGGGACTTTCATCATTGGCGAAGGGGCCTGGTCGACCCAGCGCTGCGACAAACTTCGCGAGATCAAGAAACTCTTGACGACTGCCGAGTTGATCGACAAGTCCCGCGGGCATGGCCGAATTCATCGCCTTCTCGGCAATGATTTCATCCGCAGCAAGACGGATTTCTTTTCCACCTTGTGCCGCGTCTCGCACGACGACTTCGTCATCACTCTGGAATGTCACGATACCGGTCTGAGTGGTTCCATCGTCCAACACGAACATGCGGTTTTCGTAGTGTTCGGCAATCGCTTTGTTGGGTCGCAAAATCGATTCGACGATGTAGTCGGTTTTTGCCGCCGCACCCACCGCTACCAAATTTGGGCCAATGACGGGGCCGACGGGACCAATGCCGTGACAACTCGTGCACGACAGCGACTTGCGTCGATAGATGTCTTCACCACGATCCGCATCACCATCCGTTTCAACATCGTGGGTCAGTTGCGCTAGGTCTTCGGCCAACAATTGCAAGTTGAGCGACTCGGAATCCTGCGAGGGGCGAAACTGTTTTGCCAAGTTCTCAGGAAGCGACCCCGTCGACCGATGAAACTGATCAATACGAGCGGCCACTGCCGGGTGAACCTCGACACCTTTCATCGCATCAGAGAGAACGCTGGCTCCGTTTCGATTCTTCAGGATAGCCTGAACCAGCGGAACAGGATCCGCTTCGCCTGGGGCTTGGCTGAATAACGCCGCAGCCCACTTCGTTCCCTGCTGAATGTCGGTGGCGACGATGCCAACCAGTGCACAGTAGCGAGTCTCTGGATCACGATGTGCTGCGAGGTTCGTAAGTGTTTGCAGTTCTTTGCCACCACCAAGCTGGGCCGAAGCGACCGCGGCAGACCGACGTACGGCAGCGGGACGACCTTCGTCTTGGACAACATCCAAAAGTGGTTCTGTGACCTTGATCGCTTTCCAAGCCGCAAGATTCTCTGCGGCAAGCGAGGCAACGGTCGCGTTGTCGTCGTTGAGTAATCGCGTTAACGAACGCACACGCCGACGAAGCACACCCGAGGGACGCGAATTTGCCATCGACTGGAGTGATTCAAGCAGCGCGATTTGTGCATCATCCGATCGTGGATCCTTTCCGCTGGTCAACGAGGCGACGATTCGCAAAATATCATCGGGGGTACCCATCACAATAAACTGTTCGCGAAATTCGCTGATCTCTTTCTCACTGGGGTCTTGCTGCTTAAGAAAGTGATCAATCCGTTCAGCAAAACCAATTCCCGCAGCTCGTTCCGCAGCCGCCTCGTGGGATGCTTTGGCGAAACGAAGCGTTCCTGCCTCCATCGCCGGACGCCAATACGGCTCGAGTGCCTTCGTCGTTTGAGGCAATGCCAAGTCGAGGAAAGGGTCGCCGGGATGGTCGACCACATTCAGCGCCGCTGCAAAGGCCTCGGCTTGAGGAATGAATCCCGCCGACAGAACCGCTTCCATTCGTGTTCGCGGGAATGGATCCGCAGCTGCCTTGGCAATCATCGCAATCGGATCCGACAGCGCATCGTGCCAGTAGCGAATCACCCGCGCCCCCGCGGAACGCGCGTGACCGTCTGACGAAGCGAGTACCTTGGTTAGAATCTTCTCGCTCGGTCGTTCGACATTTTGACACGCCCACATCGCTTCCACGAGATGAAGTTCATAGTCGGGTGACTCGGTGTCGAGTTGGTCCACCCACGTTTGCAGTACCGCGAGCACTTCGTCGGGATCCCGTTCGCTGAGCTCTTTTTTCGCTTGATGGCGTACCCATGTTTCGGGACTCTTCAAATGATCGACGAGTTGCTTAGTGGTGGTTCCATCGAACTTGGGTTTCTTGACGAGCGGTCGATCCTTGTGCGTGATTCGCCAGATGCGACCGTGCTCATGATCGCGACGCGGATCGCGAAAATCATGGCTGGCATGATTAATGATCGAGTTGTACCAATCGGCGACATAGACCGCTCCGTCGGGGCCGATCTTGACGTCGACGGGTCGGAAATTTGGGTGCTTGCAGGTCATCAGTGGCGGCAGAACATTGGCGCTGAATCCAGCACCGTCCTCCGAGAATTCGTAGCGAATAATGGTTCGACTTTTAAAGCGGCCACTAAGCAGATTGCCACGGATGTCGTCGCCCACGTGCGACCCCGTCGCGAGATCGCCGCCACATTGCTTTTCAGTGCTGATTAGCGTCGGAACGCGAATGCTCTGCGCACCCTTTCCGGTCACCGGAGACAGGTACATGATCCGCGGATTATTGACCATGAACGATTGTCCCCATTGGTCAAACACGTGGCCCCAAGGGTTACCACCGGTACCGGTGCAGAACATTCTCAACTCTTGCGTCCGAGGGTTGTACTGATAGACGCCCCCGTTGAAATTCCGCACAACGCCGTGCTGCGTTTCCACTTGCGAATGCAAAAAGATGCCTTCTTGGAAATAGATCCATCCGCCGGGACCGCGTCGCCACGCACTGACCGAGTGGTGACTGTCTTCGATCCCAAACCCGGTCAGCGCCAATTCCTTGACATCGGCCACGTCATCCCCATCGGTGTCTTTGAGAAAGTACACATCGGGTGATTGCGCCACATAACACCCGCCATTGGCAAGTTCCAAGCCCGTGGGGATGTACAGTCCATCGGCAAACACGGTTGACTTGTCCGCGACGCCATCGTCATCGGTGTCCTCGAGGATGATGATTTTGTCGTTTGCGACTTCGCCCGGTTTCAATTGCGGGTACGCCCACGAACACGCCACCCACAACCGGCCTCGCGAATCCCAGTGCATGTGAGTGGGATTGGCGAGCATCGGATCGGATGCGAAAAGGTTGACCTGGTAACCGTCGAGCAGTTCAAAGTTTTCTTGCTCGGACGCTGGATCATGATTGTTCATCAAGTCCAAATTGGCGTCCTTGATGTTCTTGATACCCGATGCATCCTGCGCCGACGCGATGGTCGTCAACACGATGGTCATCAGGGCCGCCGTCACCAACGGGCGGACCGCTCGCCAAAAACACTCGTTCGCTTGTTTGAAAGTGGGGATATTCATAAGGTTCTTGAAAAATGTCATTAGGGTTCACGTTCTGGCGAACGCCGTTACCGTCGATTTCTAGTGAATCCGAGTCACACGCCAATTCCGCGTTTGACGTTCGATCCCATCTCGCAATTTTGCATCGCGTTTTTGTGCGAGTTGATTGAATTCGATCACTTCCGCTGGCAATGCCCTACCACTGGGCGATTTTTTTCTCTCACCGACAATGTGGACTTGGTTAAGTGCTTTCCAGCTGTACGTGAACTGTAGGTTCTTGTCGTTGACAGCGCGGCGAAACGCTTCCGCCTCTTGATGAGCTGGCGAAGCGTCAATCGTGACGCCGCGAGCCCAATCGTCATGGCTCGCGGTCGCGACGGAGACATCATCGACGGTCAGCTCGTAGATGCCCGGTGGAAGATTGGTGATCGTCATCGAATCACGTAAATGATGCAGCTGCGGCGGCAGGTCGTCGCTGGTGGGTGGAGGTAGCGTTGGAGCAATCAACTCCGTTGCACGAAACTTGATCCCTGCTTCAGTCCGAGCCGCGTCTGAAATATCGACTCCACGAGCTTGCGTTGTCAAATCAGCCGCGTCAATCAAGATTTGCCATGGTGGCTGGACCGCAGCAGGGTCGTCTCGAACAAGGTCACGGAACAGATAATGACTCATTGCCCAGTACCCATACGAATTTAAATGGATGCCGTTGGTCGTAAAATTGGGACCGATTGGCTCGTCCATCAGATAACGCGACGTTTGATAGAGATCAACAAAGGGAACCTGAGCTGCGATGGCCACTTCGCTCATCGCTTGGCTGTATGCCGATATCTCTCGGTCGCGTTGCTCATGCCGAGGTGTCAATTTTCCAAGCGGTTCGTTGGCAATCGGCGACACCAGGACCAAACGCACTTGAGATTTACCGTTGTACGTTTTGCCCTCGAGTGATTTGATCCATGCATCGACGGCGGCTTGAAACGATTGCACCCCCTCTTCGCCTGCAAAGGATTCTCCCATCCCAAAACAGGCGATGATCACATCGGTACGATGTGCCGACAATGTTTCTTCTTCAGCGGGAAAATTGGTCGGTCGATCACGCGCGTTCAGCATGTCGCCACCCCAACCCAGGTTGCGAATCGAGACTGGATTGTCCGGCCAACGCTGCAGCAACATCGTTTCAAGATAGCCGTGGATTCGCAATTGATCCGCAAACGTATTGCCAACAATCGCAATACGATCCCCAGGCCGAATGGGCGAGTCGGGCCGAATGGGCGACTCGGGCTGAAGCGGCGACTGCGCCGAAGCCGTCGAGACGGCCACGGCCCAAAACAAAAGCACGATGAGGGAATGGATTTTTCTAATCATGGTTAAGAGCGCTTTCAGAGCGAGATGCATTACTTCTTCGGCTTTTTATCTTGTCGCTGGATTTCCCAAGTCGTGATCGTTTCGTCGGCTCCCGGAAGCGGTCGATCCACGGCCCAACAAGCCGCATTGATGACCATGCGGACGAACGATTCTTCGGCAAAGTCACCGGGATGACCGAACGAGGTTCCAAATACCTTGCCGCCCCATTCGTTCTGCCACGCCCAGGCGACGGTATCGGTTTCATCCTCTTGAACCTGGACGACACCAAACGATTTCTTGATCTCGCGACGCCGACCTTTTCCGCTGCCATTGACCAACGGAACGACACCTTTTTCGAAACGCGTCAGATAGAGCGTCCCCGGCGATGTCCAATTCGACTTCGATATATTGGTCATGATCGGGTGCTGTCGTGATTCTTCGATCACACTGATTTCGGTCGCACTGGATTGATGCACGATGTAAGGCGTGCCAAGCACGCGGCGGCCAAAGTCGTCGTTCCAATTGGACCGCGGATGGGCCGCAGGATATTTGAAAGAATGATTGGCGGTCCGCAGCCCGATAATGGGCTTGCCCGATTTCACGTAGTCTTCGATCGGCTGCCACTCGTCATCAGGCAACTGCAGAAATCGCATAAAGAAGATTGCCAAATCGGCATCGGCCAACACTTCGATACCCGGCAGAACATTGTCGCGTTTCTTTTCTGGATCGCCTTTGCCCATTACCACTGTCGTGCGGAATCCGAATCGCTCCAACTCTTCAGCAAGCAGCGGCATGCTGAGTTCCGGCGAATAGTGCAGCGTCCCGACGACGATAACGGCATGCGGTTTCTCAGCGATGGCCGGAGCCGCGGTGAGTCCATGAAATGCGACAATGAGCATCGCAATGGTCCAAACCCATGAGGTTCGCCACCGCAATGCATTCGCCTTGACCACAGATGCACTCGAGAAATAAGGCAGAAATCGTTGGTTTTTCATGACTTGCGAGCTCCAGGTCGTGGCGGATGCGAAATGCAGTGAGCGTCTCTTTCCAGCGAATGGCTAACTACTGGGTCACTCGGATTTCATCCAAATGAACGCCAAGCAGTCGTTGGGCAATCGGGTCCAACGCGTCTTCGCTGCCTTGCAGATGCAACGTTTGTTGCACATGGGTCATCGTTTCGCCTGGCTTCAACGCGGCCGCCGGGGACGAGGTTTCCAATTCGTAGAACGGCCCAAGCGGTGGTTCGCCGGGAGCGGGCGATCCATCGTTGTAGGCATTGATGACGTCACCCATGAACGGTTCCTTCTGCATTTCCCACATCGAATTGACGAAACCGTTGGGTGCGTCTTGGACGTTGTAGGTGACGATCGTCAGAACGTGTCCTTCGGCATCGTAGCTGCCTGCGATTCCCAGTGATCGCTCCGGTGTGATGCCGATCTTGCCGCGACGCGTGCCATCCCCCTTGAAGAACAAAACGTCTTCTTCGACTTGCAGGTATTCTGGCGGCACTTTGCCAAAGTAGGTGTCATTGACTTTGGGGCCAAGTTCGGCGGCATCACCGGGTTTAAAAGGGATCACGATCGTTGTTTTCGGCGAGGGATTGTACATCCCCAAGATCCAAATCGACGGCATGCCGGTCTGCTTCGTCCACGCGTTTTCGCCTCGATTGGTCAGCCGATTGTCGGTCTCGTAGCCAACATACTTGATCGATTCGTCGATCGAATCTGCTTCTAAAACCTGGGCAATGGCGGCTTGATCGAGCAGACGTACCGATCGTTCGATCCCCATCACGAATTGCGTTCCGCTGAAGTTGGTCAGTTTGCAATTTCGTTTGAATTTGGCCGTCGTGCTCGATTGTTGGACGAGTTCAAACGGTTCGGTGTCGATCGCTGCGGGAGTCCTCCAATCCGAAAATTCGAACTTGCTGCCCGGTTTGAAGAACAATGCAAATTGGCCTCCTTCGGGACCGAGCCAAAATCGTTCTTCGCCACCGAAGATGTAGATGTGTTCCTCGAGTTTGCCTTTGCGTTCCTTCTCCGAAAGCAATCCTTTCTCGATCACCTTGCGGTTGATCCAACCAAAGCTGACTCCATTTTCACGATCGACCGTGCTGGTCATCACGCGTCCCTGATACGCCGGAGCCACGGCGACTGCGGCCTCGCCGTTGGTCAACGTGATGATGTCGGTGTGCTGCTTCAGAAACGAGAGGTCTTCGCGAAATCCGTTGGTCACTTGATTTGATTCTTGTGCTAACACAGTACAGCTCAGATTGAAAAGAGTGACGGAACAAAACACACCCAACAACAAAGGGCTCAAACGTCTCATATTGGGGCTCATTTTCGTACGGAGGGATTTACAGGAGGGATATTCGCGTTTCGGTTGCCGGATCGGCTCTTTGGGTCCTGTGGCGAGACGACACGGCCGAGACGAAGCGAGGATCGCAAAGACCGGGCGCCAAGAGGGCATTATGATCCATTATGTCGCTGATAGGATCATGATTTGCGACCTTAGGTTAATGTTTTGCGACATTAACCAAGCCAATTCGGCTCGCCAGCTAGCAAAATCGATGTGATTTCGAACCCGCAAGGTTCGAAGTTGGTCGTCCTCGAGGTCGCTTCCAAAAAGAGAATCGCCGAGCCCGCGGCGAAAGCTCGATGCCGTCTACTTTGGCACGAGACAGGGGCCTTCTATAGCGGAGCGGCGCGAGCCGCCCGGTTGCGGTGAGTTAAACGTTCGATATTGACCGGGCGGCTCGCGCTGCACCGCTATTAAAGTAGATGGCATTGGCCGCTAGCCGCGGGTAGCGTTTCGTC
The DNA here is from genome assembly GCF_039541335.1 of Novipirellula rosea. Classification (NCBI taxonomy): domain Bacteria; kingdom Pseudomonadati; phylum Planctomycetota; class Planctomycetia; order Pirellulales; family Pirellulaceae; genus Novipirellula; species Novipirellula rosea. The sequence goes on along the minus strand of NZ_BAABGA010000006.1, from coordinate 237,558 downwards.
GACGTCCGTTCATCGGGTCGAGCTCGCCCCAATAGCCGCCGATGATGTGCGGATAACGTCCGGGAGTGACATGGTAGTGAGGTCCGCGGTCGGCATCTTCGTGAAGGTTGAAATCGTTGAGCGGATTCGCTCGTTCGTCTTTGGCCAACACGCCTGCCGCTTCGTAAGGTCCGTAGACGGGGAAACCGTCGAACGCAAAACCGATGACGGTCGAGTGTCCGTGCCCCTCATCGCTCCATGGCGTTTTCACGCAAACCGGATACTTGTGATAGTGATATTGCTGCTGCGGGCTGGGGTGACCACAGCAACGGTCCAATCGCCAAACCGCATCGGTTTCAAAGATATGGTCGAACGGATTGAAGAAGATCACCCCATTGGTCGCCACCCCGATTGGTCCCATCGGCAGTGCTTGGTTTGAATTTTTTTCGTCCATCGCAAATGCGTTGGGATCGACTTTGGGCTGAAGTGGCAAGTAGTGCGTGTTGGCTTGTTCTTTGATGTACGACGGGTTGCCGTCGAGCATCCGCCAACGATCAGGAAACGTCGCGGTGGGGTGATTGGGCAAGTTGCGGCTGCGGATCACGATGTGAGTGTCCGTGACATTGATGATGACCGCGTACGGTTTGAACACGTCCTTGGTGACTTCATTACCATCGAAATCCAAGTAGCCCGCTCGCAACCATGAACTCATGTTGCCGGCAAAGGGGGCTACGAACTGATCCGTTTTATAGAGCAGTTGATCGTCGTTGGTGTAATCGAATTGCTTTGGCACGGTGCGATCGCCTCCTTTGGGATCGAAGTACCATCGTCCACCAAGTGACACCAGTGATTTTGGATCTGGTTGTGGAAATTCGTCGGCCGTCGCTTTGGCCGGTCGGTAGCTCGCCGGCGCGTCAATCGGCTCGAGATTCATTGAATTGATCCAGAACTCGGTGCGTTTGCCTTCGCCTTTGCCGGATGCAAAACCAACGCTGAGCTTGAGCGAATCGATTTCGGCGAACGGAGTGCGGAAATCCATCGCGTAGGTTCGCCACGTCGCGTGACCGAGACTCTCGTTGGTAGCTTCGTCTCGAAAATCTTTTCGTTCACGCAATACTTGCGGGTAAATGCGTTCCTTGATCAAGTCCAGCGAGTCGCCGTTTTTTTGCAGGAATTCGACCTTCAAATACAAGTCGTCTTGGTCGACTTGGAAATCATCTTGTGCGAGTCCCGAGATATAGAAACGGTACCAACGTTGGTCGGCTGTGACTTGCGAGGATTCCAGCGTGGCTTCACCCGCGATCATTCCATCGCCATTTCGGTCTTCAGCGGAAAACAGCCGCACGCCCGATCCATTGGATTCGACGTGGCGATTGCCAAGCACGCCATAGGCCGCATCACCACGCAGTTCTGCACGAGCGAGCAATTCACCTTCTTGCGGCAGCGTGATGGCGGCATTGGTTTCCGTGTTGTTATTCTCGGCGACAAGCAACTCGCCATTGAACGTCGCCGATTCATCGTTGCGAACATGCTGTTGAAACAGTGTCAATTGGTCCAGCAAATCTGCGGCAATCTTCCCTTGACGACTGGCCAGATTCGTGGATTCCGCGGTATCGGAACGAAGGTTGTACAGTTCAATCGCACCGCTGGCGGGCTTGATGAGTTTCCAATCGCCGCGAATGATCGCGTGGTCGTTTTCAGCGACGACAACGGTGCGATCGACTTGCGTTCCGTTTTTGAGGTTCGCCCACAGATTCACTCCGTCCAGCGGCTTTTGGCTTTGCAGATTCACTCCGGTTGCCGCAGCCAGCGTCGGCAGCAGGTCGTGGATCGCAAAGGGTTGCTTGCTTTGGCTTCCCGGCTTCAACACGCCGGGCAAGCGAATGATGCACGGCACATGGATGCCTCCTTCGAGGACCTCTCGTTTCTGCCCGCGAAACGGCGCGTTGGTGCCGACTCGAACCGCTCCGTTATCAGACGCGAAAACAACAATCGTTTCGTCGCGAATCTTTTGGTCGTCGATCGATTTCAGAATGCGACCGACGCCTTGATCCAACGAGTCGATCATGGCTGCGTAGGTGGCGTCACGCTGATTCAAGCGTCCTTGGTATTTCGCGATCAGATGCTCAGGTGCTTGGAATGGATTGTGCGGGGCGCTGAACGAGACGACCATGCAAAACGGTTTGCGTTTATCGCGTGATCGGATCTGCTGGGCAGCTTCTTCCGAAAGCAGATCGGTGGCGTAGCCTTGCTCGTTGACCGTTTTCCCGTTGCGTTGCCAATCGAGTATCCCTCGACCCGTGGTGTGCTGGAAATAGTCGACCGAGGCATCCATGAATCCGTAGAAATGATCAAACCCACGCTGGTTCGGATGAGCACCGGGTTGGTTGGAACCACCTAAATGCCATTTGCCAATCAAGCTGGTTTGGTAGCCGGCGGCTTTGAAATCCGCAGTGATGAGTCGTTCGTCGACGGGCAGACCCGCGTCGCGATCACGGACCGGCCCCCTGATTCCGTAGCGGTGCGGGAAACGGCCGGTCAGCATCGCGGCCCGCGCGGGGCTGCATGCTGGATAGGCGTAAAAGCGATCCAACTGAACGCCTTCGGCCGCCAATTGGTCGATGTTCGGGGTCTCGGCCGTGCCCCCATGAAAGCCCACATCACCCCAACCCAGATCATCCGCCAACAGGACGATGACATTGTGCTGAGCCATTACGGCGGACGACTGGCAAGCGATCACGAAGCCAACGAACGCAACGAGTAGGTAATGACCAAGGCCGAGCCGTTTTCCAACGGTCGCTTTTCGTCGGGGCGGGGTTAGAATTGGAAGTGCCATTGGTTTTTCGCTGTTGAGAGATGTAGGAGTTTTCCTGCCGCGATCATCTAATACCCGTTTATCCCGGCCAATCTACTAGCTTTGTTGAGATTTTGTGATTGAAGATTTAGAGCAGTCGTTGCGACGTGGAGAAGTGACGCAATTTTCCGATGCGTTTGCGCTCCATCGCGAGCGTCTGTGGCAAATCATTCACTTTCGCTTGAACGACCAGGTTCGTGCTCGCGTCGACGCCGACGACGTGGTTCAAGAAGTTTACTTGGATGCGGAAAAGAGGCTTTCGCATTTCCTCAGCGGTGATTTTCCGTCGTTTTTCTTGTGGCTACGGCTCGTCGCTCAGCAGACACTCAGCCGCGTCCATCGTCGTCATCTCGCCACCGAATCCAGATCGACATTGCGAGAGTCGGAGGCGAGTTTCGGGAGCGACTGGGGGAAAACATCCGCGTGCCTTTCGCAGCGATTCGTCGCCCATTTGACCTCGCCCAGTCAAGCGGCGGTGAAAAAGGAATTGATTGCGGAAGTGAGAAATTCGCTCGAGACGATGAACGAGATCGACCGCGAAGTGGTCGCGCTCCGCCACTTCGAAGAACTGACTAATCAAGAGGTCGCAATCGAGCTGGGAATTTCCCCCAAGGCAGCCAGCATCCGCTACGTCCGAGCGCTGGAACGTCTCAGAAACGTGCTGGAACGGATGTGATGGCTGCTCGGTTTTCCGTCACAACTTTCGGTAGCGAAACTCGCCAACGGGTTGTTGATTTAGTGAGCCGCGACGCGTCAGCGGCCGGGTCCCACACGCCACCCGGTGCCTTACGGCCCACGGCTCACCGTTGCGATTTGCATTTGGATTAAATCAACAAACCCGCCAAGAGTTTCGGCCCCGCAAAATGAAGAAAGCAGTGCAGATTACCTGTAGAAATTCCGGCATCGTGGGGTTCTTTGTATTATCCCGCTCGCAATACTCCACTTCCCCGGACCCAATGATGAAACGATTTGCACTGCTTTCCGTCTCCTGCGCGATGGTTTTGTTCCTCGGTAATTCGCTTGTGCATGCTCAACCGCCCGGCGGACGACAAGGTGGCGGCGGTCGTGGGGGACAATCGGGCGGAGGCATGCGAGGACCACAAGGCGGGGCTCAGCAGACGCCGCCACTGTTGCGGATTTTCGATACTGATAACGACGGCGAATTGTCGGCTGCCGAAATTGATGCCGCCGCAGTCGCATTGCGTAAGCTAGACCAAAATCGGGATGGACGTTTGACCGCCGAAGAATTGCGGCCAAGCGGTCCTGGTGGCCCAGGCGGTCCCGCTGGCCAGCGTGGTGGCGAGAGAGGTGGCGCGGGCGGACCTGGTGGACGCCAAGGTGGTCCCGGACAACAAGGTCCTGGTGGTCGTGGGCAGGGAGAACCAGAGGGTGGCGGCGGCGGACGCGGCGGTGATCCCGCTCAAAGTGACACCGCATTTGCAAACCAAGTCCTGGCGTTCGATGTCAACTCCGACGGATTGCTCAGCCTATCGGAACTGCCCGAGCACATGCACGACGCATTTGCGATCGCCGATGCAGACAAAAATGGTACGCTGGACCACAGTGAACGTTTGGTGCTTGCGTCGCAGTTTCGCCGCAACAAACTTCAACCCGGATCCGAAAACCTCGAAATGAAAAACCGTCCCACGCAAGGTCGCCGCGGCGGCGGAAACTGATGCTCGTATGATCCATTCCGAAATCGCCGATCCTGATGACTGCGACGACAACACCGACATCTATGCCATCGTCGATGTGCTGGCCAGCGATTTTATTGCCCGATATCGCAGCGGTGATCGCCCCACGATCGAAGAGTACGCGATTCGCCATCCGGAATTGAGCGATCCGATTCGCCGCGTCTTTCCGCTCGCGTTGTCGGTCGAAAAGGTCAAAGTGGACGAGCAAGCCGAGCAAGACGGTAGCGCAACGCTGGCGGGCCGATTGATCGAGCAGCTCGGTGACTTCCGGCTCGTTCGCGAGATCGGTCGCGGTGGTATGGGGATCGTATACGAGGCGATGCAAGAGTCGCTGACGCGGATGGTTGCCATCAAGGTGTTGCCCAAGCAAAGCTTGCTCGATGACGAGGCACTGGCGCGGTTTCAGCACGAGGCCAAGACTGCGGCCGCCATGCATCACTCCAACATCGTGCCCATCTTTGGAACCGGGGAAAACGATGGCACGCATTACTTGGTGATGCAATTGGTTCGAGGCGAATCAATCGACAAACGGATCACCGCGAGTGGAACCAAGACGTTCGGCTTTCGAGAGACCGCGCAAGTCGGTCGGCAGATCGCGGACGCATTGGCCTATTCCCACGCAAACGGAGTCTTGCATCGGGACATCAAACCTGCCAACGTCTTGATCGACGAAAACGGTGCCGCACAAGTCACCGATTTCGGACTCGCTCGAAACACACGCGATGATCCCACTATGACTCGCGCGCTCAGTGGCAGTCCGCGATACATGGCACCGGAACGATTCCGCAGCCAATCCGACGCGCGTTGTGATATCTATGCACTCGGTTTGACGCTTTATGAAATGGTCGCCGGCGTTCCCGCCTTCACTGAATCCGACCCGCACCCGTTGATGGAATCGGTTCTCCAGCATCGCATCAAGCCTCTCAGCAGCTTGCGCAGCGACATTCCGCTTGACCTGAAAACCATCATCAGCAAAGCGATCAGTCTCGAGCCGGCGCATCGTTATCAAACGGCGGCGGAGCTGCGAGATGATTTAGATCGCTATCTGGCCGACGAACCAATTCAAGCACGTCGCACTTCCGCTGCCGCACGATTGTTTCGCTGGTGTCGGCGAAACCCGAAGATGGCGACAGCTACGACGATCGCCGCCGCTTCACTCGTACTCGCGACGCTGGCGTCGACCGGCGGTTGGTGGATGACGTCCGAGGCGAACCAGCGGACCAGCGCCGCACTACGACAATCCGAGCAAACGGTTGACCTCGCACTTCAATCGCTTGACGGGGTTGTCGACATGGTTTCGGTGCCGGCGTCTAGCATTAGCGATGTCGGTCTCGACGAAACCGCCGCGACCACGTACTCGCTAAATCCATCGCCGCATACGGCAGAGGTTCTGCAAAGCATCCAGCCGCTCTACGAACGACTCTCCCAGCAATCGCCAACCCGGCCTGACATCGTCGAGCAAATGATCCGCGCCACGATCCGGCTCGCTTTGATCCAGCGGCAACTCGGTCAAACGTCCGACGCGATCGAGTCGCTTCAGCATGGCATCGATGTGCTCCGGACCCGCGGCGCGACCGCAGGTTTATCGAATGAGCAGAGCCGATCCTTAATGGCTCGATTGCAGAATGAACTTGGTGATGTTTTTGCGGTGGAGCTCCGGTTCGATGAGTCCGAACAAGCCTACCAATCAGCCTTGTCCGCAGCGGGTGATCTTGCCAAGAGCAACACCGAAGCGATGCTGCAACTCGCGCGTGCTCACGTGAGTCTCGGCGATCCACCACCGCAGCGAAGACGAATTGAGTCCCAGGCCAACAAACTGCCGCACCAGCGAAGGCTGCACTTGCGGTCGGCGGACGAACTATTGGAAACACTCCACCAATCCAACACCAATGCAAGTCAGGTCGTAACGCTGCGTGCCCGAGTTCGGCTGGCGCAGTCTCGTATCGAAAAACGACCCGCTGCAAAACGTGCGAGATTTGAGAGTGCCATTGAAATTCTGCGGCAACAACTGGATGTTTCGCCCAGCGATACCACGGTGCGATACACGTTGGTCGAAGCCTTGGCAGCGGTGAACTTGCGACGCGACGTCCAAACAAGGCTGCAGCGATCCGAAGCAGCAACGCGGCTCGGTGAAGCTCTTGCCGAGCTACAAACCTTGCAACAACAGTTTCCCAACACACCGATCTTTGTGGTTTCGGAAGTCCACATTCGCCACAAACTGTCCAACATTTCGCGAACCGAGAAAGACTTCGACGAAGCAAATCATCAGCTGCAGAAGGCGTTGACGATGCAGTCGACATTGGTCAACGCGGCAGCCGAGAACTTTTCCCATCGGTGCTGGCGAGCATTATTGTATCGGTCGCTTGCCGAAGTTCACAATTTGCAAGGCAACCAGGACGCGGCTGGCGAAGCGATCGCAAACGCCGCCGCAGACATCGACGCGATCGCCCCCGCCGACCGCGATCATCCGTTCGTCGTCCAGACGCAGCAGATCATCGAAGCCCTATCGAGTCCATGATGCGGCCGTCCATAGCAACGGATCATCCGCAAAGACGCGTGCCATCCACTGGACTTGATGGCGAAAGCAGGTAGGCAGAGATCATTGGTGTTTCAAATGTAGTGGAGCTTGCTAAAGCTCCTCGTTTCACGAGTCGGGAAGAATCTGCAGCAAGATCCATTACCTCAAAATCTAAGCCTGACAAATTCCTGTTACCGGTTGAACGCTCCGGTCACGAATACCCATCCGCGTCTTATCTTCCTGTCCCACATTTTCCTGTAAACCCGTCAGCATGCCAACGACCGACCGGCATTCGTGGGAGACGCTACACGCGACGCATACCGTTAACTGTCAAGTTTCCATTTCCCTGCACCGGATGTGACGACAGAAAGATGGGTGCGACAGAAAGATTAAAAGCAAGTGAACTGAACGGTCGATCTTACGGTGATCCGAGCTCACCGTTTCAGCTTGTCCCGCAGTCGCTGCAACGTTGCAAATCGATTGCAGACGTCACTCCATGCAACCCAAGGTTGGGCAGGAAGATGGAGGGGGGCAGGAAAATGTTTGAGCCCAAGTGCAATGCCGCTTCACTCAACACCAATGGCTCGCATGTGGTAGGTGAAGAAAGGTTAAAAGATGGAAGGTTAAAAAATGGGGAAGTGACGAACGCTGGAGCTCCGGTCACGGATTGCCACCACCGTGTTATCTTTCTGTCCCACATTTTCCTGTAAACCCGTCAGCATGCCAACAACCGACCGGCATTCGTGGGAGACGCTACACGCGACGCATACCGTTAACTGTCAAGTTTCCATTTTTCTACACCGAATGTGACGACAGAAAGATGGGTGCGACAGAAAGATTAAAAGCAGGGAAACTGAACGGTCGATCTTACGGTGATCCGAGCTCACCGTTTCAACTTGTCCCGCAGTCGCTGCAACGCTGCAAAGCGATGACACACGTCACTCCATGCAACCCAAGGTTGGGCAGGAAGATGGAGGGGGCAGGAAAATGTTTGAGCCCAAGTGCAATGCCGCTTCACTCAACACCAATTTCTCGCACTTGGCAGGCGAAGAAAGGTTAAAAAATGGGAGCGACGAACGCGGGTGCTTGGGTCACGGATATCCACCATCGTCTTATCTTTCTGTCCCACATTTTTTTGCCTACCGTTCAGCAGAGTCCTCTCCCCTTGAGACTCGCTAAGATCGCGTCACAGATCGCACACCCGCTATCCGCAATTGTGGCCTTCGCTTACTGACTTCGTTCGCGCCGCAAGTGAGGACAGAAAGATGGGGGCGACAGAAAAATTAAACAAAGACAATCGGGAATGTTTGACTCTCAGTTATCCGCGGTCTGGTGCACGTGATTCCATCAGTTCGTCCGCAACTGCTCGAATTTTTGCGGCGTCCCGTCCCGTCTGATCGTTGTTGAGCGGACCCGGATGCGTTTGTTGTGTGGCATGAGCGCCGGAGCAATCCGGTCCCTCTATCTCGATATCTAGGTTCGACTGCTTCTCGCATTAGAGGTCGTCTAAGTCAAAACCTTCTGCACCGAGTTCATCAGCAAGGTCGGTTAATGCGTCGCACTGTGTCGTGACGTCGTCGTCGCAAACGCCATTGCGAATGTATCCCAGCGGTCCGGCGGAATGATCGTGTGATATCTCCCAGTCAACATCAAAACGTCGCGATAGTTCGCACAATATTTCAAGTGTGTCGCTTAGCGTTCCGTCGGGAAGACCCTCCGATTTGGCGGAAGCAACGTCGTCGGGATGAGGAGAGAAGTTAGGCTTACTGGCACCGACAAGCGTTCCATTCTCGTTCATCAAGTAGGGAGGTTCGCAGCTGAGCCAAGTGCGGCCACTGGACAAGTCTTTCGCCGCGTGGATCATCTCTCGTTGTAACGCAGGCGAGATTTGTTCTGTTGTTTGGTATGCGACGGCAAATCCCATATTTCTGACCTGACGAACAATTCTCTTTACCACCGCTCAGTCGGGTGGTGTAGTGAAATTTGACTTGATGTCATCGGGTGAGTCAAGCTGTTTGCCTTGGATGACTCAAATCGTGTTGCGGCGCCTTCATGTTCGTGGGTGCGGAGCCTTCCATGGTGTCCATCCACCTTCGCGTTACCACATTCGGCTGAACACACGCGGTGAAACAGGCAGGTGCACCTGAAATTTGAAGCCGAGTTTTTGGTTGCTGTTTCCCTGTATCGGCCGTTGGCCTTTACCGCTCAATTCATTACGTGCCGTGGCCTTATGGCCACGGCAGCGGGTGTATCGGCCTCTGGCCTGAGCCGGACGCACTCGTATAGCTTCGGGTGCCGTCATCCATCAATGAGAGTGTGGGTGCGAGTGGTCGTGGTCGTGGTAGTGTTGACGTAGCAGGTCTTTGCCATAGTCGTTTCCGTTGGGCGTGCGGATCACCGTGTGAATGTGGTCGCGTGTCGGCTCGGCGGTACGAAACGGGGCGACCCGGCGCTGATGGTCGAATTCGATCAAGATCACCGGGCTATGGACTCGATAGTAATAAACGCTCTGGTCGGTCGTTCCGCCAATCCAGGCAAAGTAGGTTTCGTCGAGGTGCTCTTGGACCTCCGACATACGAACCTTTGCGTGATCTGGACGCATGTTGCCGACATATTCTTCGATCAAGTTAAGTAGACCCTTCTTCTGCTCGTCGCTGAGTTCCGATCCAGCGATGCCGGCGTAATCAAGGACGACGTTGTCCTTGTACGCTTCGGTTAGATTATTGTTGCCATCCTTGTTCTGCATCACGATCGCCTTGGACCGCTGCTCGTCCGTCAAGCTTTGCATCAGCGCAAGTCCCTTGTTCTGTTCGTCTTGCATGACGATCGTGCCTTTGAACTTTCCGCCCTTGGCTTCGATCGGTTCCGAGCCCATGAAGACGGGGCTCATCACGACTTGGTCGCCCAACACAAAGTAGTTGATGACGAGGTGATGTCCATCGAGTTGCCAACCCCACGGTTCGGTCTTGGAAGGTTCGCCCATGATCGTGACCCAGTACAGCCACTCGCCATATTCGTCAAAGTTGTTGGCAAGTTCAGCGAGCGTGCCGTTGAGTTTCATGATGTCTTTGGTTTTCTTGAGCCCCTTGGCACTCAGACTTTGGCCGATCATTTCAAAAGCCAGCTTTCGCTGCGCTTCGGACATTTCATCAAAGCCAACACCCTGGCGTGGCGACCGGTGCCGGTTGTCCCACTGACGCCACTCGGTATCGTCCACGGGAAAGACTGTCCGTTTGCGTTGATCGTCATTCAATCCGGCCAAGAATGCGTCGGCCGCCTCGCGAACCGGCGCGGTGGACACGCCAGTGGACTTGATCGAAAACAGGTCGCGTTGGATGCCTTCGGACGTGACGATACCGACGAACGGCTCGTCGACCACGGGGGCGCGACCAGGCCGACCGCCCGGACGCTGTGAATAAACGACGACACAGATGCCCATCAGCAAGACCGCGGAAGCGGCAATCCATCGGTGATGTCTTATCATTGGTTTCTCAGTGGTTGGTGGAAGCTTTCTCGAAAAATTTTCCGGTATCAGGGGGCGCTACTGACAGATCTTACGCATATTAACGTAGTCGAACCAGCGAGTTGTCCCCGGATCGTGAAAATCACGGTCACCCTGTTTGCTGGGTCCCTCTTGATTCTCATCCATTTAATTGAACTCGATCCGCCTCCATTTTCGATCTCTTCGCGTCAAAAGACCACTAGCCCAGGCTGTTGCCATGCAAATCTGCTTTCTTCTTACCGTCGTTACATGGGTCCTGACCGCGAGCGTTGGCAATGCGGCTTGGCCCGAGTTCCTGGGGCCTGGCGGACAAGCCCGCTCGGCCGATACGGTGCCAACGACCTGGAGCGAAACAGAGAACCTGCTTTGGAAAGTCGATCTTCCCGGATCCGGGTCATCGAGTCCGATCATCGTTGACGACCAAGTGATTATAACGTGTTACGTCAGCGGGGCGGAAGCGAAACGTCAAGTCATCAGTTTCGACAAAACAAATGGCCAGCAGAAATGGGCAGTCGACTTTCCGATCGATTACCGCGAAGACCGATACCAGGGCTACATCACCGAACATGGGTACGCCAGTAACACCCCGGTCACCGACGGCGAAAACGTTTACGTTTTCCTCGGCAAAGGAGGCGTTCATTCGATTAGTCTGGATGGCAAAAAGAACTGGAGCTTCGATGTTGGCAAGGGATCGAGCAACCGCCAATGGGGATCCGCCGCGAGTCTTGTGCTGTTTGAAAATAGCGTCATTGTGAACGCTGCCGAAGAGTCGCGAGCGATCATCGCGTTAGACAAAGCGACCGGCAAAGAGATCTGGCGACAAGATGCCGACATGTTGGAACTGACGTACGGCACTCCGCGTATCATCACGCAGCCCGACAGTGAACCGGAGTTGGTGATCAGTGTTCCGGGCGAGATTTGGTCGATGAATCCTCGGACGGGAAAGCTGCGGTGGTGTTGTGAGTCGCCGATGACTGGCAACGTCACGCCATCGGTGATTGTCGATGGTGACACGGTCTACAGTTTTGGCGGCTATCGAGCTTCGGGCAGCATCGCTGTTAAACTTGGTGGCAAGGACGACGTCACCGACTCGCATGTTCAATGGACGAATCGCTCCAGTTCCTATGTTGCCACACCGCTACTGCAGGACGGACGTTTCTACTGGATCGATGATCGAGGGATCGCCTACTGCACGTCGGCCAAAGACGGGGAAGTTATCTACAAATCACGAGTCGACGATCTAGAAAGTGGTCGACCTGTTTACGCGTCGCCGGTGTTGATTGGCAAGAACATTTACGTGGTGACTCGCCGCAGCGGCACGATTGTTTACGCACCGAACGACGATTTCAAACCGATCTCGCTAAACAAGTTTGCTGGCGATGAAACCGACTTCAACGCTTCGCCCGCCGTAAGCGATGGCAAGCTGTATCTCCGCAGCAACCAGTCGCTGTACTGTGTTGGAACCCCGTAGGAGCAACGCGTTGACTGTCACCTCTCCCAAACTGCGTTTGGGAGAGGTCGAGCAGAGCCTTCAGCGAATGCTCGGGTGAGGGCCGTCCGAGCAATCTCAATCGAACCATGCTTCAAGGTTGCGCGGTCGGCCCTCACCCGGACGAGGCCTTGAGGGCCCGTCCGACCTCTCCCGTGCTTCGCTCGGGAGAGGTGACTTGTGAGTGTCGCCTCGCCGAAACGCAGTTTGGGTGTAATGCGTGGGACCCGGCCGCTCACGCGTCACGGCTCACAAAATCAACAAGCTGTTGACGAATTCCGCTACGACAGGAAGCGATTTCCTTACTCGATCACAATCGGTCGTGGTGGGAACGACGGTGAGTGGATTTCGTAAACGTGACCGTCCTCGCTCTCGACAACGAAGACGCCACCCAGGCGAGCATTGAAGCGTGCGTCTTGGGATGGCTTGATTCGCGTCGCTCGGCCTCGTCGCCCCGACGATGTGATGGGGTAGACCATCAATTCCGTTTCGGTCTTGTTGGTGAAACTCAATTCCGCACTCCAGCGTCCTGGATTCGGATTCGAATGAACCGCGGGTGTCATTCGCAATGGCTTTCTTGGATGCGACTGGACCAATTGCTTGGTTAATTGGTTGACTAGATCAGCGGATGCCGACGCAACGATGTTTTCACTTTCGATGTCGCTGGTTCGATGATCGTAGAGTTCGCGATCCGTCACCTCGCCCGTCTCGAAGTCTCGCCATTCGATAAAGCGATAATCGTTGGTTCGCATCGAATAGCCCATGTACTGATGCCCTTCGAAATTTCGGTAGTACTGGCTCATCGCCGTGTCGTGCACCTTGGTTTGAGGGTCTTTCAAAATGGGGACTAGACTGCGTCCATCGACAAAGTCGGGAGTGTCGATTCCTGCGAGTTCGCAGAGTGTTGGAAACAGGTCCAGTAACTCAGCCAATTGATCAGTCTTTTGACCCGCAGTCTTCATCCCTGGTGCAGCGATCAGCAGCGGGACGCGTGCATCGATTTCGTAATTGGTCATCTTTCCCCAGCCACGGTTCTCGCCGAACTTCCACCCATGGTCGCTCCACAAGACCACGATCGTGTTCTCAGCGAGGCTTTCCTCCTCGAGTGTATCGAGCAGCCGACCGATTTGTGCATCCACGTAACTGACGCAGGCGTAGTAGGCATGAACCAGATGACGTCGCTTTTCAAGCGGCAATTCTCGGTCGTCCCACGGTCTGGGCATGTCGATTAGATCAACATAGTGCGACAATTCGCTGTTGTTGCTTGGCGCGTAGCCCGGCGTGTTCGGGATCACCTGTTGATCCTCCAGCACTGGCAATTTGGCTGGATCGTGCATGTCCCAATACTTTTTCGGCGCGACCCAGGCCAAGTGGGGCCGGATGTATCCCATCGCCAGGAAGAACGGTTCGGATTGCTGGCCCAGTCGACGCAAGTCTTCGATCGCCATCTCGGTTCTCGCACCGTCCAGGACTTCGGTGTCATCCAAATCGGGTGCCGCCGTGCTTGGGTTTCGCAGGTTGTTCTTTCGCCAATCCCTCGCAGGCAATTCCTTCATCGCCGCTTGCACTTGCTCGCGAGTGCCGTCGGGATACGGATTCGGGAGCGATCGCAACTTGCGAATGGGCTCGCTCCAAGACTGTGGATCGGGAGTGGGATTGTGATAGATCTTTCCATGGCTGACGGCGGTGTAACCGAACTTGCGAAACCACTGAGGCATCGTGACCGCGTCGGGCTTGGCTTCGCGAAAGTGAATCGGCAACGTCCACACGCCCAAGTTGTCGGGACGCAGGCCAGTCATCAAACTGGCTCGCGACGGATTGCACACCGCAACTTGGCAGTAAGCACGATCGAACTGTACCCCTCGAGCCGCCAAGCGATCCATGTTCGGCGTGATCGCGACGGGGTCACCGTAACATCCCATCGACGGACGCAAGTCATCGACCGCGATGAACAAGATGTTCGGTCGCGTTTGCGATACCGTCTCGGTGGATGATTCCGGTACCGGTTGGATCGCGATGAGCGTCTTGGTCGTGCGAATGTAGAGAATTCCTTCGGAGATCGCAGGCGTAGCGAAACAAGGGTGCTCCATTTCATTTTCGGCCAGAATTTTGAACTCGGGACCTGCCTGGACCACATACATCTTGCCATTTTCGGAAGGACAGTAGATTTTGTCGTCGGCGGCGACCAGCGACGCCGTGATCGAAGCACCGCTGCCAAGCCGTTCCTCGTAGATCTTTTCGCCGGTCTCGGCGTGAAAACAGCGAAGGACGCCATTGGTATTTCCCAGATACAGATAGTCGCCCCACACCACCGGCGTCGACATATAGCAGCCGCCCCGATCGACTTGCCAAACCACGCTTTGCTCAGCAGCCGATTCGGATTCTGTCAAATTTCCTTTGGCGTCCGTTGCAATCGCATAGATCGGTGACGGACCCCCATGAGCATTGGTAATATAAATGCGATCGTCGTGAACAAACGGAGTCGGAATCGGATTGTCACCGCCTCCTTCGATCCGCCACACCTCGTCGCCGGTTTCCAGGTCATAGGAAACAATCCAAGGCCAACCATTGACTACGACTTGCGTGACGTCATCGTCGGTGTGAATCAGCGCCGTTCCCCAGCTTCGCTCGCAATCATCCAGACGCGACTTTCGCCAAATCTCTTCACCGTCCGATAGACGCAGCGTCACCACGTAAGGATCTGTGGGGTCATCGCAGACCAGGACGATGCGGTCGCCGTGAATCGCCGGCGAGCTGGCGTAGCCCCAACCAATTCCGTACTTGCTGACGTTGATGACTCCCAAGTCACGTTGCCACAGCAGGTTGCCGTCGTGGTCGTAACAATACAGACCTTCGGAACCAAAGAAGGCGACAACATGGTCGGCATCCGCAGCGATCGTCGTGTTGGCATGAGTCGCCTTGGCATGGCGAGTCGCCTTGGGTTCCCCTTTGCGGGCAGTCTTACGCCAAAGTTCCTTGCCTGTTGCTTTGTCGTAACACAGCACCCACCACGTTTGCTCGCCGTTGTCGTCGGCTGCGTCGGTATTGCCATTGCGACCGACGTTCAGCGGTGCATCGCCACTAGCTGGAACCGCAGTGGCAAGAAATATCTTGTCGCCGATGATCGTGGGGCTGGCGTGACCGAGTCCAGGGACGTCGGTTTTCCAGAGGATCGCTGTGTCGTTTTCGTTCGTCGCATCCCACGATTTCGCGGTCACTTGATCGGTGGCGATACCTCGCCCGCCCGGACCCCGGAAGCCTGGCCAATCGCTAGTGACTTCGGCCGAGGCGGATGTGAACAAGCATGCAGCCAACAGAACCGCTGCCACGGGAGTGATCATTTTGCTCATTGATTCTTTTTTATTCGATTGAGGAACACTCGATTCAAACCATCGGAGTTGGCGACCGCAACATCGGCGAACCCGTCTCCGTCGAAGTCGCCGGTACACAGTCCGTACGTTGCCGTGTCGGCAGTTCCGAACCGTGTTTCAGCGAACGTCGTCCCTGAGTTTGCATTGAAATAAACCGCATGGGGTTGTCCGACGTTACCGACGACAATATCCGGCAGACTATCGTTATTGAAATCAGCCACCGCGACGCAGTACGTTTTTCCGTCATCTCGGCCGATGGAGGTTTGGGTTAGCACGCCGCCGTTGCCGTCACCGAAGAAGACCGTATTCGCTGCGTCCACGTTGCCGACGACCCAGTCGATGTGACCATCGGCGTTGAAGTCGGCCGTCGCGATGGCTCGGCTAGAAAGATTCTTTGGACCGAAGACCTGAGGTTTGCGAAAGCCACGCGAGCCTTCAGAGATCAAGATTGTGTTGGGTTGCCCATCGCGGTTGGCGAGCAACAAGTCGAGACGACCATCCTCGTTGACGTCCGCGACCGCGACATCGATTGTTGAATCATCCGAGCTGCCAAATTCGAAAGAGACAGGAAAGTTCGCGGAACCATCGTTCAGATGGATACGGTTTGGTCGGCCGCGACACGTGACAAGAATGTCGATGTCGCCATCGCCATCGATGTCGGCGACCGCAAGACTACGGACGCTCGAGGGGCTACCGAATTCAGATCCCGCCGTGAACACTCTGTTGCCATCATTCAGCATGATCATGCACGGTGCGTTATCGTTGCCGACGGCGATATCGATATCACCGTCTCCGTCAAAGTCGGCTGGCTCGCAAGCGTAACTGGTTGATCGATCGTCCCCCAAAGGCCGCATGACATTGAATCGACTGCGGCCTTGATTGACGAACACAAAATTTTGCTGAGGCCAATGACGCCCATTGGCGACGATCAAGTCAACGTCGCCATCGCCGTCGACGTCCGCGTTTCGCACCGAGGCGGAACGGTTCGTCTCGGTCCCCAGAATCAGCCGATCGCTTGAGACGAAGATTCTTTCTTGTCCGCTGCAGAAACCATCAGACATCGCCGTGATCAGCAACAGGACGGCGAGGATGGGCTGCTTCATCTCGGTTCAATAGTTGGGTGGTGATCGTCGCTGATCGCTCCGCGATCAAAGCGTCATTCGTTGCTTGTGGGTTGCGGACGATTGCGGCCTTGTTGACCACGCGGTCCTGCGGATCCACCGGCACCTAGTCGTCCACTGCCAGCCCGTCCACTCATGCCCGGTCGTCCACTGCCTGGCCGTCCGCCTGCCCCGCCTGGTCGCATTCCGCCCCCCGCTGCTCCTTGGCCTCGATTGAAACTGAACGTGCGAGAGTTTTTGTCTTCGGCCGTGAAGGCAATCGTGTATTCGTGAGTCATGGCTTCACACATGCCCGGCGAGCACGCGTAGTAGTGCAAGGACAGCTTAATGTCATCAAGCGTTTTGTCACCCTCAATATTAACCCAAAACTGTCGCGGTTGCGTGTCGCTGTCGCCCGGCCCCTTATTCGCCACCGCGGTCGCCGGATCGGCCTTAACCCCGTCAGGCAATTCGAGCACGTACTTCATTCCTGGCGTCAAGTTGTTCCAATGAGCATCATGGATCGGGTCGGGATAAAAACCAAGGAACAATCGACCTTTGCCCGTTTCCAACAGTTGCGGCTCGGCTTCGGCACGAAGTTTAACGAAATACGTCTCTTCCGGTTTGGTCGGCGTGATCACCAGGATCACCAAACCGTCGGGCCGTTGGACCCGAATATCGCTGTCAATGTTGGTGGGTTGAAAGCGAGCCAATTGCGGCAGGTTCAGATCACGAACCGAGGTGGGGTTTTCGACTGGTCCCACCAGTTTTGTTAGCGCTTGTCGCAGACCATCTCCGTTCATCCGGTCGGCCGCGTAGACGATTTCCGAATCGGGCGAGATGACGAACACGGAGTTGGAATTCGTCTTCATCGCAACACGAAATGAATCATCGATCGTGTCGGCGATCCAAGGAACCTGTGTACCGAGTTTCTTCTTGGCTTCGGCGAGTTGCAGGAAACGCTCGCTCATATTTTGGGCCTGGACGTAGCCTTCACGCTCGGGGTGGCGAAGGCTTTGGAAGACGTAATAGAACTGAACGTCTTTGTCCGCGTAGTCCTTCGCGGTGGCTTCGAGTTCGGCATACGCCCGCAAGAATTCAGGACATGTCAAACATCCCGTCTTCAGCACCGTGTACTTACCCTTGACCAGATCGCGGACTTTGATCGGTTTGCCGTCGGCGGTGAAGGCATCGGTATCTGGCAGTTGACCTTCGCTGAGCACGAT
This sequence comes from Novipirellula rosea, assembly GCF_039541335.1. Lineage (NCBI taxonomy): Bacteria > Pseudomonadati > Planctomycetota > Planctomycetia > Pirellulales > Pirellulaceae > Novipirellula > Novipirellula rosea. Next base: position 219,825 of record NZ_BAABGA010000006.1, on the reverse strand, counting down.
CGGTTGCCGCGACCGCCCCTGACCAGCATTTCCCTGGCCGCCAGCCCCTTGGTTTCTGGGCTGTTGAGCGAGCGTCAATGCACCACCACAGTGGCAAATCATTAAAAACGTAGCTGCGAATAGCAAAAAACGATTCATCATCGGATCCAGAAAGACGGCGAGAACGGGTAAGTGTGATCTAAAACCCGGCAAACCCGCATCCTCTACCGACAAAATGAAAAATTAGCAATGTTTGTGCCCGCCGTGTCAGTTTTGAACTTAACGTAGCCTAGGCTTCCAGCCTGGGTTTGCTGTGATTCCCAGGCTGGAAGCCTAGGCTACGTTACTTCGCAACCATCAAGGATGGTTCCAAGACCGGGCGTCAAATCGTGCCGCAGCGTCGCGATTGACACGTCGCAATCAGTTGGACGCGCCGCCATCGACCCGCAGGTGTTGACCGGTTATCCATCTCGCATCGTCACTGAGTAAGAATCCAACGACACCCGCGATGTCGTCGGGATGGCCAAGTCGTTTGAACGGAGACAGATTGCGAAAATACTCTTTACGCTCTTGGTTGCTGTCGGCAAACATTCCTGGCTCGGTCGCACCGGGGCGAACGCTATTGATCGTGATGTTTCGCGCACCTAATTCTCGCGACATTGAAACAACCATGGCGTCGATGGCCGCTTTGGTTGCCGAGTACAGTCCGGTCCCTTCACGTGGTCGTTCAGCGAGTTGTGAGGAAACGAATACAATTCGACCTCCATCCTCGATCCGACGTGCAGCTTCACGAATGGTCAGGTAGGCTCCTACCACGTTGACGCCGAGCAGTTTTTGGAAGTCGTCGAGGGTCGATTCCACAACCGGTCCGCTGCCGCCGATCCCCGCACAAGCAACGATGCCGTCGATTTCACCAAACTCGGCAATCGCGGTATCAAATAGTCCCGCGACTTCGTTCTCATCACTGAGGTTGCATTTCGCGGTGATCGCACGGCCTCCGGCGGCGTTGATCTCATCGACGATTTTTACTGCGGCATCGTGGTCGCTGTGGTAGTGCACCACGGTATTCCAGCCCGCGTTAGCAAGGTTGCAGCAAATGGCGGATCCAATTCCTCCGGATCCGCCGGTCACGATTACAGATTTGCTATTTGCCACGGTTGTCGCCATGTCTGAAGAAAAGGGATGTCTGAAGAAAAGGAAGCCATCGTTGGCCCGAGAAACATTATCATCACAGCAATGAACGACGAGGATGCAGATCCGCCACCGCGTCAGAGAACCAGCAGTCAATGATTAACCGCGGTCCTAAAAAAATTCACGTTTCAAGACGGTCTCTCATTTCGGTTTCACCGAGCTCTCGTCATTGACCCTTCAGCGCCCGACGGCTGCGGGAAAGCGGGCGTGGTACAGCTGGCGGGCTTGGTCGTCAAAGAAGCGGACCTCCAGCGTCTCACCGACTTCCACTTGCAGAAAACCGCCACTCGGCTCCGGTGAAGTGTAGGGCTGATCGATCACACCTTTGGGATCGGTGCCATAGTCGGCACCGGGTGAGACGCCCATTCGAGCGTTCTCGTCATTCAGAGCACCGCAAGCAAATTCGTTGACCCCCGACGGATGAATGCTGTGGTATTGCCAATGACGATCACCACAGATCAAAAACAATTGTGCGATCTGATTCTGTTTGACCCAGTCAAAGAAGGCGTCCGCTTCGTGGCGAAAACCACTTAACGACGCGTGGTTGTCTTTTTTGTAGGCGTCGTCGGGACCGACCATCGGCGTGGGGCTGATGATCAATTTCCACTTGGCGTCGCTCGCTTGCAATGTCGACTTCAGCCACGCACGCTGCTCGTCACCCCACATCGTTTTGTTCGGCCCATCTTCGGCATCATTGGGTGAACGGAAATCGCGGCCTTCGGTCAACCAAATCTGAACATCACGATTGACCCGTAGCGTGCGATAGGTTCGCGGCTGATCAGCATCGACCGGGGCGATAGGAAGCTGCTCGTGAAACAGATTGATGCCGGTCTGGGGCAGTGGCAATTTTGCCGATTCGTTATCCGAATCGTTGTAACGAAAGTCGTGATCGTCCTTGGACCAATACGCCGGTACGTTCTGGAAAAAGTCGATCATCCGTGGAAAGCGAAATTGCTCGTGCCAACAACGTCGCAATTCTTCGACCGTCTTGGCGACCCGAAACGGATTGTCGTAATAAACGATATCACCCGTGCCAACAAAAAACTCAGGCTGCAATGACTGCATCGATGCGAAGGCGGGAAAGCCCAGTCGTTTGTCTTCGGCGGTTGCGGTCAGTGGACCGCCTGCGTTACCGGCGCGCCCATGCATGAATTTGATGTAGTTCATGCAACTGCCGACAATGAATTTCACCGGACGCGAACCCGCCGCTCCTTGCAGCGTGCGGAACGAGCAGGTCGGTCCCATGCTTGTCTCGGATTCCGTTGCTCCGTATACGGCCCGGTAATAGTACCGTGTGCCGGGCCGCAGTCCGTCTAATTCTGCTCGCACGATGAAATCACGCTCCGGTGTTGCGGTTTGAAACCGAGTCCGCTTTGCATCGTCAAAACCTTGGTGCTCGGACCACTGAAAGCAGACCACGCCCGCTGCTCCCGGCAGGTCCCCTGTTTCATCAAGTTCCGTTCCCTGGGTGAGCCGTGTCTGCAATAACGCCGACACATCGCTGACTTCACCCGCTATCGTGCCTTGGCCCAGCGATAGCCTGCGGTTGCGAACGACCGGATCGACGGTCGCGGTTTCGACGACGGGATCCGCGGCGGTCGATTGAGGGGCGAACGTGACCCACCAAGGCAATGCACCGGCCGCCACGGTCGCCGCCTTCGTCAATTGGCCGTCATCGGCAATTTTGTAGCTGACCAAATTCCCCGATCGCTGGCCGGCCGCGACCAGAGTACGCCCATCGGGCGAGACCGCAAACGATCGCGGCATCGACTCGGTGTCGATGTGTTGTCGTAATGTTAGCAATCCCGTGGCCTGGTCGATGTCAAACACCGCCACGCTGTTGTGTACGCGATTGGCGATGTAGGCAAACTTTCCCGAGGGATGCACTTCGACGTGCGATGTCGTCGCTTTGCCCTTATATCCCTCCGGTAAACTGGACACCGATTGCTGATGCGAGAGCGTCCCGGTTTCCGTGTCCATGACGTACATCGAAATCCGGGACGCTTGTTCGTCGCTGCCGTAAACGAAGCGAGCGTGGGGATGAAACCACAGGTGTCGCGGGCCGGTGTTTTCAGCACGCCGCAGCTTCGCCGGCGTATTGGGCGACAACCTGCCGCTGTGTGAGTCGAGTCGAAATTGGCTAATCACGTTTGGCCGTGTGTGGGGCACAAACACAAACTTGCCACTGGGCTCCACCGCGACTCCGTGAGCCCGCTCGTCCACCGACAACAACTGAACCGGTTCGTTTGACAACCGTCCCTCCCCCACAATCCGGTGCACCGATACTTGGCCGGTCGTGAAGTAAGACGCCAATAAAAATCGACCTGAGGGATCGATCGTTAAATAGGAGGGCTTGGCAGGAACCGAGACACTTTGCAGCGGCTGCAGCATTTCGTTTTGCACGCGGAACACAGTGACGGCGTTCGGGTTCGCCGAACTGACGTAAAGGTTGCGAGCGGTTGAATCGAAACAGGATGAGCCTGGTTTCCCTTGAATCTTTGTCCGTGACACCACCTCGAGCTGCCCGTCGTCATCGACGTTCACGACACCCAGTTGATGCAAGTCCGAAATCGATACCACCAGTCGCTGGTCCGCAGCGCAGATCGCCGTGACCGACGACGCGAACAGGATGACTGCGATCCCACAGCGGATCGCAAAACGAAACAGGCCGCGTTGTTTCAGACACAGGGTAGAGGTCATGCGGTCGTCTCTATCGAGATTGTTTTGCGTGATCGGATTTGAAGATCGCTTGATCAATCTATTTTCGGCGTGCTTGATCCCAGACGCTGGGGGTGACACGTGGACTTTCGTCCTGGTCGGAACGTTGGTTGTGATGTCGATCATCGTAACGGATCGAGTGCAAGTAGAGTCCTTCCACTTTGGTTCGGGCCCAATCGGTCTTTCGCAGGAATTTCAAACTACTCTTGATGCTTGGATTGTCGGAGAAGCAGCGAATCCTGATTCGCTGTCCGAGTTCCTCCCAGCCATACTCCGAAACCAGATAGTTCAGCATCGACTCGAGCGTGACCCCGTGAAGGGGATTGTTGGGTTGCGGGAGCGGACGATTGGGTTCTGTCGGATTCATGGCACCAGTTTAGCGTGAAAGGCAAATCGGTGCGATGCATTCCAAATCCCAGAGCCGAATGGAAGCGTCCCGACAGGGACGACAGCGAACTTTTGTCTTCTTTCATTTTCTAACCCTCCATTTTTTAACCTCTTCTCCATCCTGGTTAGCCGGTGTTGAAAGACGCATGATCTACACCAGACTGACGGTGTCGGTGGTAGAGATCTGGGGCATCGGACGAGAAGGTTAGAAAATAAAATGGGTTAAAAAATGGGAGGTGAAAAATATCGGAAATGGGGGCTCCTCAGGAACGACAGCAATCCCGTCAAAATAGGAGACCGCAGATTGACGCAATGGCAGGCACGTTCAAATGACCCCGCTTCCCCTTTATTCGCGGGCAATCATTCCCGGCCCATCACCCAAAGCAAATCATTCGCTCCCGATCCATTCCCGCAACATCGTCGAGCGTCTGTTCGGCAACGATTCGTTCGCAGACAACAATGAAACACAGGAACGCATTCCACGCGACTGTCGCGGAGCGACTATTTCCGATAGCCTCGGGCTTTCAGTCCGAGGATTGTTCATCCACATCAACCGCGTCCCAGCGGGACGATTTGTGTTTCGATTGTTCGTGACAAAACGTCACTCCGCGACTTGATGCGTACTGAGGCGCCGATACCTTGGACTGAAGTCCAAGGCTATCCCAGAAGGTGCCTCTGGCACCAAAACCGCAACGTCCCACCGCGTCAGCATGGAAAGCCGAGATCGCTCAGTCCCGGTAGGGACGACAGCATGAAGCCCATGGCGTAAGCCGTGGGAACGCATTCCACCGAAGAAGCCATTAGCCCCGGTAGGGGCGACAGCGAACTTTTGCAATTGTTCAACAGATGCCACGATGGGCTACCGCCAACGCTGCGACAACCTCGCTTCCTCACCACACCCTGTGAAGAGAGCGGACAGGAAGATAAAGACAAGAAGATGGTGAAAATCAACGATCATCGCCAATCGCATCGAAAAACAACCGCTCCAAACGCGAGTCCAGGGCGAAGCCCAATTTGAAGAGTCCCGGCAGGGACGGCAGCACATAGACCACGACGTGAGCCGTGGGAACGGAATCCACCAAGCAACCGTTAGCCCCCGGTAGGGGCGGCAGCAAAGTGTGTGAGTAAGGCTTCGCCTGTGTGAGGAATTGCATTTTGTGTTTGGCCAGAGATGTATGACGTGGCGCCCGTCTGGAATGGTTTTTCGTGTCCAGATCACCTCGGGATTTCGTTCTCCCGTGCCGACCACTAAATCGTTGTCAGTGGCGATAACGCGGTGTACGGCAAGTTGTACCGCAACTTCGCCTGAGCACCACACACAACGCCTGATTCCGAAAAAGTTCCGCGGGGCTATGTTCCGGGATCTTGTCGCGGGGGCTTCTATGGCAGTTGTACCAACGTCCCCGTATCTCGTCCGAAACTCAACCCCCCCCTAACTTGGTCAACCCCCACGCCACTTTTCTTAGTTGGAGGTTGGCAAGCGCCGTGGTAGCCAAGAAAAAAATGAATTCAAGCGAGGACAGAAGAACTACAAACTGATGTCTTGCCACGGCAATCCGAACCGAAACCGTTTCGTCGCAGCAGCTTAGGTTTACGCCCATGCCATTCTCAGTGCTGACACCTTTTCTTGGCCTGACCCGACCTATTCTTGTTGGGGCAGTGCGGCGTTAAGCAAATTCAGGCCATGCTAGTCCAAATTGAATTCTCTTACCTTGCCGATTCGACGTCTCACGAAAGTGTGATCGGCTGCAGTTTTGACCTGTGGACGGAAGCAGTCAAACGAAATTCGGTCGTGTTATCTAAAAGTGAAACAATAACTAGCAGGGGTTCCGGGCAGCCGTAGTCTTGACTAGCGGCAATACGCTGCATTTGCCGATAATCTTGCGGGCTTCCGTTTGGCACTGGTGCCGGATGGAAATGCCACTCACCAAGGTAGTATGCCTCGTTCTTGTTCCACAATCGATCCAGCAATCGCTGCAGGCCTTTCACGCCACGTTGAAACGTGAATTTGGTTCGTCTCGAATCCGGTGGAGGCCCTGTAACGCTTGTGACTAACGCACACGAATCTGCTTCGATGTATTTACCCAACAGAATACCGCCTGTCTCGACGTGTCCTGCTTTGCGACAAAACGAAACAAGTTCAACCTGCTGAATCTCAGGAATCCGCACGCCGAACCGTCTGCAGTCGGACCAATGCTCATACGGGAATAGCACTAAGCAGCTCCACGACGGATGATACCAGAGAACCCACTCTCATCAATGACTTGCTCCAGCACAGCGAAACTGCTGTCGGACACACCACTGAACCATGATTCCAACAACTTAATCGCGGCTGATGTTAACGTCCAAACATCATCGATTCGCGCTGGAAAAGCCGCATGCCAGCACCCGATACCCTGATGTATCAATTGGCCGTCGTGCTCACTTGCATCCTGCTCAAGAAACGGAGTTACCTTTATGCAAAATTCGTTTGGATCAAATTTACTAGATGGGTTTGCGTAGAAATATAACCTTTTGGCGGCATAGCCAAGGGAAAGTGACACGATCTGCTTTTCATCTATCCAGGCAAATGAGGCCAGATCACGAGTTACCTGATCGTCTCCTGTGCAATCGATGATTAGACTAGCCTCTTGGAGTTTGAATTTCTGGTGCTCAGAATGCTTTGGAAATCTCGCGTCAATCCCGATGCATTCGGAATGTGGGTGCCCATTGTTCAGTCGAGTAGCCATCGCAACTGCCTTGTTCTTTCCGAGGTCGCGCATATCCAGCAGGTGGCGGCAAAGATTACCCTGCTCCAGGTCGTCATAGTCCATGATTGTAAGTTTACAAGCTCCCGAACGGCACAGTAGCTCAGACAGTACAGACCCCACGGCGCCAGCTCCGATGACCGCGATTCGTTTATCACTCAACTTGTTATCGAGTTGTCCCCTGATGGTCGATTCCTTCTTATTCCAGTTTTCGCCTGTTTGCCAATTAATCGTTGCTTGGTCTCCAACCACGTCGCGTTTATCGCGGCGCCAGTACCCTTCATCATTAGGCCGGAATCCTTGGGCATACTTTGTTCCGAACGAAACTGCAGGCAGGATCAACGGTTGCCAGTGAATTTGGGAAGAGGCTTCTCCGATTCGTTCACTGACCGGAATTCCAACAAGCATAAATCGTTGGTATCCATCGCGCACTATGCGAAAGCAATCACGCAGTCTTGCGTCAATGTTGTCACCATGGGCTAGGAACGCCCGCCTCATATCGCTCCACGTCGTGGGAACTTGATATGGCTCTATTACTGGCAGGAAATCCGCCAGCGTCCAAATTGCTGGATGGATGGTTCGCCCGGAATGGGAAATATCGACTCCCCATTCGCAATCCAAAATAACGTTTGACTTGGCATCAAAGAATCGCCGTACTGCGAACGTCGACGCGGCATTCGGGCCAACCGCCACCAACTCCGCAACTCCGTGCTTTTGCGTTGCGGACTGCCAGGATTTGAAGGAGTCAGCGTTTTCATTGGTTACTATAGTGTGGTTTGTCATCTGAGGAGAATAAAAAACAGGCAGCTCGAAGTAGTCACCCGCATCCAGGAGCTTTCCTTGGCTTGCCGCGTTCAGCCATACGATTGCCTGATCGATGTACCATGCCAAGCGATTTTTGTGTCCGATGGGATCAGCATCAAAAGCGTCGCGATTGAACACGAACTGCGGCGCCTTGATGCAAATGTCACCGCTACGTCTGTCTCCAATGACCAAGCCATTGTAGTTCTGGTGAGCAAAAGTTCCTGTCAGTCCACCATCAACCGCAGGGTAGAACGCTATCGTGCCATAGGGATACGTTTGATCTAGATAGATAAACCAATTGGTTTTGTTTGGCACCAAGTCCGCGTTACTGGAATCAATAGTTAACGCTACGCCGATCCGCCAGCCCAGTCGCTCATCCCATTCCAGGTCCTGTTTAAACTCAGCATGATCGAGCGATTCTACGAGCCGCCGACCATACCGAAGTCCTTCCGTTAAAACTGGGCGAGCGTTATTCACGCGAAACGTCCTTCGTTAATCGTCGTGTTTTTGACGCGAGGCGTGTAGCCCCCACCGTCTCCCTTCGACGATCCACCGCCATTGTCCGGAGGTTTAGGGAATTCATCACCGAACAAGTCCCGCCAGAGATTTGCGCTTTCATTGACCGTGTCAGCATCAAGCGATTTTCGCGAGAGATCGGCGGCGTCCTTCACAAGGTTTAGAAAGGCCGAAAAGTCTTCAAAAGAAATGCGTTCAAGCACATCGTGCCCTACCACTCCTCGATCCCAGATTTGCGGTTTGTTCCCCGCCGTGACATAGGGACGATACCGTCGCTCCATTTCTTCAAACGCTTCTGTTACGCCGACAGCAACGTAATGAATTCCGTTGGGGCAGCAATCACCAATCATATGCTCAAGTGGATAGCTCCTCGGATACTTCGGCGTTGGTTGCATTATCTGCCGCCAACGCTTGATGGCCTTCGCAACATTAACGAAGTGTCCGTTAGTCAACTTGCTCTTCTCCCAGGTCCAGCGAATCTGCTCCAATGGATGCGTGTCATCCCAAGAATTGGCGTCACGATCAGGAATACGCAACGGCTGCTCCTTCCATTCCGGAACACTCGCGGCTTTGGTGAAAAGATCAAACTGGTAGCCAGTTCCTTCAAGAATAAGACTGTTGTAAGTCAGTGCGTTACCAAGGTCAGGAATATCGGGAAAGTCCCATTCAAAGATTTTCGCGTTCTCCATCGCCTGCTTCTCTGCTTCGGATGGGGCGGAGGTGGGAACGAGGTCCAGCGAAATGTCGTCATCGACATTGATTCCCCATGATCGCCCCTGTCGTTGATACTTCCCCTTGTAGTGCTTAACCAAGAAGGGCCGGAATGTTTCGAGCGCCCGCTCAGGGGTATAATCGTCTTCGTGCATCTTGGTCACCGCTATAACATCCACATCGCAGCGGCTGCCATTGGGCGGTCGGTTTGCGGTGAATCGACGATAGCTGCCTTGAATAAAGGTCGACACGATTAACGGCCCGAGTTTTTCATCCGAAAGCAGACGATCACGCAACTCTTTGTGCCGCTCTTGCATCTTCTTCCGCTGCGTGTTGGTTGGGCGAATGGCGGAAAGAAAGTCTGTGAAATAGGAAGGCAGTTCCATGGTCAAAACTCCTGTGTTTAGTTCAAACGAAAGTTAGAGGTCAATGTAAAACAGGGCGTGTACCCCCCGGTGCCGCAAAAATCGAACTCGTAAAGAGAAACAGGCCCTAGCGTCCGAGATGCCTGACCAAGTAAGAACGCAAATGAATTTGGTGCGGCCCAAAACAAGTGGGCTCGTACACAACCAAGTTGAGCCTGTTTTGCTTTAATTAGAGTGGACAGTTGGTTCGCTGCATCAAACGCGTGTTGTCCATTGCGAATCGCAGTCTGCCCAACTTGATCTAGTCGAACGTCGAGTATGGTGCGGGCGTCACTGATTCTTTCGTTTGCGAACTTAGACACATCCCGTTGCACATCGTGCGAGATGCTGATTGCAACCACAATTGCGTCGGCTGACATGTTCAAGTCTTGCTCGTCTACCAGCCATTCAACCGAAGCTGATTCATCGCTTGAAGCTGACCAAGTCACTTCGCCGAGGGACCCCGGTTGGACGATCTCGATCTTTGCACCAAGTTTCGGTTCGGCGAGATAGCCTGCCGTGAACGCGACGGAGCCGACGACTGGGAGATGCAACCGTGACAATTGACCAGGGTTCAAATGCGTCGATAAGAATTCCTGCAGTCGCGGTAAAACATCAGCATGCCAGTAACTAACGTCAGTGATGTGTCGGTCATCAAAGAACTCCTGAAGACAGAGTAGCTCATCGACTCTGTCTTCCAGCGATTCTGCGAATCTTGAGAAGCTGCGAATTCCCAGCTGTGTTGCTTGGGTTTGTAAGTCCGGTTTCCCAATCCACAGGCCCTCGGCTTTGCATCTCGATTCGATGTCGTTTGGGCTGAACCATTGCAACCCATCACGGCTAAGCCGTTGGATCAAGGTGCAGTACACGTCGGAAACGCACGTCAACTCGACCGGTTTTAAACCAGCAAGCGGCATAATGGATGACAGCTCCTCTCTAATATTGGCAAACGACCGCATATCTTGAGTGAGCCGAAGACTACCAAAGATACGATCGAATTCTGCTCGATCATCCATGTCGATGCCCAGGTGTTCAGCCCAAATCTTCCGCAGCTTTCCCGATTCACTTCCGGCCGTCTTACCTGCAAAAAGTTTGTCCATGTCTAGCGTGCCATGATCGCGTCGGTGCATTTTGGCTAGCACGTCACCGGGATCGATTTGCCATGGAGCCCACAGTTCAAAAAGGCAACGCCGTCCAGCTTGGCGGGTTGAGTCAACCGCATCGCGAAGTCGATTGATTAATGAAATCTTGCTCGCATTGATTAGGCGAGGGTCTGTTAGTGCCGCGCCACTTATCTGTTTTTCACTGCCCACTGAGAACTTAGCCTGGACGTGCAGTTCGTCATAGACGCCGCCACGTCCATCCGGGTGGGGTTCCGTGTATTTGATGCCGACATCGTCGAAAGCCTTGAATTCATCTGTTTCGTAACCAACAGACGCAATTTTTCCGTTGGCAAGCATTCGACAAACCTTGTTCCAAAACAGATATTGGTGGGCTTCGTCCCCTAGTTGGCGTGCTGAACTTGCACTCACTGTTTTGCTCTCTTGCGGTTTGGGTAATGCGGTAACAGTACGCTGCTTTTAACAGGCCAAAAAACGGACCAGAAACCAAGTTTGGTCCTCTACGACTTGAATTTTGACAATGACTGCGGAGTGTCGGGTGGGATTCGAGTTGGTACGGAAGGAATAGCTTGCACGAAACGCGAAAACATGGCTGCAGGTTCTGGCGTGACGCAGTGGCTGCGGGCGGAGGATTTGCTTGCCGTTGACTAATGACCACGCTGAAGCTGGCTCGCGAGCTTCAAATGAGCTGGAAAAATGGACTAACAATCAAAAATCGGCTCTCCCACGGTTGGAAAACGACGTCGCGCCGAATCCGACTCTGGTGACATTGCAGCGTTGTGCCTAGGCAATCTGTAAGCGATTGACGATCGACCTGGAAGATGTTCGTTAAATGCGATTCCGAGCATCGTTCATTCTCTCTTACTAACAGTGTTGTCGAGCGGGGATAGTGATTCTCTGGTGTAATTGGCGATCGCTTGTTGAAACTCCTCGGCGACTTCTGTTCGCAGTGACTCAGGTTCAATGACTTCCGCGCTGCTGCCGAAACTGAGGATGTAGCTCTTGATCTCGATCGTGCTGGTCAGCGTGACAGTGATGTCGACGCTGCCGCCGGGGCCTGGCGTCGCCGTTTGGCTGGTGTTGATCTTGCGTTCGACCGCATAACGTGCTGCACTGCCGCGAAATCGGATTCGGACCGTCACCGGTTCGCTGCCTACGATGACTGCAAAAGCGCCTTTAAAGTGTTCGGAAAGATTAAAGTTAGCGGGACGGATGAAGGGGAACTCGGTGACCTCGGCGGTCTCCATGCGGTCGATCTTCCATGTCCGGATCTCGTCGTGATGGCAGGAATGACCGACGACGTACAAGGCGCCATTGTGCTCGGCCAAGCCGTAGGGGTGAATGTCGTACGTGACCGGCTCGGTCGAGCGGGCCGAACGGTAGGCGATGAACGTCGCTTTACAGTCCTCTACCCCCAACGTGATTGCGTCGATCACGTCACGCTGCTCGGCGTAATCGCCGTACCCTGGTGATCGATGCAGCCACGGCGAGATCCGCTGGAAATAGTCGTCTTGGTTGGCTCCAAGTGCCAAGCGAATCTTTTCAAACGCCGACTTCGAGGCGTCGCCGATCAGGGTGCCATCGAATTCGCCCGTGCCTGGCCGGCATAACATCAACGAAAATGCTTCGTCGTACGTGAACCGCACCTGCTCGATCGAATCACGCGACAGGCTGTAGGTTTTGCGGCCGTTATGACCGAGGTGCTCCTCAATCGTGATCCCGAGCTGGCGAAGACCGGCAAGGTCGCGGCGGATCGTCTTCTCACTGACGCCAAGCGTTTCCGCCAACGTTTCGATGGTCTCGTTTCCTCGCCCGAGCGTGATCAAACGCAGTAATCGAGGATGACGCATCCGCTGCGTTCCCGTGCTTTCCACAAAATTCTCGCTTTCCCGCCCCCGTGACTCACCGATTCGCCTGATAAAACGCGATGCGATTCAAGATTCGCATGTGCCGGAGTATAGCTGCTCAATTGCTAGCGGGGGAGCGGCTTGGACACTATCTGTCCAAGCCGTCACATTTTGCCAGAAAAGCATTGCTCAGCTTGGGTTGCCAGTGGTTGAGTCTGGGTTTTACGCGGTTGCAGCGGGGAATGATCGTTCGAAGAGCGGGCAGCTTGGAGGCTGTCGATGCCATTTGCCTATTCGAGCGTCTATGGACTTGCGATTTGTTGCGAATGGATTTGAGCGTGACGGTTCAGCCCCAAAGGGGCGGTCCTATGTCAGCCCAGGGCAGAACGCAGCGCCGCCCTGGGGCAACGGAACCGTTTGCAAACACAAAGCCCCAATGGGAAACGTTGTGAAGCATTTCTGAGTCGTGTTTTGCCAGGTCATCACAACCCGAATGCGTAAGCAAGGGACCGGCGCTGGTTCAAGAGTCCCTCGCTTACGCATTCGGGTTATGAAAAATGCTTCACAGCGTTGCCCAACGGGGCGGCCCTCGTCAACCACGGGTTTAGGGCCGCCCCGTTGGGGCTACCGGCCCCATTTCGGAAACAAATACCCAGGGCTTCACCCTGGGCTGACCTAGGACCGCCCCGTTGGGGCTGCGTTAAAGCGTCACGTAGACGCTTCCGCGGGCGGACGCCCGCAGCTAGGTGCTGTCGTCGCTATCGCGACTGGAAGCGTGGGTAAAGACAAGGCCGGGAACGGGCCCAGATCGTCTTGGACCACGTCGATGCTCGTCGAAAGTCTTGACGACTTCCGCTACGGTTTCGGATCGATTATTAATCGTCATTTTCCCCGGTTTTTTCTTCTTTAACGAGGCTGTTGGCGACGGGATTAAGTTTAAGACTTGGGTGAGCGATGGACTTGCTAGTGGCTCTTTACAATCTTTCGCATCTGGAGCGAGACGTCGGGGTTTTCGTAGATCTTGTTGATCATCTCGGTGTAGACCTTCGCGAACCGCTCGTTCTTTGCCAGGTCACCGAACACCGACGTCAGCCGCAAAAACGACAATGGGTCGTCGCGTGTGGCGGCGGCCGCTTGATGTAGTTCCGCTCGCTTGCCGTCGATGATCTCGAGTTCCTTGTTGTATTGATTCACCTCTTGGTCGCTGTACCAACACCACGTCGCAATCACCAGTGCTGCATACTGGATGCTGCCGCCTCGCTCGAGGTTCTCGCTGATCGTGGGGATCAGAAAGACGGGCAGTTTGCTGGAGCTTTCTAAACAGATTCGCGACAGTTTGTCTTTGATATTGGGGTTTCCAAATCGCTCGATCAGCGTGTCTTTATAGGCGTCCAAGTCGATGCCTTCGACGGCATCCAGTACCGGTGTAGCCTCGATGTCCATGAATTGACGCAGGTACGTCGCAAACAGTTCGTCCGAGACACATTCATCAATCGTTTGATGACCATAGATTGACCCCAGGATCCCCAACACCGAGTGTCCGGCGTTGAGCAGCCTGATCTTCATCTTTTCGTAGGGCGTGACATCGGGAACGAACTGGGCTCCGACGTTTTCCCAGGCGGGACGGCCATCGCAGAAATCGTCTTCGATCACCCATTGGCAAAACGGTTCGCAGGTCACCGGCCATTGGTCCTGTAGCCCCATTTCCTGTTCGAGATAACTCATATCCGCCGCCGTCGTGACCGGCGTGATGCGGTCGACCATCGCGTTGGGGAAACAAACCTCACGCTCGATCCACTGTGCCAGCTCTGGGTCCTGTTGACGAGCAAATCCCAACACCATTTTGCGAGTCAGGTTGCCGTTGTGCTGGATGTTGTCACACGACTGGACGGTGAAGGCGGGAATGCCATTGTCGCGTCGCTGTCGTAGCGCCGCCGTCAAATAGCCAAACGCCAGTTTGGGCTGTTGTGGATTTTGCAAGTCGTGCTGCGCTTCGGGGTTAGACATGTCAAATTCACCACTATCGGGGTCGACGTTATAGCCTCCTTCGGTGATCGTCAGCGAGACGATCTTGGTGTCGGGGTTGGCCATCCGGTCGATCACGGCTTGCGGATCGTCGATTCCCATCATGAAATCAACGAGCGAACCGATTACCCGGTTTTCGATCTTGCCGCCAGGATGCCGGACGATCAACGTGTACAGATAGTCTTGCTGTTCTAATATGGTCGCGATCTTGCGATCGGGCTCACGCAGTCCGACACCACAGATTCCCCACTGCGAAAAATCGCCCGAGTTCATCAAGGCATCGGTGTAGTAGGCCTCGTGTGATCGATGAAACCCGCCGACGCCGATATGCACAATGCCGGTCTTGATTTGGCTGCGGTCATACTCGGGGCGTGCGATCGCGTCGGAGATCTGCGGCAGGTTTTCCTGGCTTAGCGGAATCGGGGTGTTCATGGGATTGTTTCGCTCGTTTTCAGTGGGTTGTCTTCAGTGGTTTGTTGGTTAGCGACGTTTGGATCAATCGATGCGTCGTGGAATTCGTCGGCGTTGCTGCGTTGATTTGTGAGCCGCGACGCGTGAGCGGCCGGGTCTGGCGCGATACCCGGTGACTTACGGCCCGCGGCTCAGTCAGCAACGAAAGTCTTGACGACTTCCGCTACGAGTCCTCTTTAGCCCTTCGTTTTCCTCAATCATCGTGTTGCGGATTCAGTGCTTTTCGCCGATGCAGTACCCAATAGGCAAAGACAAAGTAGGTGATCGTGAACACAAACGCCCAGGTGTAAAAGATGTCGCGGTTCTGCTCGTAAGTCTCCAGATCGGGACTCCAGAACATCACCATCAGTGCCAGCACGACGGTCAATCCCAGGCTGCTTCGCGAGAAGACGTGCAGCACCTTGGAGAACGTCGAATGGTCCTTCACCGGCTCGCCTTCCTCGATCGCCTGCTGGATTTGAAACTCTTTGATCGCTTCATTCATCTTCCGATCAGCCTCTTGTTCGGCCGGATACTTTTCGGCGGCGCCATACAGTTTGGCCAGAAACGTGTAGAGGATGATGGTGAATAGCCAAGTGGGCAGGAACAGATAATAGAACGACATCACTTGCATCGCATTCAGTCCGAATCCAAACACCAACCCGGCTGCCCATGATGCGACCGCCGGCGTGCTGTGATTCAGTTTGCGGTAGGTGACCCAGTAGCGGGTGAAACCGATCCGAGGAAAAACGACATGTTCGGCAAACACGATTCCGCCCACCGGAACGACCAGTAGCCCGGCGTAGGTCAGCAGCGGAAGCATTTGACCGAACACGAACGGGAAACATGCAACCACGACGGTTACACAGCCGACCGTAAACGTGACCCCTCTGCGAGAATGGTTGTAAAAGATGGCCTGGGCCGCCAACCCGGCTCGGTACAGATTCGCGTTCGCGGTAGTCCAGCCCGCAATGATCACAATCACGTAACCGGAAAGTCCCAACGCGCGATAGGCGACATCGCCGGGGTCAAGTTCGATGATCGTCGATTTGAGTAGTACCGCGGTTCCGGCTCCCATGATGCCCGCGCAAATCCAGGCGACATAGTGCCCGAATAACATCCCCGCACTGGTACACAGCCCGTAGATCGATCGCTTGGCGTATCGCAGCAGCGCCATGTCGATCAAACCAAAGTGCGTGATCGTGTTGGCTGCCCAGGCGAAACCGATCACCTCTAATAGCCCGATGCCTGGTTCTCCGGCGCTGTTCTTTCCGGTCCAGATCGAATGGTCGCCGATTGTGATGAAATCTCCGAACCCATTTAGCGTCGTGCGGCCAAGCACCGATTCCGCCAGTGCGGGGAACAAGACCAGAGCGCCACTGACGAACATCACAACCAACCAGGGTCCACACAGCCCCGAGAATTCGGCCACGGCGCTAAATCCATACATCGCGACGAACACGACGATCATGCCGACCGAAAGCACCACCATCACGAATAATGCACTGGTGGGATACCATTGCAGCTGAGCCGGGATGTTAAATAGCAGCCGCACGGCGGTACACGAAACCGTGATCATCGCCGCCGAGATGACCGTAAAGATCAGGACGTTGGCCCAGTTGTAGAGGTCGGTCATCGAGTCGCCAGCGATCTTGTGCAGATACGTGTACAGACTGAGCCGAGTTTGGACCGCGATCGGCGCCGTGATCAGCGTCCAACTGAGGATCGCCAAGATATTGCCGACCAGCAGCCCAACTAGGATGTCCATCGTCGTCGCACCCAGGGCAACAAACGTCGCCCCGATCACAAACTCGGTCGCCGCCACATGCTCGCCCGCATACAAACCGACGAAGTGCGTCCAGCCATGAAGCTTGTGCTGCGGAACCGGCAGCTGCTCTTGCTTCATGTCCGCAATCGCTTGCGGGGTGGTGTCGGCACTCATGGTGACTTCTCGTGTTTCGTTTGGGAGGATTAGATTTCAGCAGCAGGCGAAATTCAATGTGACAAGAAGTTTGATTATAAACCGATGTGCAGTCACGTTGGGCGGCCAGAAGCAATGATTTGTTGCATCTTGTATGATTAAAGTTCGAAAGAGAAAGGTAACCGTTCACGGTGAAGGGTTGGGTTTAATTGCGACGAATTAGGTCGTCACCTCGCCCCAGACGACGTCGGGGGAGAGGTCGAGCACGCCCTCAAGGCATTGCTCGGGTGAGGGGGGACCGCGCAACCGGCGAGCAATTCAGGTGGACGCGCCAATATCGTTGGCAACGACTTGCTCGGTCGCCCCCTCACCCGAACGTCGCTGAAGGCTCCGTTCGACCTCTCCCCCAACGAAGTTGGTGGAGAGGTGGCGGAACCCTGGTCGAACTCGGGAACCGTGACTAACGCCAAAACGCAACGCGATGAAGAGTTTTTACTCTAGGGTTTGTCTATTTTTTTGCGTAGCGGATGTCGTCTAGACTTTCGATCCACGGAGAGGGGAGCCAGGAACGTGTGCGAATGACGTTCGGCAACGAAATGCCCGGCTAACGAAGCAGCGACTGGACGACATTGCCATGCACGTCGGTCAATCGGTAGTGCCGGCCTTGGAATTTGAACGTCAACTTTTCGTGATCGACGCCTAATTGATGCAAAATCGTGGCGTGCAAATCGTGAACGCTGAGCGGGTTTTCGACGATGTTGTATCCGTACTCATCTGTCGCTCCATACGTGATGCCGGGCTTGATCCCGCCGCCGGCCATCCACATCGTGAAGCAGCGGGGATGATGATCGCGGCCGTAGTTGGCAGGTTGCAAATTGCCTTGGCAATAGACCGTCCGGCCAAATTCGCCGCCCCACACCACCAAGGTCTCGTCCAGCATCCCGCGATTCTTCAGATCGGTGATCAAGGCGGCCGTCGCTTGGTCGGTTTCTTTACAGCGGGCCTTCAACTGTTTCGGCAATCCGCCGTGGGTGTCCCAGCCGCGATGGAACAGCTGCACAAATCGCACTCCACGCTCGCTAAGCCTTCGTGCGATCAACGCGTTGTGCGCATAGGTGCCCGGTTTGCGTGCGTCTTCGCCGTACAGTTCAAAGGTGCTGTTGGGTTCATCCGAGACGTCGGTCAATTCCGGCACCGAGGTTTGCATGCGATACGCCATCTCGTATTGTGCAATCCGCGAGACGATCTCGGGGTCGCCCACCTCGTCGGCACGAAATTGGTTCAGCTGGGACAGTCGATCCAAGGTGTCCCGTCGCAGCTTTGGACTGAATCCAGGCGGGTTGTTCAAATACAACACGGGCGACTTGCCGCTGCGGAATCGCACGCCTTGGTGCACCGACGGCAGAAAGCCGCTGCCCCACAAACGATCGTACAGCGGTTGCCCACCGCTGCCGGAAAGCATTGCGACGAAGGCGGGCAAGTTCTCGTTTTCGTTGCCCAGACCGTAGCTCATCCACGACCCAATACTGGGGCGTCCAGCGATTTGAAAACCGGTTTGCAGGAACGTGATCGCGGGGTCATGGTTGATCGCTTCGGTATGCATCGATTTGATGATGCACAGATCGTCGACAATCTTTGCGGTGTGCGGTAATACGTCGCTGACCCAGGCACCGCTGTCGCCATGCTGTTTAAAATCAAAAGTGGATCGGGCCACCGGAAACGAGGATTGACCTGCGGTCATGCCGGTCAACCGTTGCCCACCGAACACCGACGCAGGCGTTTCTTCGCCATGTACCTTGTTCAAATACGGCTTGTAATCCAGCATGTCGTGCTGCGGCGGCCCACCGGATTGAAACAAATAGATGACGCGTTTGGCGCGGGGCGTGAAATGCAGCCCTCGCTGGCCCACCGCGGCGGCAAACGTCGAGTTCGGGTCCAATAGCGACGCGGCGGCCGCACCGCCGAGGGTTGCCGAAGCGGACGCCAACAAGTCGCGGCGGTTGAGGACCTTCGGCACCATTTCTGGCGTAGCGGAACTCGTCAAGAGTTTCGAATGGTTCGTCGATTTTTCAGTCACGAGTTGTCGCCTCTTCCAAGTTCAGTAGTACGTTGGCCAGCACCGTCATCGCCGCCCGATCCACAGCCGAATATTTTTCCAGCGATTCGGACTGTCCGATCGACAAAACCGCCTTGGTTTGTTCGGCCGACCGCGAAAATTCGTCACGATAAGTGTCCAGCGCATCCTTTAGCAAACTCGTCTCGGCCGCCGACGGGTCGCGGCATAACAAACGCTGAAATGCGTACGTGATCCGCTCGTCATCGTTGCTTCCGTTTTGCAGCATCAACTCACCAAATTTTCGTGCCGCTTCGGCAAAGGTCACGTCATTCAGCAGGGTCAACGATTGCAGCGGCGTGTTTGTCTGACGCGGTTTGACCGAACACCACTCGCGATCCGCGGTGTCCAACAGCGCCATCGTGGGCGGCGAGAGCGTCCGCTTCCAATACGTGTACAGACTGCGGCGATAAAGGTCGTCGCCTTTACCAACTTTGTACGTAAAGTTGCTCGCCTCTTTCCACAGCCCAGCGGGCTGGTAGGGGTACACACTCGGGCCGCCGATCGTTTCTACCAACAATCCAGAGACTTGTAACGCCTGGTCGCGCAGCACGTTGCCGGGCAATCGATTTCGCGGGGCTCGCGCGTATAGACGGTTGTCGGGATCCTGGCTTCGATGCACTTGGGTGACCTGGGAACTGCGACGGTAGGTGTCACTGGTGACCATCGTTTTCAAGATGGCTTTGATGTCCCAGCCGCCATCCATGAATTCCCACGCTAACCAATCCAGCAGTTCAGGGTGCGTCGGCAAATCTCCCTGTGACCCAAAGTCCTCGGGTGTGTTGACCAGACCACGGCCAAACAGCAGTTGCCAATAACGATTCACGGTCACCCGTGCCGTGAGCGGATGTTTTCCATCGACCAACCATCGAGCAAAGGCGAGCCGATCAGCGGGCTGGTTCGCGGACGTCAAAACGGCGGGCACGCCCGCGGTAACCGCTTCGCCCAATTGGTCGTACACCCCGCGTGATCGCAGAAACGAGGGACGGCCGTTGGGTAAATCTTCCATGATCATCGTCGTGGGCACGGAGTCAAAGTACTTGGTTTCCGCCGCGATGGCAGTTGTTAGTTCGGAAAACAATTGCCGGTGTGCGGTGTTCTGAGTGTTCTCGAGATAAGCGGTGCGGAGGACACGCGATTGAAGCTCGGTCCGTTGATTCTCGGGAATCGCGGCGATCGTTTTTGGCGAATCCGCAACCGCCAGCAGTTCGGCTTCGTCGGCCGACAGCGTGCGAGTCGTATAGAAACGAAGCTGATCCACTTGGCCTTTCCAGCGACCGACATGCGGGCTGTAGCCGATCCTCATCGTACCGCCGTGGTTGCGATTGGCCGTGTTGCTGTTGGTGTTTCGAATGACCTCGACCGGCTGCAGTTCGCCGTCGACATAAATCTTCATGCCTTGGGCGCGCTGTGTTCCATCGTTGGTCAAGACGATGTGCTTCCATTGCCCCTTTGCGAAGGTTT
The DNA here is from genome assembly GCF_039541335.1 of Novipirellula rosea. Lineage (NCBI taxonomy): Bacteria > Pseudomonadati > Planctomycetota > Planctomycetia > Pirellulales > Pirellulaceae > Novipirellula > Novipirellula rosea. The sequence continues at coordinate 199,427 of NZ_BAABGA010000006.1, read as the reverse complement.
GTTGCGTTTGGATCGTTGACACCCCCGAGATCCAGCGGCTGTTGATGTTCCACCGCAAATGTCCGTTGACGAACTCGACGAAAATGCCTTCGCGTTTCGTGCTGGCTTGTTCGTTCGACAACACGACCCCCGCATCGGTTTGGCTAGGTGCCATCCAGAACGCGATCGAAAACCGTCCGTTGCCGATCAGTCCCGGGATCTTTCCGAGTTCATAATGATCGCGGCCCGAGACCGTGGCGGTGTTGCCAAAGCGACCGGTTGGGGAACTGGATTGTTCCCGCGACGCCAGCGTGTCGCCTTTAAAAACGACACGTTTATTAGAGGCGTCAAAGTCAAAGAAATGATCCAGCCCGTGATGGACGACGGGCGACAGCGAGTCAAAGTTGGCCGTCGATTCCCATGCTCGCTGGGCCTCGCTCAGTTCGTCGTTGGCTGCATCAAGTCTCGCTCGACACGTTGCGACGCGTTGCCGGTGTTTTTCGAGCTGCGATCGTTGGGCGTCATTCGGTGTTTTGATCCAGGGTTCTGAATTGCCGAACTTGATCGCACGTCCGCTTTCGGCGACGTCGTTGAAATAGTCGATCAATTGGTAGTACTCGCGTTGGCTGAACGGATCGTACTTGTGATCGTGACATCGAGCGCAAGCCACGGTGATGCCCATCCAAACGGTTGCTGTGGTATCGACACGATCGACGGCGTTTTCGAGTAGAAATTCGTCGATCGGAATACCTTCCTCCGAGTTGTAGCGGTGGTTGCGATTAAACGCGGTCGCAATCAAATCGGATTCACTTGGATTGGGCAGCAGGTCACCTGCGAGCTGGACAATCGTGAATTGATCAAACGGCAGATTTTGGTTGTAGGCATCGATCACCCAGTCTCGCCATCGTGACATCTCGCGAGGCCCATCGTTTTGGTAGCCGTCGGTGTCGGCGTAGCGAGCCGCTTCTAGCCATTGCCATGCCATTCGTTCGCCGAAGCGTGGTGATTGCAACAAGCGGTCGACTGCGTCTTCGTAAGCCATGTCAATTCCGCTGGCCTGAACCTCCGCAAGGAACCGCTGCGATTGCTCGATCGATGGTGGCAGCCCGGTCAAATCGAGCGACACACGTCGAAGCTGTGTCGCCGGTGACGCAGGGCCGAGCGGTTCCAGGTTGGCTTGTTTCAAACGTTTCAAAACGAAGGCATCGATGGCCCCGTGCGAAGCAAATTCGGCTGGCACCGTAGGCCGGGTGATCGGTTCGAATGCCCAGTGCCGCTGATACTTTGCACCTTGGTCAATCCATTGTCGCACACGCAACCGTTGATCCGCGGTCAGTACCAATCCCGAATCCGGGGGCGGCATCCGCAGTTCGGGATCGTCGCTTTCGATGCGTGCGACCGCATCGCTTTCGTCCGCGTTTCCAGGCACAATCGCTGCGTACCCGCCCAAGTCTTCGACCGCCGCCTCACGCTGGTCCAATCGCAAGCCAGCCTCGCGAGTGTTTGCATCGGGCCCATGGCATTTGAAACATGTGTCCGAAAAGATCGGTCGAATATCGCGATTGAATTCCACCTCGTCGGCCTTCGCCGGAAAGGCGAATCCAGCGATGGCAAAACTAAAAGCGGTCGCAAGGCGAACGAGACGCCGGTGAGCGGAGCGGGTGGCGGATTTTGTGGTAGGTAGCATTGGGAGGCGTTGTGATCGATGTTGGGGATATCGAATACAGCCATCTTATCCTAAATGGATGCCCGAGATCACGAATCAACCTGTGCGGTGGGGTCATGACCGTAGTGGATCTTGCTAAAGATCCCCAAGCCGCTGGATCCATCCCAGAATTAAGCTGGATCCGACCAGGATCGGTTTCGCGAGTCGAAGCAGGTAGGCAGGAATCACTGCGTGAAATCTCGTTAGCCGTTTGGACGCTCGCGTGGTCCGCTAAAACGATGGGCTTATTGTGATTTTTGGTTGCGCTGGCTTTCTGCCACCTCTCCACCAACTTCGTTGACTGCTGATTTAGTAGCATTGATTGCAGGCCGGAGGCCGATACACCCTCTGCCGGTAGCGTAAGCTACCGGTCAGGAGAGGCGGAAAAACATAGCTCGGAGGGCGACACATCTGCTGCCAGTGTGTCGGCCTCCGGCCTTACGACGACAAGTCGCCCCTAAACCGTTGGCTCACGCCAACGGCAGTCTATCTGTCGGCCTCCGGCCTGTCCGTTTGCTACTACTTCAGCAGTCACCTTCGTCGGTGGAGAGGTAACTGCATTATCGGCCGGAAGAAAAAATCACCTCCAATATCCGACGTCAATACCAAAGTTTTAGCGGTCCAGCACTAGCCTCGGTTCAGCGTCGGAACCGTGGCTAGCGCCAAAACTGCCAACATACTGAAAGTCTCCTACCTAACTGCTTGCCGCGAAGTTAGTCCGCGGATGATCGGGTCATGCGTGATCGGTGGTCGATGACGCATCATCCTCGTCCGCTTGGCTGGCAGCGTAGCGATGATCGGTTTGCCCGAGTGCCACGATCTGGACGACGTCTTTCACCGCCAGGTACAGCAGGCTTACGATTGCGACCGAACCGCCAGCGAGCAACGAGGATGCAATCAGCACGCCGTAGTAAATCGTCGGATACCACCATCCCGGCAATGAATCGGATTCATAAACGGGGACACAATGCAGGACGAACATGATCGCAGCAGAACTGAACAAGATTGCATCATACAGAGCGATCTTGATGATCCGGTGGTAATGAGCATCGGCAAGGTTGCGGTCGGCGTTATTGCCCAGTCCGATCATCGTCAGCATCAACGCCAAAATGGTCGCCGATACAGTCAGGATGGACGAGCAGAACAATCGACTCGTCGGGATGATCGCCTCAAGTAGTCGCCGCGCCTCGGTGTCCCCGACATGTCCCAGCACGATCGCTGCACTGGCGATCGACACGGCGATCACAGTTCCAATCACGCAGGCCGTAATCAGGTCATGTTTCAACCGCTTCAGCATTCCTGGATCATTCGTCATTTGTTTTCTTTGCACTCGAAGTCCAACATCGACAGCGGCATTTCCACCGATCACCAAGGCATCGTGTGCATTCCCCGTTCCATTGACGCCCAAAACGGTGCCACCCACCAAAAAGGTTGCCCGCATGCGGTTAGCCGTATGGACCAACGCTGTGAGGGATTTTTCCTTATAGGGATTGTGCTAATTTAGCGTAGCGGAAGTCGTCAAGACTTTCGTTCCATGGTGTATGCCCCCCCGAAACTCTTGACGAGTTCCGCTACGAAATGTTTCACAGCGCTGCGTATGAACGCTAGTCGTTGGAGCCAACCAGACCAAAAGAACGGAGCCGACGCGCAAGGCTGGATAGTTAAAACTTTGCTAGTGTCGTGATTTTTGGTTGCGCTGGCTTTCTGCCACCTCTCCACCAATTTCGAAGACTGCTGATTTAGTGGGATTGATTACAGGCCGGAGGCCGACACATCCTCTGCCGGTGGCGTGAGCCACCGGCTGGCGGAGGCGGGAAAACATAGCCCAGCGGGCGACACACTCTGCCGTCAGTGTGTCGGCCTCCGGCCTTACGGCGACAGGTCGCTCAAAAGCCGTTGACTCACGCCAGCGGCAAGTCATGTTTCGGCCTCCGGCCTATGTGATTGCTCTAAAGCAGCAGTCTCCTTCGTCGGTGCAGAGGTAACAGCAGTATCGGCCGGAAGAAAAACTGACCCCCACTATCCGACGTCAATACCAAAGTATTAGCGGCCCATCGCAAGGCCAAATACAATCCACTTTGGGTAGCGCTCGCGGCGTGGGGCCCGCCCGATTGCGGCGAATAAAACGTTCGAAATTTACCGGGCGGCTCGCGCCACACCGCTACAAAAACCACCTGCTTTTGTAGCAAAGTAGATTGGCTCGGTGGACATAGCGTTGCGCAGATTCATGCTTGGAGAACCGTACGAGTCCACCTTAGTTGCTGTCGGGATCGACGTGCTTGAGGAATTTGAAGATGTCGCTGCCGGTCGTCATGATCAACGTGCTGTCGCCGCCGAGCATCTCTTGGTATGTCTCCATCGTTTTGATGAATTCATAGAACGACACTGAATCTTCGCTTTGGTTGTAGGCGCTGGCATAGATCTCGGATGCCTTGGCGTCTGCCTCACCCTGGATTTCCTGGACGCGTTTGTACGCTTCGGATTCAATCTTCAGCAAGTCGCGTTCTTTCTTTCCGATAATCTTCGCCGCTTCACCTTCACCCTCGCTGCGGAATCGCTCGGCGATCTGTTGACGTTCGCTGATCATACGGTCATAGATTCGCTGCTGGACGCTTTCGTTGTAATTGATCCGCTTGAATTGAACGTCGAGCAGCTCAATGCCAAAATCGACAAGCTTTTCAGACGCCTCATTAAAAATCTCGTCTTCGATCTTCTCGCGTCCTTTTGTAATCGGATACAGCACGCCAACGTTCCCCGGTGCATCGACGAGTACAGCGTCACGATCCGGCTGTCGGTCCTTGGTCGTCCGGATCACTTCGATCAATTCATGTTTGGCGATCGCGTTACGCGTTTCGCTGCCTAAGATATCGTCCAGACGTGATAGAGCGCTTCGCTCGTCTCGAAGTCGCAAAAAGAACTGCTTTGCGTCATTGATCCGCCAACGTCCGAACGTGTCCACAACGATGTAGGTCTTGTCTTTGGTTGGCATCTCATTTGGACGACCGTCCCATGCGAGAATTCGTTCCTCGATTCGGGTGACTTCTTGAATGAAGGGGATCTTCAAGTGCAGCCCCGCGTCGCTGATCGGATCGCCCACCGGTTTTCCGAACTGGGTGATGATCACCTGCTCGGTTTCATCGACCGTGTACGATGCGTTGTACAACAGAAAGGCAAACAGCAGCCCGAATATGATCAGTGCGGGAAGAGGTACATTTTTCATGATTAGTTCTTTGTCGATTCGGTGGACAATTGCAGCAACGGCAAGATCTGGCTGGCCTTCTCGTCAATGATGATCTTTTTGCCAAGATTGGGAACGATCTGACGCATGGTTTCGATATAGATTCGTTGTTTGGTGACTTCGGGGGCCTTCAAATACTCTGCCATCACCGCGTTGAATCGAGCAACATCGCCTTCTGCCTCGTTGACGCGTTTCAGAGCGTAGCCCTCGGCGGCCTGGATCTTTTGTTCGGCTTCGCCGCTGGCGCGGGGGACAACTTTGTTGTATTCGCCGTTGGCCACATTGATTAACTGCTCGCGTTCTTGCTGAGCCTGGTTGACCTCGTTGAACGAACGCTGGACGGGCAACGGCGGATTGACGTTTTTCAGTTGAACCTGGTCGATGCTCAGTCCAAGCTCGAACTTGTTCACCATTTCTTGAAGCTGTGTCAGCGCGTCGGCTTCGATTTCTTGACGTCCCACGGTGATCACTTCATCAACGGTGCGGTCGCCCACGACGGTACGCATGACCGATTCCGACAGGTCACGCAGCGTGCTGTCGGGGTCGCGGACTTTGAACAAATAGAGCTCGGGTTCGCGAATACGGTATTGCACGATCCACTCGACCGTCGCCGCGTTCAAATCACCCGTCACCATGCCCCGCTCAAGGGTCTGTTCCGATGAAAATTGGTTCGGATTCGAACCACCCGATGTCCCGAAACCGAATTCTTGTTTCAGTTGGCGTTTGACCGGCACCATGACCACGCGTTCGATATTAAACGGCAACTTGAATCGCAATCCAGGTTCGGCATTGCGGACATATTTGCCAAACCGTAATACCACGCCTTCGGATTCCGCTTGCACGGTGTAAACGCTCGAGAAGACAGCCAGGGCCAGCAAGACCGCAGGGATCACCCACAGCAGACGCAATTGTCGGAAGTCGATGTCACGCCAGTCGAAGTCTCGCCAGTCGTCGGGATCAAATTTCATGGGACCGTTAATTTGTTGCGGTTGGGGGGATTCGGAGGATTGTGCACGCAAAGTTGGTGACACCGATCTCCCAGTTCCCGCAAGTATAGCTTGCTGAGAGCGGAACACGTCGCGATTTGGAAAACCGATCCTCGATACCAAGAAGACATCCGGCCGCAAATTCGCACCGCGACGAAATGTCGTCCCTTGGGACTTGCAGTCACCCTACAGCAACTTTTGTCTTCTCACGCGGGTTCCACGACGCGCAATTTGTCTCGCACTTCCATCAGGATTCGGCCGAGCATGTTCTTGCCGCTGCCATCACCCCCATCGCCCCAATAAGCATCGTTGGCTGTGTTTTCGACCAATTTGGCTTCGCCGGTGGCCAGCAGGATCGTCTTCAATTCATCATGCTGAGTGAACTTCGCCAACACCGCTTCTCGCATCACGTTGTCGCGGATGGAGTCCCAGTCGCGACGCAGTTTCTTTTTGCGATCACGTCCGAGTCGGGCGGCGATCATCGGCGTCTTGGCTTTGCGGATCTCTTCCTGATGGCCAACGTCTTTAAACTTTTGAGCCTGAAAATAATGCTCCGATGTCGGCCATCGTTTGCCCTTCAACTTGATCGAGAACGCGGCAAAGTTCGAGAACTCACCATATTCGTCGCTGACGCTGTAGAAATGGATGACGCTTTGATCCGACATGTCGATAATCCTGGCTTTTGATCAGCTCGCTGCTTCGTTCAGCAATAGGTGCATTTTGCTCAAAGACACGTTTGCAGCGGGAAGGTTCAGCCATGTTTATAGATCAATATCGTTCTGGACGTTGCTTACTTTGAATTGTTGCTTCGCTGCGGAATCGGATCGCTCGAAATCGTCACCTCTTTGCTGAGTAGGTGCTTGTCGAAAAACTGTTGCATTCGCTTGGCGACTTCCGGCGACGAGAATCGGCCGTGGCCGCCTCCTTGCACCGGAACCAGCATCGACTCGACTCCGGCTTTGCTGAACGCTTCGTGCAGCTGCTCGGATTGATCGAAGGGCACAACCGGATCCGCAGTTCCATGGATGATCAGAAAGGGTGGATCGTTCTTGGAAACATAACTGATCGGTGAAGCGTTGCGAGCTGCCTTTTTGTTCTCTTGCAGCGTTCCGCCCACGAGTTTGGACTCGGGTGAATTCGCATCGTCGTGCCAGCCACCCATCGACAGCAGATCCGTGGGGCCGTACTGATCGACAACGCAGCTAACGCTACTGCTGTGGCTTAGATGGTTGCCAAGTGTGCCTTCCAATTCCGATACATCGCCCGCGGTTCCTAGCATCGCGACCAGATGTCCGCCCGCGGAAGTACCGGTTACGCCGATCTTGTCGGGGTCCAGGTTGTAGCGTTTTGCATTGCCTCGCAGCCAACGAATCGCGGCTTTGCAGTCATGGATTTGCGCGGGCCAGATCGCTTCGCCACTGAGACGGTAACCGACCGAGACTCCGATGTATTGGCCGCTTTCGACTAAGGGGGATATCGTCCGATAGCCGCCTCGTTTATCCCCGTTTTGCCAACCGCCGCCGTGGATGAAAACAACGACCGGCAACGGCTTGTCGTCCTGGCGTGTCTTGGGCAGATACAGGTCAAGCGTTTGCCGCGGATTGTCCGTACCGGCATAGGGGAGATCGAGTTCGGCCTGGACGGATGTTGTGACTGCCGCAGCTGGCCCACGACCGGCGCGACGAGTAAATGCTTGGTCTTCTTCGGCGCTGACGACGCCATCCTTATTCGTGTCGATGCGGCGGAACAGTGGTCCCGAGAACTCGTCGTCGGTCAGCTTGCCATCTCGGTTGCGGTCGAGCCGCTTGAATTGGGGGCTGGTTTCTTGGGCCACGCTCTGAGTCTGGGCCATCCCCATTCCCGCCAACACAAAACACAGGATTGCAGAGAAATGTCGTCGATGTTTCATCATGGATCGTTTCGTTGGGTTCAAGTCAGTAAATTCGGGTTCCTCGGATTGAACCCACAATGAGGCGATTGGTTTCGCAGGTTGATGAAGCAGTTGTCACCGCTGGTGCATTATAATTGCAGAGGGTTCTCGGTTTCTTTCGAACGCTGGTGGAGGCGATAACGATGCGATACTTGCTTTTCAGTCTGTTGCTTGTTGGATTCTTGCTCACGTCCGTAGCATCAGCTGACGATGCGACAGACGAAGCGATCAAAAAAGAGCGTAAGAAGATCGAAGGGAAATGGCAAATCGTTGGACTTGTCATCAACGGGAACAAGTCGAAGGACGAAGACGCCGCAAAACTTACCGTGGTCAACGACGCTAAGGGGACATGGAGCCTCTGGTCTGGCGACAGCAAAATCACGATGGGGACCAGCACTTTCGATCCGACAACGAAGCCAAAGACGATTGACTTCACGCCGAGCGAAGGGGACGCAAAAGGCAATCGGTTTCTCGGGATTTATCAACTCGGAAAGAACGCTCGGAAACTGTGCTTTGCACCCTCGGGAAAGGATCGGCCCACAGAGTTTTCTTCCACGGCTGAGAACCAACACATTCTCGTGACGTTTAAACGGGTACAGCCTGAGTAGTGAAGTCTCGAAGTTACGTCTTAATAAGGCGGTTGCAAGAGGTCGCGCCTGATGGTTTTGTGACTTGGGGGGGGCGAGGCCCGATTCGAGTTTTGCAGCCATGTAACGTTTCTACGAAACGCCACTGGCACGGGGACGCTTTATCCTACTATCTCTTTTGAGCCAATCCCGATAGGGATTTTAGCAATTAACCGGTGGTTTGAGCGTAGCGAACACCACCGGAAAACTTTAGCCAATATTGAAATTGACCCTGACAGGGGCACCGACAACCGGGCTGCGACCCCTCCAGGGTCGAAAGCGTTTTCGTTTTCTCGATTCCGCAAGTGGCGCTTCGCTTACCTACGGCTAATGTCTTTGATCCCTATCGGGATAGAATCGACAACCATTCGTCACGAGATGTAGAGGATAAAGAGAGCAAATTGCCGAGGCAATCTTCGCTGCCGCCGCAGAGTTTGGCCAAGCTTGACGGCGACTTTCTGCTGCTAATCGTTGATTCACAGACGTCGGTGAGTCATTTGGCTCGAGACCAATGCGAGCACACCTCGCCGCCAAGTACTGTTGGTGACGGTCTGCTTCGGGGCGATTGCAACGGCCCGCTCGCGTCGGCGACGGACTGAATGCTCGATCGGTACTGAGGGTTACGCGAGCAGCCGTAGCTGGTAGCCATGCATCTGAAACAGCATCAGCGATAGGATCAGGAACGCAGCTAGGACGACGGTAAAAAGCAGGGAAAGATACAGTGCAGGAATCACGCTCAGCACAGCCAAACAGTATTTTACCCAATGGGTCCGTGAACCGAATACCAACCAAGTCACAGCTCCCGCGACTACGGTGTAGCATGTGCCGGGAATCAAGATAACCAAAATGTCTTTGGTGACTGGGTCGTAGTAACTTTCTCCTGTCCAAACGGCGAATAAGCTGGCAATTCCGCCCGTCAACAACAAGCAATCGCTCAGTGTAAAACGGCTGATCCGCTCAGGCTCCTCTTGTGTGGTTGTTATGCCGGCAAAGACGAGCCGCCATCCTCGTATCCTCGGGATCAAGAACCAAGCCGCCAGCAGTGTCAATAGAGCCGCCGCGGCAATTGAGCTGCTGACTGTATCATACAAAAGATAAATCCCCAGTCTCTCTCGCAGTGTTTTCCATCCGAAAGATAGCGCAGCGACGACAAATAGGCACCACGGAATTTTGGATGCCCAGCGACCTGGTGTGAGAGTCAAGAAGAATATAAACAGGCTCATCAAGCCAAGAAGAATTGCCGCTGCAACGGTGGTGTTGACGCCCAGGGCGTCGGCACCGAACCAGACACGTCGGACGGTCACCGTGATCATATATAGGCTCGCTAGAATGACGACCAGCCACGGACGCCATCGAGAATGAGTTGAAGTGATTGGAATTCGAGTGGCGAGTCCGGAAAAGATGAATGTTAGCAACCATAAAACGAACGCTGCCCAAACCAAACGCAGCCAGAACGTTGTTTCGGCCGCATCTAAGAATCCGGCACTCAATGTCTGGATTTCGCCCGTTCTCCAGTTCCACCGCTTTAGATGGCCATTGACCGTTCTATCGTACTTACGGTCGGCATCGATCTGATCGATCAGCAAAATGACGTGATCGTCATCCTGAAATTGGATTTCTTGAAGCGATTCGTCCGCTCGCAATGGGATCCTGGCGACGACGCCTTGCGAAGCCAAGTCAAAGATCGAAGCGTGTCGGTGTTTCCGACTGGAGAAAAGAAGTCGTTGTCCGTCGGGACTGTACGACGAGACTCCGCCGATGTCGCTCGGAATGTGGATCTGACGCGAGGCTCCGTCCAAGCTACTTAGGCTTAGCCCTTCTTCCGTTTGGACCGCGAGTGTCCCGTTCGTATCGACCGCCGCGAGGAAGTACCAGTCGTCGGTGACAGGAATATTACGAATCAGACTGGCCGTGCCATTTTCTTGAAACTCGAACAGCTTCTGAATTCTCTTTTCAGTGTTGAGGTCCACCCACCCGAGTAACCCGTAGCGACGATTCCAATCGAGGTGAACGTGCGGTTCGTAGAAATCGAGGACCTCGGTGTAGGTTTGCTGTGAAGGACGCCAGACGCCTCCGCCGCGATAGGTAGGAAACGCGAGTAAATCAGAATTCCAAAGAATGGAAAGGTGTCTGAATAATGGGCGGTGCGCCCACGGATGGTGATCGTGATTCAAAAGCTCTGGCCACCTCGACCGCCGTATCACTTTGTCCGATTTGACATCGTAATAGACCAAATGATCATCCGCCGGGATGATCACCGATGTACCGTCAACGGAGATCGAAACCGCTACAAAGTTTGGTTGGCAAGGAATCCGTTGGCACGACTGGAGGTCCGATGCCCACACTGTGACGTTCGTGTCGTGGGGTGCCGATTTGGACCAAGATGTCGTTGCCAACGTGCCGTTATGACTGATCGAAAGACGCTGGAACTCCCATGGTGTGTTGCCCGCGAGCCACAAGGCGATCAACCCAATCGCCAGATAGGTGATGCCAAACAAGAGAATTGACTTGGATCCAGCTCGCATGTTCTCCTTTCTTGTTTGGGCGTAAGTGAAATAAATCGAGTCGCGGTACAATTCATTTAATTCTTACCAAACGATCATCATACACGTCCGTCGACCGCCGAATCGATGCTCAGTGTCACCGATGCTTATCGATCTTGTAATACGGCATTCATGATGACTAAAGGTCGACCTGTGATAATTTGAGATGATTTAAGAAGATCGGAACAACACCCCAAGGGATCATGCATGAACGAAGATGACGTTCGCGAGCACAATCGTCGGTCGTGGGACCGGCAGGTCTGCGAGGGCAACCGCTGGACCAAACCAGTGGATCAAGAGACGATTCGGAAGGCCAAAAATGGTGAGTTCGAAATCGTCTTGACGCCTACGACTCCGGTGCCTGCCGATTGGTTTCCGCCACTTAAAGGAGCAAAGACCCTCTGCCTCGCTTCGGCGGGCGGTCAACAGGCTCCGGTGCTTGCTGCCGCCGGCGCGGAAGTGACGGTCTTTGACAACTCGCCACGGCAATTGGACCAAGATCGTTATGTCGCCGAGCGTGACGGACTTGCGATGAGTTTTGTCGAAGGCGACATGGCCGATCTGTCCAGATGGAATTCGGAATCGTTCGATTTGATCTTTCACCCTTGCTCAAACACGTTCGTTCCAAACGTGTTGCCCGTTTGGCAAGAATGCTTTCGGGTGCTACGAAGCGGTGGCATTTTGATGGCGGGGTTCACCAATCCGGTTCGGTACATCTTCGACGATGAACGAAAGGAAAACGGGAATCTGGAGGTTCGATATCCGCTTCCCTACTCGGATCTGGACTACCTCGATCAACAACACATCAAACAGGCGGTGGAATCAGGGTTTGCGTTAGAGTTCGGCCATACGCTCGATGATCAAATCGGCGGGCAATTGGCTGTCGGTTTCCTCCTGGCGGGCTTCTACGAGGACCGCTACGGCGAATCGGATGCGGATCCGCTCTCAAAATTCCTGGACACTTTCATCGCGACGCGTGCGATTAAGCCATGACGGAACCATTTCCACACCTCGTGTGATCGACGCACGCATGCTGGTAAGCCTAAAAGTGGTTCACCAGTCTTGCAGTGATCACGCCCATACCCCGAGTCGGGGTACGGGGGCGATGCCATTAAGACGCTCTGCCATTGAGACGCTCTGTCCCCCAGCTGAACAGTCCGAGCGACTCGGGGCGCACGGATGCAGCTACTTGAGCAATTCAGCGATCTTCTCTGCGAGGTCTTCGCCGCGAATATCTTTGGCGATGATTTTGCCTTGCGTGTCGATGACAAAGGTGGCGGGAATGGACTGGAAGTCGAAGTCAGTCATCACAGTCGGCTGATTCTCTTCGTCGACGTGACCTTGCGGCCAAGGCAATGGGTTTTCGTCGATGTAATTGACAGCATCCTTTGATTTGGCATCGATACTGACACTTAGAATGACAAGTTTATCGTCGTCAAAGTTTTCGTGAACTTTCTTTAAGTTGGGGATTTCGGCTAAGCAGGGGCCGCACCATGTTGCCCAGAAATCCAACAACACATACTTGCCCCGATAGTCGGCAAGTGACAGCGGGCGACCGTCGAGAGTCTTGATCTTCAGTTCCGGCGCCATATCGCCAACGCGTAAGAAGACGCGTGGTTTTAATTTGATCGAGCCCAAGTCCAACGGTTCGTCGCTGCGGCCGCCCGACATCTCGGGAACAACCACTTCGGTTCGCGCAAAACCCAGTTGTTCCCCTTGGCTTAGCGTATCGGTCGCCTTGGCCGCGATTGCCGTGAGACTCAGGGTGTAAGTGCCCGCCGGCACGTCTTCGATACGAAATGATCGGTCGTCCGCCATGACAAAGGCGATGTTTTGTGTCGCCTTAGCCATGTACCGAATTCCCGCTTCGGTCGTGGACCACTCGGTGAGCCACTGCTGCCGCTGCTCAAGCGTTCCGTTTGCGATTTCGTCGGGCACTGGAGGCTCGGGCAATTTGGGCGACAGCGTCCCGTGGTCGATGCGAAATTCGGTGATGTCGTCGGGCACGTCCACACGACCGGTGATTGGTCGTCCGGTGCCGCCAAAATCAACCACGTGCTCCGTGGCCGGTTGTGTGGCGATGCGAACCGACCGGGTAAACAATTGTCGGCCTGTTGCATCGACGGCGGTCGCTCGAGACAGCTGAACGTTTTCACCAGGCGGAACGCGAAGCAGTTCATACCGGCCGTTCTCATCCGTGATCGTTTGACCGCTGAAACTAAATTTCGGTTGCTGGTAAGGAATCTGACTGAGGTGATGTAACCGAACCGAAACTTGGCTCGCGGCGGTTGAACCGGTTTTGACTTCGCCGCGAATGCTGGCCCAGGGTTTCAGTACTAGTTTCTCATTGCCATCGAAATCTTTGCCAGTCATTTCGATCATCCCGGCATCGTGAATCGCGAGCAGCCGAAACTCTTGTTCGGGGGTCGGTAACTCGAACTTGCCCGCTGCGTCGGTTGTTGCAAAAACTGCATCGCGGGCGTCACTGAATCGTCCGTTTTGGATCGCAACATACTGGCCGGCGACGTTCAGGATCACCTGGGCACCCACGGCGGGATCACCCGATGGCAGGCTGACTTGGCCAGAGATCGCAGCGGCGGGTTGCATCGCAACGTTATGCAAAACATCTCCTTGATCCGACTTGAATACGGGCGAGATCACGGATTTGTATCCCACCGCGTCGAACCGAAAGAGGTGCCCTGGACGAGGATACGTTGTCTTGATTTCGTACTGACCGTTTTGCCCCTTCACCGCGTCTTGAAGCTGCCAAGTAACATTGTCTCCTTCGTTCCACTTTATCCCTTGAACCACTTTGAATTGATTGATCGGGTTGCCGGTGACCGCGTCGGTGACGGTGCCATGAACACGAAGCGGCGGCACCATCTTGATCACGTACTCGTCTGCTCTTGCAGTTAATTTTTCGCGTCGATGATCCATGTATCCTCGAGCGAGAATGTCAAACTCGATGACGTCTGCGGGAGCGTCATTCCAAACATAGATACCGTTCTTGTTCGATTTTCTTGGGATCTGAGCGTCAGCCAGCGAGCGGAAGCCTCGCCACGTATCCGGAACAACCATGACGTCGGCCAGCGGTTGACCGTCGGCGTCGACAGTACGAACTCTCAGACGGTTCCCGGGTTTTAGTGCAATCTCGACGGGCTCCATTGCGGCAGTCACGTTAACGGTTTGCGTTTCGGGCGCGTAACCTTTGGCGACAATGGTCAGCACCATCTCGTCAAGTCGGCTATTGGGAAACGTGAAGATGCCGTTTTCGTCGGTTGTCGTTTCAGGGTAGCTCGAGCCGAATCGATCTTTGCCTTGATAGACGACCGCACCGGAGATCGGTTGGCCGTCGGAATCGACAACTTTTCCCTCAACGGTTGTCCCCTTTTTGAGCACGGAAATGAGCGAACCGGCACGAAGCTGATCAATCGAAATGTTGTTGGCCGTTTGCCCAAACATATCATCGCTGATGTAATCGGGATGGACGAAACGCAGCCATACATCATTGAGTTGTGCGGGCACCACTTTGCAAATCCATCGTCCGTCTTTGTCCGTCTTGACAGGATAGCGATATACATCGGTTCGCGGCCTCGCGTGTCTCAGCTCGGAGGTACTGGCCAGGATTTGAACTTCCGCGTTTTCAATTCCTCGTCCTTGTTCGTCTTGCACCCGTCCGCTGATAGTGGTTCCTAATTGCATCGGAAAGGTGAATTCCTTGGGCAAGGTGTCCCATTCGTCGACCTGCCAAATCGCCTTCATCGGTACGTGACCGACCGCTTTTGCTTCGACGAGCAGGTAGCCAGGTTCCGCCGGCAGATCGAAGCGTACACTACCGTCTTCCAGCGGAATTGGATCAAGGGTCGTCCGCTTGTTCAATGAATTTGCTATTTTCGCAACGACTTTTCCGTCTTCCAGTGGCTGGCCCGCCGGGTCCGTCAAACGAATGACAATCGACTTGGCTGCCGCCGTGTCTGTCGTCGCGGTTTGATCATTCGAGCTAGACGTTTTTGGTGTCGGCGGGGGATCCGCGTTGACGAATTTAAGTGATCCGATGCTGAGCGTTAGCAGCATCGCGGAGAAACCGAATGTAGTGATCTGATGGCGTGTCAAAGGAACCGAAAAAATGGTTTTGGCGACAAATTCAAGTCGACGCCGAACATCGGCAACACGCGCCATCGCCAATCCCGGTACTCGGTGGCTGGACGTGGCCAATGCGACTTTGGCAAGCGTTCGGCGGTACAGATCGGCGTCACCCAAACGCCTCGCCGAATCGGCGTCAGCGGAATATTCACAGGCCGTTGTGTGTGCGCTCGCGAGTTTCCAAACCAACGGATGTGGCCAGAGGACCGCAGTCACGCAGCGAATCACAGCATTCCAGCGCAGGTCATTCGATCGCAAGTGAGATAACTCGTGCGTCAGAATCGCCGTCACCTCGTCACGATCCGCTGTCGCCAAGATGGGAATAGGCAGTAGTAGTACAGGCCCTGTTTTGGACATGCAAAGCAACGGCGAAACGTCTGCATCGATCGTTCGTAGCGAACAGTTTGCTACGTTCATCGATCTTGCGATCCTGTTTGCTTCATCCACGATCCAGCTCTCGGCTGCCGTGGAGGTTGTGATCCAGTCGTTCAATCGACGTCGTCCTGCAACGCTGCGGATGGCGAGAACCAGCAAGCCAGCACACCAGATGATCGCAGCCGCCCAACGCAGCAGGGCGGGGGTGACGAAGCGAGCTGTTTCCGTGTCGTCGATATCCACTTCCGACGGCGCAGCAGTCACCCTCGAAGTGGTATCGTTAATCGGTGCGGGTGAAAACGCGATTCCTTCAGGGTTGGCGACCAGTGAACGGTGGCCACGATTGGGCTGATCGTTTGAAATCATGTCCTGCACGACCAAAGCACGTGTCGTCTCGTTGAAGTCGCTTGCTGGCGAGACCGGACGCTGAGGGGCTTGTATCGATATGGTAAGCGAATTCCATGGCAGAATCGCAAGCAAGGCGACCGTGACCATCGCTACGGTGGTGGTTCGCCACAGCACAACTCGCCATCGTGGGTTCGATCGGAACAATGCGAAATGGATCAACCACGCGAAAGCGAGCAGGCACGTCAATTTGATTAACAACAATGACCACCAGGGGCCATCGACGAACAGAGAATGCGTCGACGCGGATTCAAGAAAGAAACTCATGATCGATTTCCCTTGCGTGATTTGGTGTCGCCACTCGCACCGGCCTTTGCGATGCGTTTGAGTTCTGCGATGTCGTCATCAGAAAGCTTTTCTGATTTGACTAAATTGAACAGCAACGCCCGGGTCGATCCCTCGCAGAATTGATCTGCCAAGTGCCCGAGCATCGATCGGAAGGCGGATTCACGTTTCGTTTTGGCTTTGTAAAGGAACGCCTTGCCGACTTGCCGACGCGATACGTGCCCCTTGTCATGCAAGATTCCTAAGACACTTCGCAGTGCTGGGTTCTTGATCTCGCGTGGAAAGTAGCCTTGAATTTCAGCTGGCTTCAATTCCCCATGATCCCAAAGGATCTGCATCACCTCCAATTCGCCCTGCGTTAGCTGCGACATCCTAAAAACCTCCGCGAATCAAGTCGTTGCGTTAACTATGTGTAGATAATACTGCACATCAGGGGGGGTGATCAAGAGGTAAATGTAGATTAATCTGCACATTCGCTTCGCTGGAGTAAGCCCGTGTAAGCCCGTGCAATCCCGGGGCAATCCCGGGGCAGCTGCGGAAAAGGTTCCTGTTGCCCGGGCGTGTCTGAATGCCCGTTGGAAATTAAGTCTGCGTACCTTGTTTCCCTTCGTGTCGGCCATTACTGCAGTTACTTCTCCACCGAACGCCGTCGGTTCACATGAAAACAGTTAGGTAACTGCTCTATATGACACTAGCGCCGACCCTCTCTTTGCACGGTCAATTTTGAAATCACTGCAATGTCAAAAGAGTGAAATACCTCATTGAAATTGTCTCCTTTGATTCCAATCACAACCGGTTCGAAGCCTTCAACAGCACCTCGTTGAGGTGACCAGGTCATCAAACCGGTATCACTTACTTTCATTCCGGCGGGTCCTTCGACCAAGTGGAAGGCAAGTGATTTGCTGTTCGTTTTGCATTCGACTTGGTAACTCAGTTTCTTTCCTTTGTAGGCCATGATCGGAGGCAGAGACTCGACAAAGAGATAGTCTTCGCCGGTTGCTTTGAGCTCGGCTTCAAAATCGTACTTGCGAACGTAAATCCGCTTTTTGTCATAGTCGGTATTGGCCAGCAGTTTTGCCCAGGGAACGAAATGAATTCGGGTTTCTCCGTAACTCAGAGCGTCAAGTGATCTGTTGGTTGAGTTGGTATTGCCGTGTGGCGCCAACTCGCTGAGTTGGAGGTTGCTATGAATAATTCTCAGGTCCGAAGCGGTGCAAACGTCCACACTGGTGAACCAACTACCTCGAGATTTCTCCTTAAACCGCACCGCGATAAAATAGCGTGGATCGACCGTGGGAAAGGTGCGTGCACCTTCCAACCAATCCGGCGAAATGTCTCTCGCAAACAGGTTGTAGATTTGCCCACGCGGTAAATGGAACATTCGCCCCAGCGGTGACGGCGCGGCCCAGCGAATCCTGTTGGACGTTGAGCCAAATTCGCCTACGGAAATCCGTCCGTCATCGATCATAACCCAGTTATAAGAAACGGGGCCGAGCCCGGTCATGATGGTTCCAAAGACATTTCCATTGGCCGCAGCATCGACTTGACGTCCGAAGCTGTTGGTCCGTTGGTAGAACAGTTTTTCACCACCGGTGGATATCGGCTTGAGCCGCTGGGAATCAACGATGTAGGCTTCATTGCCATCGAACAGGAAAAGATAGTCATCCGCGTTGACGCCAATTTGAATCAGTTTAGGCGCGTTTTTGGTTGGCAGCCGCGTTGTCTTTTCCAGTTTGAAAGTCTCGAGACTCCAACGCTGCATCAACATCTGACTTGGTAGCACGACGTACAGATTTTTCGATCCGGCGGTCAACAGGGCATCGGAATCAACATTCTTGATCTCGTGAGCGAGGTTAGCGTATAGCAAGTCAAAAATCACAATGCGTTTTGATTTTCCAAACTTGAATATCATGTAACGATCGGCGCCGCCCATGACATAATCATCAAACGGTTCATCCAATTCGTAAACGATTTCGTCGTCTTCAAACTTTGCGATTGCATTTGGCAAGACATAATCAGATGCCTCGGAGTGTCCCGCCGTAGGAGTCTCTTCTTCTTTCTTGACGGTCTTCAGCTCGATACCGCCGGGGGCCCCGACAAAGGGAATGACTCCTTTCAGACGAGAAACGACTTTTGTCCCATCAAGAAGCGTGGCGTCGTAGTGAAGTTCACTTGTCATGCCACTTGGTTCACCAACGTCAATCCGGGTAACCGATGCAAGGTCGAGCTTCATTTCGGAGCCGCCAAAATAGATCGTTGGCTCGGCGAACATCAGTCCCTCTAACTCCACCTTTCGCCCGTCATAACGTGTCAATCGCCAGCGGTTTCCATCGAGTCTTTCGAACGACTTCATTTCCGCAAGGTATTGCGTCGAGTTGCCAAACCGAATGGCTTGTTCGTCGAGTTCGCCATTGATTTTTCCAGCTGCAAATTCAATCTCCACCGGAATCCGCAGGCGATCCTTGGTTTGTTTTACCGGAATCACCTTGACCGAGAATTGATCATCGCGGCTTCGCTCCTGAATTTCAAACTCCGGAGTTTCTCCTTGGTTGTCTCGGAGCTTCAGATCGAATTGATATTTCTCTGCGGGAGTGCCGAAGGAAACGACATTAAATTTGAGCTCAACGGGCTGATGCCGTTTGACAAATCGAATGTTGACTTTTTCAAGTGCCAACTCGGGGCTTTCCAGAAACGGTTTAACCTTCGAAACGGGAATCGCAAAATTGACGTCGGTGCCCATCACCTTTTCCACGACGACGCCTACGACCGTGTTGTTATTGTCCAGGATGGGGCCGCCGGAGTTACCAGGATTGACGACCGCATCAATCTGGATCGACTCGAGCGAATCCGCTCGTTTGCGAAGCGACACGACGCGTCCAACATTGACGCTGATTCGTGGGTAGGTTTCGTCTTTCAGGGCTAACGCGGTACCGAACGGAAAACCAAACGCGGTGATTTGCTGCGTTTCGAACAGAGTGGAGTCATCTCCGAACTCCAACACAACCAGCCCGGCTGGCGGCTTAATGGCCCGCAAGAGTGCGAGGTCATGTTCGGCACTCGTCCTGACGATTTCCGAAAGAAACTTGATTTCCTTGTCCGTCCCGGAGTTCATGATCAAGGGGATTTGCTCGGATTCTCCCTGAACCACGTGTTCATTCGTGATGAAAAAGCCTCTGGCGTCAATGCAGAATGCAGTTCCAAATCCATCCCCCGAAGGTCGCTCAACCAATACGGTCGCGGCCTTCGCGTTTGCAACATTGTCGCGGTCGAGTTGTGCGAATCCTCGTTCGGAAAATCCGAAGAAAACTCCGATGACGGCGATTAGAAAAAATGGAAAGGGGCAAATCGGTCGTCTTGGTAGCTCTAACATTCCATTCCAAAGTCTTAGCGAACAGCGAGTAAACGAACATCGCGTATTCATCCATTTCTGCACAACGTGACGGTTATGAATACGAGGCAATGATGTATACGAGCAAGATAATTGTTCTTGCCAAGATATGCACGTCTCTGGTGGACTTTATTTGTCGCGAATCGATTTTCGATGAGGTGGACGCGGGAAAAAACGGGACGCGGATGGATATCCGGCGAGGTCTTACAAAATGCCTTCGCGTGACGGGGCGATTCGGTGCGTGGTAGACTCTCGCTTCTCACACGAAAAATCAACGAAGTTTTGAAACCACTGCAATGACGAAACAGCTTATCGGTCTATCGATCGTCTTCCTGCTTCTATTGGGACGAGGACTGCACGCAGACGATTCGGTCGGCCCCTATATCGGTACCCTGACGACCACGGAAGCCTACCTGCTTTACCGGCCTGGGAATGAGGCGGCCACGCTGCGTTTGAGCGTACACGATGAACATGGCACGAAAGTCACCTCCGTTGACAGTCGCAGTGAATCCGAGCATGACTTTGTCGCCAAATTCCACGTCGTGGAACTCGATCCCGGTACCACCTACCGATACCAAATCGAGAAGATCGAAGCGGGCAGTGCCACTCTCGTTGCCGGTGCAGATGGCGATTTTCATTTCACGACCGTACCAGCAGATCGCAGTGGTCAAGTGCTGAACGTCGCCTTCATTTCTTGTGTCAATGACAGCACCGACCCGGTTTGGCAGCAGATGGCCAATCACAACCTCGATCTGTTGTGTCTGGGCGGCGACACCCCCTACGCCGACACCGGCAATCTCGCGGATCTGCGAAACAAGCATCGCCATCTGCTGCAGCGTCCCCGGCTCGCAGCGCTGGGCAAGAGCGTACCGCTTGTCGGAACCTGGGACGATCATGACTTCGGCTTGAACAACGGCAACGGAAAAAGTGCTGCTGCGTTGAAGGAAAACACTCGCCGCGCGTTCGTCGAATACCGCGTCCAGGATCAATATGGCAGCGGAGAGGAAGGCATTTATCAGAAGACGGATCGAGGAGCGATGGAAGTGTTCTTGCTCGACGCACGATGGTACTCCCAAACCGGTCCCTCACCTGTCAGCCCCAACCAATCAACTTGTTACGGCAAGGAGCAATGGCAATGGTTGCTCGAAGGCCTCCGCAGTTCGGAGGCACCTTTTAAAGTTCTGTTGCACGGGCAAATTTGGCAGGACAAAAAGAATCGCGAAACCGATGACATGCACACCTACTACGCAGAACGCGACGCGTTGTTGGATTTCATCAAAAAAGAAGACATCCCTGGTGTCGTGCTGGTCGGGGGTGACATCCATGTTTCGCGGTATTTGGTGCATCCTCAGCGTGTTGGATACAACCTGCACGATTTCATTATCTCGCCGGGCCATACCAGCGTCATTCCCTCGCTGAATGTCTATCACCAAGACCTTGAGTGGTCACGAGTCGAACCTAATCAGTTTCTGGTGATGACCGCCGATACCACCAAAGCCGTCCCCGTACTGACTGTCAAATTTCTCGACAAAGACGGCCAGGAAAATCTCGTCAAGACCATCACGTACGGCCAGCTCACGCCTGAACCTGAAACGGGTATTGCCAAGGATTTGCGAGGCTATTGGAGCTTTGATGGCGATACTAAAAATCGCTCCAAGTTAGGCAGTCGGCTGGACGGGCAACTCAGGGGCGGTGCCACCGTGAGCAACGAGCACGGGGCTCGCGGTGGTGCGCTGCAGCTAAGCCGCTCGGGCAGCCAATACATCACGGTGCCACGTTCGATGTTGGATGATAACGCCAGCGTCTATACGGCGTCGAGTTGGATCAAACCAGCGTTGCTACCGGATCATGGCAGCGCCGATCGCTCCTTCATCATGGAATCAAATGTCACGAATCACTGCGAGTTGCCGGGCGCTTCTGGCAGCGGCTATGCGATCTCTGTCGGATTCAGGGCGTGCGGAGATGCCGAGAAGATTAATCTGCAGCTGTTCACCGAGACGCTCGTTCCTCAGCCCGTCGGCTCGGAGCGTTCTCCCAGCAGCAAACCGCAAGGCGGCTTTGACTGCTTGCTTGACCGGTCGCTATTTTCGAAGTGGACTCACGTCGCGGTCACGTTCGATTCCGAGCGGCTGCAGTTGTTTGTCAACGGCAAGCTGGCCAAGTCGCATCCGCTGCCGATCCGCGGACCGATTGCGGAAACAGGGGCCTAGTGATCGGTGGCCACCGCACAGGGGATGGCCGAAACTTTGACGGTATGATCGATGAGGTCGCGATCTGGAACCGCGTTCTCTCCGCATCCGAGATTGACGCGATCTACAACAACGGCACCGCGGCGGCGTGCCTCACCGAGTTGTAACCGCCGCCTACGACATCGCCGCGATCAATTCGCGAACTCGCTGCACGGACGTCACTCGACTGCGGTCTCCAAACCGTACTTCGCCAGTCGCAAGCGCGGGATTTCGTGGCACGCTGCCGCTGGCATGGACTTCGCGAACTTGCGTTGCTTCCAAAATTTGGCGTACGTTCGAGCCGTTGATTCCCGCTCCGGCCATCACCGTCAACCGATTATCGGTGCGGTCAACAAGTTGTTTAGTCAGCTGCATGCCTTCTTCTGCGGTCGTTCTTTGCCCCGACGTTAGCAACCGATCGGCACCTAGTCCGATGATCGCGTCGAGTGCTTGCAGCGGATCGCGAGTCATGTCAAAGGCACGATGGAAGGTGATTTGAAGAGGACGAGATGCCTGGATCAATCGCTTCATCGCCCGCACATCGACGTCTCCGTCGTGCGTCAGTGCGCCCAACACAACTCCCTACACGCCCAATTCTTTGACCACGTCGATGTCATGCAGCATGCTGCGGATATCATCATCGCTGTAGACGAAGCCGCCATCGTGCGGACGAATCATCACCATGCAGGGGATCTGACAACGCTGGACGCACTGGCGAACGAGACCCAAACTCGGTGTGGTCCCACCGGAGGAGAGACTGCTGCAGATTTCGATTCGATGTGCACCACCTTGCTCGGCCACCAACGCCGATTCGATACAGTCGATGCAAATTTCCAATAGCATAAAATTCTCGGAGTGTGCGGAAAATGCGCAGCCAAGTAGAGCCGTCTTTCCGATGTGCTCGAAGCTTCAGTGAAGTCCAGAGAGTAAGATGACTGCCGTTGGCTTGGGAGTCGCCTTAGCTCTGGCGTTAAAGGTTTTTCTCGTACTTTCCAACGGATTCTTATTAACGAATCGCTGTGGCGTACGGCAAGGACACTCGCGCAGGTAAGTTTAAAGAGAACGAGTTTTTCAAAAACCTCAAGTTCCGCACCGTCAATGTCTCAGAGGTTGGGGGAGTAACAAGGTCACAGAACGGATCACTTTTAACAGCCGGATGTGGGGACAGACGAATAGGTTGACTGAATTTATTCGGCTGTCCCCCATTCGCCTGTCAGGATATACGACAATAGAACATGCCTATCATTCCACAGTAGCACCCGTGAGACCTGAGCAGATCAGATATGGGATCGCTTTTGAGAGCCGAATGTGAGGACAGGCGAATAGGCTGACTGAATTTATTCGGCTGTCCTCACATTCGCCTGTCAGAAAATGCGACCATAGAAGATGCCCGTCATTCCACTGTACCAACCGCGAGATCTGAACAGATCAGATAAGGGATCGCTTTTGACAGCCGAATGTGGGGACAGACGAATAGGTTGACTGAATTTTTTCGTCCGTCCCCCATTCGCCTGTCAGGATATACGACAATAGAGCATGCCTATCATTCCACAGTGGCACCCGTGAGACCTGAACAGATCAGATAAGGGATCGCTTTTGACAGCCAGATGTGAGGACAGACGAATAGGTTGACTGAATTCATTCGTCTGTCCTCACAGTCGCCTGTCAGAAAATGCGACATTAGAAGATGCCCGTCATTCCACTGTACCAAACGCGAGATCTGAACAGATCAGATAAGGGATCGCTTTTGACAGCCGAATGTGGGGACAGACGAATAGGCTGACTGAATTCATTTGTCTGTCCCCCATTCGCCTGTCAGAAAATGCGACATTAGAAGATGCCCGTCGTTCCACTGTACCAACCGCGAGATCTCAACAGATCAGATAAGGGATCGCTTTTGACAGCCGAATGTGAGGACAGACGAATAGGTTGACTGAATTCATTTGTCTGTCCCTCATTCGCCTGTCAGGATATACGACATTAAATCATGCCTATCATTCCCCAGTACCGACCGCAGAACCTGAGCAAATCAGAGTTTGATGAGCGTGATCGGATCGTGATGGGGTGTGCTTTTGCTTCACAGAATGAACTCGGAAGACTCTGTGACGAGCAGAACTATGAAAAGGACGTTGCGGCACGGATCCGTGCATCCGGTTTCAGCGATGTTCGTACGCAGGTCCCTATCGAGGTATCACATGGGCCGTTCAGAAAGGAATACCGTGTCGACCTCATCGCTGATGACGCGCTGTACGAGTTGAAGACGGTTGCTGCGCTGCTTTGCGAACATGACGTTCAGGTACTCAATTATGCAATGATGCTCAATGTGAACCACGGCAAACTAATCAACTTCCGGCCGGAACGAGTCAAGGGTCGATTGCGTTTTAACGCCGTACCCACACAGGACCGTTACCGGTTTCTAATCGACGACGCTGCATGGCAGCCTCAAGCACCCGAGTGTGAAGAGATCGTTCATTTAACCAAAAGCTTTCTTGCTGATTGGGGTGCCTATCTGGATTTTCGGCTCTACGAACAAGCCATTATCTTCCATTTTGGAGGAGAAGCCGAAGTCGTCCATCAGGCACCGATGAGCCGAGGTGGTGTCGACATAGGCTCAACCCGATTCACTCGTCACACAACCAATATCTGTTTCACAGTTTCGGGGTATTCCGTTCGTCAACGGCAGCGGCCTCACCTCATACGACAAATATTGCACTCGCCGTTTCGGGCAATGCAGTGGATCAATTTTCATCAACGCAACATTACCTTCGAAACACTCATGAAGAATTGACAGACGAATGGAAGGACAGACGAATCCCATGATGAGTGTTACATGACAAATTCGGCTGTCCTCACATTCGTCTGTCAAAAAGAGCAGATGCAAGACGAGAATTTGCCAATCATTTACTTGGTCATGTAGCTGTGTGTTGCACCGGTCTGTGTTGCAGACGCTGCCGAGGGACGCCGTAAACTCGCGTCGTAAATTGACAGCCGAATGTGGGGGCAGGCGAATAGGCTGACTGAAATTATTTGCTCGTGCGAAAGAGAAAACGTGAGACGAAAATGACGGACGATCGTCACACCGGATGGCAGGCCGTTTATCCATGACCATTCTTTAATTACCATGACGACCGTGATCATGCCGCCGCCCTGTACACTTTGTGATTAGCATCGCAGCGATACACCCGTTAACCGTAGAAGATGAGAAACACCCAATGAAATATCACCGATTCTGCCCTCGACGTCGAACTCTTGTGGTGCTGATCACGGCGGTCTTGCAGTGCGTCCTCAGCATCGACGGATTGGCTCAGTCGCCTGAGGTCACCCCTCAGTCACTGGTGTTTCGCCGTCAGGCAACGAGGAGAATGATCTTTGATCGGTCACAGCAGATTCCACTGTCATCGCTACAGCCCGATAAAATTGTTGGACTGGACTTGATGCATCCGGTGGTGGGAGATACGACAGGCGAGACCTGGGCCGCGATCGAAGCAGGGCGACTGAAAATCTCGACTGACGAACACAACGCATCGTCCCAGCGGTGGGTCGGCGGATTTAATCCCTTTGCAACTTACGAACTTGGCCTGCACCAATTCGATGGGAGCGGGCGGATTGGAGTAAGCTTTCACGACACCGAGCAAAATGACTTCCTTTCCGCGTGCATTGTTGCCAAGGATGGTAGGTATCAGGCGATCGAATGGGTTGTGGTCAAGGACGGACAGGAAGTCAGCCGTCAAGAATATGCATGGCCTGACGACGTCAGAACAACGGGGCCGATCCGTCTACGTGTCCAGATGTTGGCCGTCGGAGTGAACCTGTACCTCGATTCCGACGGAAAGTCGCAACTGGTCGGGTATCCCGATTTCAATGAACATCTCGAACTTCGTCACAAAGACTTGATCTCGCGTTACGAGTTTCGCTTGTCGAGTGATCTCGAAGCAAACTCATCCGCTGAAATTGACGAAGTCCTGTCGGCATTGACGCCCGGTTGTGGCCAGGCCGACATTCGTGCGATCACCAACCAGAACGGTGAGCCGCTGTTAGATCAAGGCCGCGTGTGGTTAACGATGACGGTTCGCGGACGTGCCTTGCCACATCCGATGCAAGGGGTGTTTTCGATGGACCCCTCGGTTTTCGACATTCGCTTCGAGGGCATCATCGTCTTTGATATGGGGGACGGACTTTGGCGTAACGAACTCGCCTCACACCTGTTCTACGACGAGTCATCGAAACAGTGGCGAGGCTGGACGACCGGTTTCAGCGCCCTGGGGACGAAATCAAGTCAGGAAGAAAAGGCGATCCTTGCGGTCTGGAGTGATCGCGATCCGCGGCGTGGTTTTTCGATCATGCACGCCAAGCCGGTCGGTGTGACCGGGCAGCACGAAGACCCGCACGGTGTCTACGATTCGGAGGCAGGGAAATGGCGTTTGTTGCTGTCCGAGAAAGCGGGCAAGTATCGAGCGGGAATGTGGGAATCCGATCATTGGGATCGTGGATATCAGCGTCTAGCCGGTCCCGTGGAAATGGACAGCACAGGGACTTTGATCCAAAAGGTCGGCGACTCACGCTATGTCTTTTTCGGCAGTGCTGATCGCAAAGTCTATATCCGCAGCTATCCCGAGCTGAAGCCGGTCGGTGAGTTGAACATGCATCTGCCGCCGTGGAACGAGAATACAGGGACTCGAATCTGGCCCAACATCATCCCCCTTCCCGACGGTTTCCCGGCGCCGTACATCGCGCTGATGATGGATCGCCAAAACTATCCTGGGATGCCGAAGAGCAACTGGACGTACGGTGCGATGTATCTGTACCACGCCCATCCCTAGCAGAATCGCTCAGACTTCTCGCTCGTACACGAGCCTGGAAACATCACCTTGACCGCAGATGGAACGAACATGCAGCTCAAAACAAATCTACTCTTCCTTGTGGCTCTGGTCGTCCTGCCGTGCTCACGCGTCCACTGCGAGCAAGTGTTAGTCAGTGGCCTTCGACATGTACGGATCGAAGGGCCGCCAGAATGGACAGAGTTCCCCAATTCACCCGATGAAAGATTCATCGACGTCAAATTCAAATCCTCCGAAAACAAGAGCGAACGAACGCTCGTTGTTCAGCAGCAGGATGTCAAGCAGCGTTGGGACGTGACAATCAACGGCACACAGATTGGCCGTCTTCGTATCGATGAAAACGACATGCGGGTCTACTTTCCCGTACCCGCAAACGTGTTGCGACAAAGCGAAAACGTTTTGCAAATCGAGCAAGCGGCTCAGCGAAATACTGTGACCGACGACGTCCGCATCGGGAATATCCGATTATTGGATCGAAAGGTCGACGACGTCCTTTCGGCGGCGTCTTGCGAATTGACCATCGTCGACGCGGTATCTGGCTTGTCGCTACCGTCGCGAATTACGGTTCTCAACTCGGACGGCGCTCTGCAGTCAGTGGCCGCATCATCAGGCGATCATCTTGCTGTCCGCCCCGGTATCGTCTACACGTCTAACGGATCCGCACGATTTGGTCTCCCCGTCGGTCGCTACACGATTTTTGCAGGCCGCGGTTTTGAGTATTCTGTTGACCGGATCGAGATCACTGTGACGCCAGGTCAATCGGTCCAGCGAACATTGAAGCTCACTCGGGAAGTCGACACGGATGGTTTGGTCGCTTGCGACACGCATGTTCATACGCTTACCCATTCTGGTCACGGTGACGCCACTGTCGAAGAGCGAATGATCACGTTAGCTGCCGAGGGTATTGAAATGCCCATTGCCACCGATCACAACTCGCATGTCGACTATCGCCCTTTCGCTCGACAAGCGAACGTCAGCGAATATTTCACTCCGGTCATCGGCAACGAAGTGACGTCCCGCATTGGGCATGTAAACATATTCCCGGTTGCGGCCGGTGAGCCGATTCCTG
Organism: Novipirellula rosea; assembly: GCF_039541335.1. NCBI lineage: Bacteria > Pseudomonadati > Planctomycetota > Planctomycetia > Pirellulales > Pirellulaceae > Novipirellula > Novipirellula rosea. The sequence goes on along the minus strand of NZ_BAABGA010000006.1, from coordinate 171,689 downwards.
ACCACACGTTGACGAGCTGGCAAGCTCTGTTGGACAACATTTATGCGACGCCCAACGTCAAAGTCGCTATCCTCAACCACGCTCGCGACCAACATTCCAGCGTCACTCCGTTTGGTCCACTCTTGCACAACGCGGTGGTTGGAGAAAATCTCGAAGGTTGGCATTTCGGTTTCAATGCGATGGAGGTTCTTAACTCGTCAGCCACACAAACGGATATCTTGCGACTGTTTCATGATTGGATGGCTGTCCTGAATCGCGGCTACCGTGTCACTCCTGTCGGTAGCAGTGATTCCCATGACGTCGGCCGCTATATCGTTGGACAGGGTCGCACCTACATTCGTTGCGACGACCGCGATCCCGGAAACATCGACGTGGATGACGCGGTCGATAAATTCCTGCAGGGCGAAGTGTTGGTCAGCTATGGACTTCTAACCAAGCTAGTTGTCGAGGATTCATTTCAGTCGGGACAAACTGCAACCGCCGGCGGAGAAACGGTTCGTTTGAAGGTCCATGTTTTGGGTCCCCACTGGACCGAGGCCAGTAGGATCATTCTCTACTGCAATGGTCAGCAAATTGAAGAGCGAGGCATTTCCGAGCGACGCCCCAATTTAGCGACAGGCGTAAAGGCGGTCGAGGAGTTTCGCGTCCCGAAACCGAAGCATGATGTGCATTTTGTTGCGATCGCGATTGGACCGGGAATCGACGATCTGTACTGGAAGACCGCCAAGCCCTATCAACCGATGTCCCCGGATTGGCAACCGCACGTTGTTGGATGCAGTGGTGCCGTCTGGCTTGATGCGGACCAAGACGGAAGCACAACGTCGGCTCATGAATATGCTCGTGATATTTTCATGAACGCAGGCGGTGATTTGAACACGATTCTAAAATCACTAGAAAACTTCGACGAAGCGACCGCGATCCAAGCCGCCCATAGGGTTCAGCAGGCGGGCAACTCGCTGTTAGATGATTCAAACCAAGCGGCCATTCGGAACGCGGCTCCCCAGATTCGCCGCGGGATTGCTCAGTACCTCAATGCCTGGCGAGAGACTCAGATGGCGAAGTTCAGACCGTAGAATCAATCGCCACTGAACCGCTCAGCACGAACGGAACCGGGGACTGTGGCCGCCCTTATCTACGGCTTCCGCCTATTTAAGAAATTGGGTGACACAGGGGACAGTGACACAGGGGACAGAGAGGGACAGGGACAGAGCATGTTTCTGAGGTGGGCGGCGATGCCTCCTGAGGGCTGGGGCAAGTGTCGTGGTCGGTTTCCGGTGTGCGCGTCCGATGACCGTCGCCGATCTCGAATCACTCGGCTGTGGTTCTCAGCGAACGTCTTAGTGCTTCGCACCATGTTGGTATCGACTGCGAGAGTCCGCTCGCAGTAATGAAAAGATGTATCGCCGGAGTAAGCAGAAACGATAGCGGCGGTGCACGGTACGATGCAGCGAATGAACCATCTACGAGCATGCTAGCAACCATAGAAAAAGGCTCGCCAGTCTCGCGTTGATCACGCCCGCTGCCCCGAGTTAGTGAGCGAGCATGGAGTCATGCTTGTGCTCTGTCCCCGGGCATCGGTCACCGGGCATCGTCGTTTTACCGAGTGCACTGTCGGTTACTGAATTGGGCAGGAAAATGATAGGGGCAGGAAAATGATAGGGGCAGGAAAATGATAGGGGCAGGAAAATGATAGGGGCAGGAAAATGGGACACCGCAGATGGTCTTTCAATCTGAATATTTTTGCCCCCCATCTTTTTGCCTTCCGGCGGTGCGGGCTTAGTGGATGTCGCGGAACGATGAGTCGGCTGAGCAGCGGTGATGTATCGCCGACGCCAACGTTGGTTACTGAAAAGGGCAAAAAAATGAAGGGCAAAAAATGGGACACCGCACATTGGTTGTACATTCTGAATATGTTCCTGCCCATCTCATCTTCCTGCCCGCCGGCGAGCCGGCGTTTGGTGGACGTGGTGGAATCATGAGTTGACTGAGCAGCGGCGTTACGTCACCAGTGGCAGCGTTGGTCACTGATTTTGGCAGAAACATGTAGGGGGCAAGAAAATGAAATGGGATGCCGCAGAGCGGTCCTGCTTTCTTGATATGTTCCTGTCCATCTCATCTTTCTGCCCGCCGGCGATCCGGCGTTTGGTGGACGTGGTGGAATCATGAGTTGAGTGAGCAGCGGCGTTGCGTCACCGGGGGCAGCCTTGATCACTGATTTGGGCAGAAACATGTAGGGGGCAGAAAAATGAAATGGGATGCCGCAGAGCGGTCCTGCTTTCTTGTTATGTTCCTGCCCATCTGATCTTTCTGCCCGCCGGCGAGCTGGCGTTGGGTGGACGTGGTGGAATCATGACTTGACTGAGCAGCGACGTTGCGTCACCGGGGGCAGCCTTGATCACTGATTTGGGCAGAAATATGTAGGGGGCAGGAAAATAAAATGGGATGCCGCAGAGCGGTCCTGCTTTCTTGATATGTTCCTGCCCATCTCATCTTTCTGCCCGCCGGCGAGCCGGCGTTGGGTGGACGTGGTGAAACCATGAGTTGACTGAGCAGCGACGTTGTGTCACCGGGGGCGGCGTTGGTCACTGATTTTGGCAGAAACATGTAAGGGGCAGGAAAATGAAATGGGATGCCGCAGAGCGATCCTGCTTTCTTGACATGTTCCTGCCCATCTCATCTTTCTGCCCGCCGGCGAGCCGGCGTTTGGTGGACGTGGTGGAATCATGACTTGACTGAGCAGCGACGTTACGTCACCAGTGGCAGCCTTGGTCACTGATTTTGGCAGAAACATGTAGGGGCAAGAAAGAAGGGATACCATACCAATCGGTATCAAATTAGGTGAGGCAACACGAAGTGAAGTTCTAGTTGACGCCGAACAAGCTAGTGTCCCTGCTGCGGACTCAACCTTGTGCGAGATCACTCGTCAAGTAACGCCACAACTGCCGCTTCAAGATCGTTCATCGAGGGATTTGCAATTCGTAGCACGCCATTTCGATCGATAAGATAGAACGATGGCCAATGCGGCACTGCATACGCGGTAGATGTCTGCTTTTTATCGTCAAGTCCGATTGCCCAAGAGATATCGTTTGCTGCGATGTACTCATTTGCCTTCTCCGCTGCTTTTGTGGAATGCAGACCGACAATCACGAGTCCACGTCCAGCATATTTCTCGTGTAATCCTCGCACTTTGGGCATTTGTCTCCGACACGGCCCACACCATGTTCCCCAGAACTCAATCAAGACCACCCGGCCGTGAAGCTCAGCCAAATCAAGACTTTGGTCGCGGTTCAACCAGTCTGTGACAGCCAATTTGGGAGCCGTCTCACCTTCAAGAGCGTTGAGCTTCACCCTCTCACTTTCGGTCCCCATTCGCCAAAACTTGTCCGCGTTGTCCTTGGCGCGAGAGACAGGAGAATCGCGGAGCAAGATTTCTGTCCGACGGATTGTAACCATTTGGGGATGACGGTCGTGAACTCGCTGCACGATCTCATCCGTCAAGTTAGGCGATCCTATCGTCACGTGTCGAATGCTTGAGGCCCGAGCTAACGCCTCTAATCCCTTCTCGGTCGCAAGGGAATTGATTCGAAGCCGACGAAGCGCCGGCCGTTTCATGAGCTCGGTTAATCCTTCGTCCGTAATGACGGTACTTGTAAGTTCAAGATAATCGAGTTTAGTGAGTTGCTTGAGATGTTTTACGTCTTCGTCAGTGATAGCACGGCCGCCTTCAATTCGAAGCGTTTTCAAATCTCGGAACTGAGCCAGTTTTGCGAAATCGGCTTTATCCAAACTGGGGCAACCGAAAAGCCATAACTCTGAAAGCGATGGCGCGAGCGTTTCGAGGCTCTTCCATATCGGTTCGCCATCCGCTCTTGGCTCAACGGCCATCAGTCCGAGTCGCCGCAGATTTGGCATGGTTGCTAGTGTTTCGATGCAGCGGGTCGTTACTTGGTTTCCAGTGATCTGTACATGCTCAAGCTTCGCGTTATCGGCAAGCAACGCAAATCCTTCATTGGTGATCCGAGTGTGTTCAAGAGCAAGATCTCGTAGGGAGGGCATCGCAGCGACCGACGCCATGCACGAATCGTCACACTTGCCCGAAAGTTTCAGCTCCTCCAGGCTTGGCAAGGCGGATAGAGCCCTGACTCCATCGTTGCTAATCTGCAGGTCTCCCCCGAGCTGGCGTAAGTTTGTGAGAGTTCCAAATTGCTTGACGACAGAGTCGTCGAGAACGGTTCCGTAACATTGAAACTGTTCCAATTGTTTGAACAATCCAATGTGACGCAAATCGTCCGTGGAGAGTGCACAATGGCTGACCACCAAACGCCGCAACTTGGGACAGTCGACGGCAAGACGTTCGAGTCCGCTGCCTGTGATCTCTGCTCCGGTGACATCGAGTTCTTCCAGATTGGGAAACCGCTTTAAGTGGGCAAGTCCGACATCACTGATTGAAGGGTTTGGAGCATCACCGCGAAATTCAGGATCACCTGCGTAGAGGTTTAGCGTCCGAAGGTTTCCAAGCGATGCGAGATTCGCAATTCCAGAGTCTGTGACTTGTGTGGAGCCGGCGTAAATAGCTTGCAGCGATGAACTACGCGACAGCGTCTCGAGCCCTGAATCCGTCACTGCCGTGCGGTCGAGACCGATCGATTGCAAGTGTGGCAGTGCAGCAATTGCGGCCATTGCGTCGTCCGACAATTGCTCATTCGATCTGAGCGACAGATATTGCAAGTTGCTGAGTCGGGGAAGGTCTGACGCAATTTCCGAGGAGATTCCGCCATCGGCCACAGACAGGTGTCGCAGACCGGTAAATCGTGTCAGCCGCCTAAATCCGTCATCGCCCAACGAGACATTTTTGGTGCGAATGTCGCTAATCAGACTGTTCGGTAATTCACTTAGCCAATCCAGATTGTTCGCTTCCACGTGCGAAATCTCCAGCCGAACGACAAATCCTTCTGGGATCTCCACTTCGCCTGCGGCCGGACCGAGGACTTGCCATCGATTGCGGCCAGACTCGTCAAAACCCTGTTCACCATAAACAGCTGATTCCTCAGGACAGATCGAAATTGAACCGACGGACTGATCGGGAAATCGCAAAATGTTTGCCGCGTAATTGGGTGTCGCGATCAACATCAAAGCAAGCGATAAACATCGGGATGTGAGAATCGGCATGTTTCATTCAACCTCTTACGAAGTAGCAGTGCATTTTTTCCTTCGAGCGATTGTAACGGGCATCCAAGACTGAGATCCGCAATTGGGAAGAAATATCATCCAACAAACGGCAACTTGTTGCACTCGTGAAAGCGGTGAGCGGGAGGTTGGCCGTTTTTCTTCTTGAAATGGGCCGCCGAGTCCGCCTATCTCGCTCTGCAAATGCAAATTCTTCCGAAAGGCCACCTGAGGACAGAGCATCTTATTTCAGCCTCCATCCGACCGAGGTGTTCGCGCATGAATCATTAATGTGTCATGTCGCCATGCTGGCCGCTGTATTGTCAAAATCTTCCTGCCCAACCCATTTTCCTGTCCGCCAGTTATCTGGCGTTTGGTGGAAGTGGCGGCACCATAAGTCGACTGAGCCGCCGCGTCGTTTTACCGAGTGCACTGTCGGTTATTAAATTGGGCCGGAAAATGATAGGGGCAGGAAAATGGGACACCGCAGAGTGGTCCTGCATAATTGATATTTTCCTGCCCTCTGCATTTTCCTGTCCGCCAGTTATCTGGCGTTTGATGGAAGTGGCGGAACCATAAGTCGACTGAGCCGCCGCGTCGTTTTACCGAGCGCACTGTCGGATATCGAATTGGGCAGGAAGATGATAGGGGCAGGAAAATGGGACACCGCAGATGGTCTTTCAATCTGAATATCTTTGCCCCCCATCTTTTTGCCTTCCGGCGGTGCGAGCTTAGTGGCTGTCGATGAATCGTGAGTCGGCTGAGTAGCGGTGTTGTATCGCCGAGGCCAACGTTGGTTACTGAAAAGGGCAAAAACATGAGGGGCAAAAAAATGGGACACCGCAGAGTGGTCCTGCATTCTTGATATTTTCCTGCCCAACCCATCTTCCTGTCCGCCAGTTATCTGGCGTTTGGTGGAAGTGGCGGAACCATAAGTCGACTGAGCCGCCGCGTCGTTTTACCGAGCGCACTGTCGGTTACTGAATTGGGCAGGAAAATGATAGGGGCAGGAAAATGTGACACCGCAGATGGTCTTTCAATCAGAATATTTTTGCCCCCCCATCTTTTTGCCTTCCGGCGGTGCGGGCTTAGTGGAGGTCGCGGAACGACGAGTCGGCTGAGCAGCGGTGTTGTATCGCCCACGCCAACGTTGGTTATTGAAAAGGGCAATAAAATGGGACACCGCACATTGGTTTTACAATCTGAATATTTTCCTGCCCAACCCATCTTCCTGTCCGCCAGTTATCTGGCGTTTGGTGGAAGTGGCGGAACCATAAGTCGACTGAGCCGCCGCGTCGTTTTACCGAGCGCATTGTCGGTTATTAAATTGGGCAGGAAGATGATAGGGGCAGGAAAATGGGACACCGCAGATGGTCTTTCAATCAGAATATATTTGCCCCCCATCTTTTTGCCTACCGGCGGCGCGGGCTTAGTGGATGTCGCGGAACGATGAGTCGGCTGAGTAGCGGTGTTTTATCGCCGAGGCCAACGTTGGTCACTGAAAAGGGCAAAAATAGGATACCGCACATTGGTCCTGCATTCTTGATATTTTCCTGCCCAACCCATCTTCCTGCCCGCCAGTTATCTGGCGTTTGATGGAAGTGACGGAACCATAAGTTGACTGAGCCGCCGCGTCGTTTTACCGAGTGCACTGTCGGTTATCGAATTGGGCAGGGAAATGATAGGGGCAGGAACATGGGACACCACAGATGGTCTTTCAATCTGAATATTTTTGCCCTCCATCTTTTTGCCTACCGGCGGTGCGGGCTTATTGGATGTCGCGGAACGACGAGTCGGCTGAGCATCGGTGTTGTATCGCCGATGCCAACGTTGGTCACTGAAAAGGGCAAAAAAATGGGACACCGCAGAGTGGTCCTGCATTCTTGATATTTTCCTGCCCAACCCCTCTTCCTGCCCGCCAGTTATCTGGCGTTTGATGGAAGTGGCGGAACCACAAGTCGACTGAGCCGCCGCGTCGTTTTACCGAGTGCACTGTCGGTTACTGAATTGGGCAGGAAAATGATAGGGGTAGGAAAATGGGACACCGCAGATGGTCTTTCAATCTGAATATTTTTGCCCTCCATCTTTTTGCCTTCCGGCGGTGCGGGCTTAGTGGCTGTCGATGAATCGTGAGTCGGCTGAGTAGCGGTGTTGTATCGCCGACGCCAACGTTGGTCACTGAAAAGGGCAAAAACATGAAGGGCAAAAAAATGGGACACCGCAGAGTGGTCCTGCATTCTTGATGTTTTCCTGCCCAACCCATCTTCCTGTCCGCCAGTTATCTGGCGTTTGATGGAAGTGGCGGAACGATATGTCGACTGAGCCGCCGCGTCGTTTTACCGAGCGCACTGTCGGTTACTGAATTGGGCAGGAAAATGATAGGGGTAGGAAAATGGGACACCGCAGATGGTCTTTCAATCTGAATGTTTTTGCCCTCCATCTTTTTGCCTTTCGGCGGTGCGGGCTTTGTGGATGTCGCGGAACGACGAGTCGGCTAAGCAGCGGTGTTGTATCGCCGAGGCCAACGTTGGTCACTGAAAAGGGCAAAAACATGAAGGGCAAAAATAGGATACCGCAGAGTGGTCCCTCATTCTTGATATTTTCCTGCCCAACCCATTTTCCTGTCCGCCAGTTATCTGGCGTTTGGTGGAAGTGGCGGCACCATAAGTCGACTGAGCCGCCGCGTCGTTTTACCGAGCGCACTGTCGGTTATTAAATTGGGCAGGAAAATGATAGGGGCAGGAAAATGGGATACCGCAGAGTGGTCCTGCATCCACCGCGGCAGGCCCTAATCTTTCGAATTTGGATTGATCAAACCATGAGGACGCTGGTCTGAGCCGGTGGCATTAACATCGCCGATCTCGGCTCGGATACGCTCGACTTGGCTCATCAATTTAGAAGCGACTTCCGGGTGCTGGGACAACACGTTCTTCTGCTCGCTGACGTCGTGATCCAGGTCAAACAATAAAGGTTGGTCTAGTGAGAGCAGTTTCTTCTTGGGGTTTCCTCCCGCTTTCTTTGCCCAATATGGTTGATCTGCAATTGTGCGTGGTAGATGCAGTTTCCACCTCTCATTCCGCACCGCTTGCAGGTTCAAGCCGTTGTAGTAGTAGAAATAGTGGTGAGGACTTTGGTTGGTTTTTCCCGTCAGCAGATCGATGATGTTCTTACCATCGATCGTTCGGTCGCTCGGCGGCTCAATGCTCGCCACATGACAGAACAACGGCAACAAATCCATGCTGGTGATCATTGCACCAGAGACTTGCCCCGCCGGAATACGACCGGGCCAATAGAAAATCGCTGGCACGCGATGTCCACCCTCCATCGTGACATACTTGCCACCGCTCAGCGGCTTGGCAGACCCATTTTTGGCGGGCCCATTGTCCGATAGAAAAATGACCAACGTGTTGTCCGCAAGTCCGGCGTCCTGAACAGCGGTCCGCACACGGCCGACGCTATGGTCGAGTTCCAGTAGAAAGTCAGCGTAGGCGGACGCACGACCTTTTCCGGAGGTGCCTTGGAAGGGCTTGCTGGGCAATATCGGTGAATGAGCAATGTGATGCGAGAAGTAGATAAAGAACGGCTCGTCTCTTTTCTCGTTGATGAAATCCACGACTTCGTCAGTGTAGAGCGTCGTTACTTTTTCAAATTTGATCTTGGCTTCCTGGACCTCGCGGTTCCGGTACAGCGTGTCGGCATCGCCGTGGCTGTCGGAATAATTGCTGTGCAGTCCCAAGTATTCATCGAAACCAGCGTCCAGCGGATGGGAACCGTCCACGTGAAATCCGAGGTGCCACTTGCCAACCATCTTGGTGTGATAGCCGGCCGATTTCAGTAGTTCCGCGAGGGTTAGCTCCTCAGCAGCGATCCCGTATTTTGCATACTTGGGGGTATTGTGCCTGGAGATCGGATGCCCACAACGCATTGGATAACGTCCGGTCATCATCGCTGCCCGCGAAGGACCGCACACATTGGCCGCCACCAGACAATCGGTCGATCGAAAACCCTCACGGGCCAACCGGTCGATCTCTGGAGTACTCAGAGACGAACCATAACAACCCAAGTCACCAAAGCCGACATCATCGGCAAAGATCAAAATGATATTGGGTTTTTGAGCTGGGCTCTCCGCAACGACTTGGCTCACAGCGGCCATTGATGCCAACAGGAAGCCACTGTAAATCAGCTTGCGAATCAACGTAAACATGGTGACTTCTTTTTCTTGTGTTTCGATGACGTGTGCGTGCCCTTTTATTTTTCGTCCCATTTTCCCATGGTAGCCGTGTCATCCGAGCGTCGGGGAGGAAGGATTAATTTAACAGGTCACCAAAACGTGTTTCCCACGTTCGTGCCGGCTGCTCGTCGGCCAAACGCTACCGTTGGTAGTAAAACTCTGATTGGCATTCTCGCCCACTTCCCGGTTGGGAGCGAGAAAAGTATTGCATACCGTGAACCCTCGCTGCGTCGCATCGTCAAGGCTCTCGCCGGAGTCACGATCTCTATCAGTTTTTTCACGATTGGGGGTCTTTGCTGTGATAGTGGCAAGCCGCATTAAATGATTCCTCAAACAAAATGCTTACTTGCCTTTCTTGCTCAAGCCCGACATTTTCAGTTTCACCGGGACGTCGTTCGAGAGTTCAGGCCCGTCGGTGCTGCGGCCTCGTTTTACATCCGATTGCAACTGTGCGAGCAACCGCTGGGCGACCTCTGGATGGCTGTTGTAGAGATTATTCTGCTCACCCGGATCCGCCGTCATATCGTAAAGCTGCGCTACGGTGCCAGCAGGCATTTTCTCTTTGGTCCATCCCCCGGAACCGGTTGCCAGCAGAAGTTTCCATTTGCCTTGACGATAAGCGAATTTTCCACCGATGGAATGGTGAATCACTCCCTTTCGAGAAGAGTCCATTGGTTCTCCTTTCAGAGCGGGCGCAAAACTGACACTGTCCTCACCGGCGGTCTCGGGCAACTTCGAACCGGCCAGCTCGGCAGAGGTAGCTATCAAGTCGGTCAAGCAGATCGTCTGATCGCTGACGCTTCCAGGATCAACTTTGGCCGGCCAGCGAACGATGAAGGGCACGCGATGACCGCCATCCCACAAATCCGATTTGTAACCACGGAATTCAGCACTGGAATAATGACCCTGCTGTTCTAATTCCTTGGCCTTTGATGGCTTGGCGGAACAACCGTTGTCGCTGGTCACGACGATCATCGTGTTTTCAGCAAGCCCCGATGCATCCACCGCAGACACAATCTCGCCGATCACCGCATCGGTTTGCATCACAAAATCGCCATACACTCCCAGCTCACTGTTGCCTTTCCAGTCGTCCGAAGGGGCAATCGGGGTATGCGGTGAGGTCAGCGCGATGTACATGAAGAACGGTTCGTCCGCGTTCTGCTGCTGAATGTACTCGACCGATTGCCGTCCGATTTCCGGCAATACGTCGACCGCCTCAAAGTCGGCATGAGCCGGCCCCTTACGATGAAAGGCTTTGGTGGTCGTGCACTCACCGACGAACCGATCGTTCTCGATGTAGATATAGGGAGGCATATCGAGCGAAGCGGAAATCCCGTAATAGTAGTCAAACCCCAGTTCGACCGGTCCGCCGCTGATGCGTCCCTTCCAATCCACATTCGTGGCCCGTTGCCCGCGAGTGGTTTTCCCATGAGTGGTGGGCAGCCCCAGGCCAAGATGCCATTTGCCGATTGCAGCCGTGCGGTAGTCCTGCGTTTTTAGAAAGCCGGCAACGGTCAATCGATCAGGGGGAATCAACGGCTGGTCAAACCCATACAGCACACCGTTCTGCAGCCGGGAACGCCAGTTGTAGCGTCCGGTCAAAATGCCATAGCGGGTCGGTGTGCAAACCGAGGAACTCGAGTGGGCATCGGTAAACACCATGCCTTGTGCCGCCAATTGATCCATCTGCGGTGTGGCGATCTTGCACCGCTCGGGATTCAGACAATGCACATCGCCGTAGCCCAGATCGTCGGCGAGAATAAAGATGATGTTGGGTTTATCCGAAGCGGCATGCGCCGCACCTGTAAAGCAGCAAAGCGTCAGCAGCAATGGTTTTAATATGCTTTTCATCATGTCAGTCTCCGGTCACGGCTTCTGGTAATTCGTGTCGGCCCGCATTCGCACTTCGGCGAATCTCGGTGTGGCGTTTACTTCGCGTGGTATACCAGTGGTACTTGCCCTTTGCATTGGGATCGACCACAACCGCTGAGTCGTATTCCACAGCGATCACTGTGTTCCGCTGGTCCGGCGCCGTTTCCGGCACCTTCACTTTGGTGCTATGAGCATCGGCGTCATAGGTCACCGGTAGAGGCGTCCGCTTTGGATCTGACAGGAAGTAAGCCTTCACCGGCTTACCCACAATTCCATTGAACTCGATGCCATTGGGTTTCCATTCCAAGACGTGTAGATACAGCGTCTGGTCCTTTTGAGTCATCGCGCCCCACCAGAAATCGAAATCAACCGGAGAAGAGGTGGTGCCGTAGATCGACTCGCCGTTTGCGTCCATCCACTGACCGACTTCTTTCAAACGTTCGATCTCTTCCGGAAGCAAATTGCCTTTAGGATCTGGACCCACGTTGAGCAGCAGGTTCACGCCTCTTGCGCCGCACAGCGCCAAGAATTCGATGATATCCTTTGTGCTTTTCCAGTGATCGTCGTTCTGGTCATAGCCCCAGTTGTGACGCATTGTCATGCACGTCTCGGTATCCTGCGTCATTCGCTCGGCCGGAAGCATGCGGTCTGGAAGCGATTCGAAATCAGCGTACTTGCGTTCGTCCTCAGGGACTTTGCGGCTGTACAGTCGACTGCAGATCACGGCATTTGGCTGTAGTTCGCGAACCCGCGCCCCCTGCTGATCCGCTTCGATCACGTTATTGCCGCCGACATCAAACCACAGGACCGCCATCTCGCCGTAGTTGGATAGCAGCTCGTCGAGGTTTTTCTCAACAAGCTCTAGGTATTCGTCGTTGCTCAACACGCCTTGTTTCCGCTGGAACGAACGGTGATACCAATCTTTGAACTGCGAATAGTAGACACCAAACTTCAATCCCTGTTTGGCACATTCTTCGGAAAGTTCCTTGATGATGTCACGTTTGAACGGAGTCGCGTCCATCACGTTGTAATCCGTTGCGTCGGTATCAAACAGACAAAAGCCGTCATGGTGTTTGGACGTGATGACCACGTATTTCATACCGGCTTGTTTGGCGATCGACACCCATTCTTTTGCATCAAAATCGGTTGGATTGAATTGCGGTGCGAGCGTGTCTCGGTATTGCTTTCCAGGGATCTTCGCGCTGTTCATTAACCATTCCGCGCTGGCTCCGCCTTGTTCTTTTCCATAATCCTTGCCCTCCCATTCTCCGCCAGCGACCGAGTAGAGCCCCCAATGAATGAACATGCCGAAGCGGGCGTCACGCCACCACTGCATGTGGGAATCGTCTGCGTGGTTGGAGGTGGTAGTGCCGTTTGCTGGCTCGCCGGCGACCGCCGTAGGAGCGATGAAGAGGCACGCCTGAAGCACTGCCAGCAAGATGAATTTGTTTGTTTTCATTTGTTTTCCTATGTTGATATTTGTTCGTTTAGGTCGGACGTTATTGTTTTTGCTCGATAGAAAATCCGACAACCAAAGTGTCCGGCAGTTCGTTGGGAAGGGTGATCGTCAAACCATCGGTCGAACGTTCCCATTTCATTTTCTCGTCGCTGCCCAACAGCCGAATGTCGACGATCTCACTCTCGAGCAATCCGCCGCTGGCCAGCGTTTTGATCACGATATCTTGGGTCGGCCGAGACAGCACGAACGCATACAAGACTCCGTCTTTGGTCGTGAAACGGATGTCCTGTTGCGAAAACTCTTTGCGGTTTTCTCCCTGACGCCCATCTTTCATCTCTAACGGCCCTTCGCCGAAGGTCTTCCATGGCCGGGTGCCGTAAATGCCTTCGCCACTGGTTTTCAGAAAATCGCCAAAGGCCGTCAGATAGGCAGCCTGCTTTTCCGGGATCGTGCCGTCCCCCTTGAGCGCGACGTTCAGCATGACCACTCCATTTTTGCTGATGGCGTCCACCGCGTTGCCGACCATTACCGGGATACTCATTCGGTTGACGGCGGTCGCGCGGTAGAACCAGCCTCCCGAAAGATCAGTTGCCCACATCCACGGCTCAGGCTTGATGTCCCCCGCAGCACCCCGTTCGAGGTTGTAGGTAAACGCGGCACGGTCCGCATTTGCATCCTTGCAGGAGAAAACAACCGTTTGCGTCCCGTCGTTCTCTTCGAGATCGCGGTTGATGAAAGACGAGAACAGTTTGATGCCCAATCCTTTGCCACCATTCTCCTTCTCGTTCGGAAACGGAGCATCGTTGTTGAACATGTCGGGATCATACTTCTCGATGATTTCCCAACAGCGGGCGTACCAATGTTCGTTCCAGCTGTCTTGCGTGGCATACCCTCGCGGATCGAAATCCATATTGAACAGCGTCCACTCGGGCGTGCCGGGTTTCTGGTACTTGCGGGCATTGGCAAAGAAGCGAGGCGACCAATAGAGATGGGTGGACACACCGAATTTGAGTCCATGTTTCGATGCGGCCGCCTTCCATTCCTTCAGTGTATCTCGCTTCGGTCCCATCTTGACCGAGTTCCATGGATGGAAGGAGTCGTACATGTCGAAGTTATCGTGATGGCAGGCCACTGGCATGATGAAACGCGCCCCGTTGTCTTTGACAAATTTTACCAGAGCATCCGGATCCCATTTCTCAGCTGTGAACAACGGAATCAGGTCCTCGTAACCAAACTCCGACGGATGCCCGTAACGCTCGGTGTGCCACTTGGTCAGGGTCTCGGACATACCCATCTCGCCCGAGTAATCGTCGGGGACCACGGAATACATGCGGCGTCCATAGTGAGATCCATCGTTGGGACGGTTCTCATCGGCGGCCGATGAAATTCCCCAATGAAACCAGACGCCGATTTTGCCGTCTTGGAACCACTCGGGCACGCTGTAATGTTCCGCCATCGATTGCCACGTTGGCTCAATTTCTTGGGCCACGGTTGTTCTGGCCAGCAGTCCGACGGCCAACAAAGCGAAGAGTATTCTGTGGATTCGATTCATCAATTTCGCAGTCCTATTTTCGTGAGGTCGATTAGCACGATTTGTATCATTGGAATGAGTGAATTTGGTTTGAGCTCTGCGATTGGCGCTACGGCGGGGCTTCGCTTACAAGGACGTGGGATTCGTAACCTGGATATCGAGACGTTGGGTCGGCTTTAATACAAGTGGGCTGCTGAATACCAATCGGAATTCCCCGTTCATGGCAACAAAACGGGCTTCAACCTCTTTGTCTGCCAATTGCGCCTCTACGGACTTAGGATTGTTCCCATCCGTGATTGCCAGTACCACCTCGTTCAGTCGCAGCTGTCCTTCTTTCAAATCAATGGACACTTTCAGATGATTCGTATCGCGAGTTTGGGTAAAGAGCCCATAGCCTTCGGCGGCGGTAAAGAAGCTGGCGTGGTCTTCGGGATTCAACACAGGCCGAAAGCCGATGCGTCCCGCCGGGCCGTCGTAGATGAAACCTTGTAAAGCGATCAAGGCCGACCAAACGCTCAGCGAGCGACCGTAAAATTTGCCACATTCATCGTCGCCAAACGGATTGCCGGAGTAACCCCAGGCACCGTTCGCAAAATCGCTGACTCCCTCAGTGCGCAAGCGGCCGTTGTAGCGATCGGCAATCACCTTCAGCACCATCAGTCCCTGACGCAACATGCCGTTCTGAATCAGGGCAACCGCCGCGCTGTATTCGAAACCGGTCATCACCTCATCGCCGTATTTCATGCCGGGAATCGGTTGCGGGTTCCTCGGCCATGTGATCATCTTCATCCCGCCATCGTCGACTTCGCAGTACTGACGCGGCTTGAGCGATTGACCGTGGAAATCGGCGAGGAAATTGTATTTTAATAACGACTCCATCGCTTGGCGGGAACGATCGGCGGGGAAGTTGCGGTCGATGCCAACTTGGTCGGCCCACCACTCACCGAGGATTTGATCGATGTGGCAGCCGTCCAAATAGTCCTGGATCCGCTTCTCTCCAACTTCCTGGATGTAATATTCGCCGTTCCACAATCGCTCGTTCTGCAGCTTCTTGCCGGACTCACGAATTCTGCGGTATTCGGCTGCAGCGTCCGGATCACCCATGATTTCCGCCATGCGAGCACCCGCTTCGAGCGATGACAGATACAAGCTACCAATCCACGAAGAGCAGCCCGTCATGTCGCCATCGAGCGTGTTGTGTTGAACGGTCTGCAGAAAGCCGTCGCGTTTGGGATTCCAATGATCGATCCCCCAGTCGATCGCTTTCTTCACCTTCGGCCACTGTGACTTGAGCCAACGATTGTCGGCAGCGCACAGGTGCTCACGATAGGTATTGAGGATCGTCCCAAAGTGACCGTCCGCAGCCGCATTCTGATTAGTATGTCGATACGGCGTCAGCCCGCTGGGAAGTTGCATCGAGTAATCCTGCTCACGCATTTTGCGACCAAGCTCAGGCAACAGCCGAGCATGTGCCTGGGCATAGTGCCAAACGTGTGTGCAGTTGCCGGCGCAACATCCTTTGGTTGGATTACAGCCTTCCCAAACACCGAAGTAACCATCGGCAGCCCACCAGCACGTTTGGCTACGTAAGACAGCCAGTTGAGAGCTGATTCGATCCAACAACCAAACCGGAAGGTTGGATGCATAAAGCGTGTCGTGAAAGAGACGGGTGCGATTCGTCAACTCATCTAGGTTGTCCCGCAGATACGCCGCCACGCCCATGGCGCTGGGCCACCAGTTGGTATAGTTTTGGCCCGCGCGATTCCATTTGCCTCCTTGCGTTCGGCCTTCTCCTTCCAGATTTCTGGTCGCTTTTCCTTCGCCATGTCGGCCGCCTTCAAAATACCAGGCTAGCACAAAGGTAACCGACTTGGTCTCACCCGCCCCGAGTTCCAAAGGTGCCGAGAGTGCGCCGTTGACCGATTGTCCAGCGGCGGAAACTTCTGACGTTGCGGGCCCTTTGCACTGGCCGTCGGCGTCAAACGCACCGTGAAGTTCCGGCAATGAATCCCAAGTGGCACATCCCGATGCACCGGATGCCATTGTCATCAGCACCATGTCCGAACCGGCGACTCCACTGCGGGTCATGTGCAGCAGGGTCGATTCCGTCGTGGGCTTTGCCGGAAGTCCTTCGGGGTCGTGGGGACTCGTTGCCTCGTCCACTACGTTGTCATCGGAGCTGTGGGGACTCGTAGCCTCGTCCACTACGTTGTCATTTGCCGCTTGGATTAGAATCTGGTTTTGATTCTTGCCAAAATTGCCATTTTTGCCTTCGGCGTAACCGAGTGCATTGCGCTGCGTGGCCAGGACGTCGACCTGGACGGCGGATGACGATGGATTGGTCACCGTCACGGTATAGATCGCACAGGGGATCGCCGAGTTCTTGAGGTCCAGCGGTATGAACGGGTTGAAAACTTCTAGTTCCACTTCGACAGGTAACGCCGGTTCTACAAAGCGGTATTTGGCCAGCGGATATTCGCCTTCGAATTTCAGTGATGATATCGCCTTGAACGGTCCGACTGGTTCGGTCTGCAACACGCGAACAGTAGGCGTGCCGCCTTTGGGTTGCGCCCGTACCGCAAGGAAGCTGTCGGCGATGCGTTCTTCGGAGTAATTGCACGCGATCTGCCAAATCGCAGGCTCAGCCTTGCCGTTGAACTGGATGCCGCCGGCACCGATGCCGCCAACGGTGAAGTTGATCGCACCGAGATTCTCGCCTTCATAGACACGTGTCTTGCCCGGAGCTGTCAGTGCGGGATCATTCAGGATCGCCTGCTCTTTTCGCGCACGACGAGCGGTGCGCTCCGCTTCGACGCGGGCGACGATCTCGCCGGTCTCTTTCAGACGTTGTTCCCATCCCGCAGCCTTCAAATGCTGATGGAAATCAGCCAGCGTCAAACCTTCCGCGTAGCAGGCGACTTCGTCCAAGCAAATATCCGCCGAACCCCATCCATTGACCGTGGTTGACCCAAAGGTCATGGTCGATTTATTCGGCCCTCGCCGCGTGAATTCAAACGCACCGCCGCGCAGACTGCACTCGTATCCATCCACGTAGGCCCGCAGGTCGAGATCAAAACTGGTGATCGCCAAGTGATACCATCGCCCCACTTCGATCGGCTGGTCGGTGGGCAGATGGATCGTCGTCAGCACGTCGCCATTGACGTTGCGATAGATCAAAGCGGATAGGTCGTTTTTGATCCCGACGATATAACGAGCCTGTTGTCCGGCGGTTTGCGCGATGATCACCGCATCCTCGTTCCCCTTGAGCGGCGAGGCAAGTTTGAAGAACATTTCGAGCGTCGCCGAGCGGCCTCGCAAGTGATTCGTGTTCTGTACCGAAACCGCCGGTTTCGATAGAGGCTGTTTTGGGATGAGGCAAATCGCTTGTCCGTCGACGACACCATCGACATAGGATACAGATCCGCCGCCCTTCCCGTGGGCCTTGCCCATCACATCGGTCAAGTTGCCATCAAACCGCCAATAGCCACGCAACGAATCGTGCGACTGGATCGCGTCGGCATAGCTTTCCCGTCGACCGGCAGCCAATAGCGGTTTGCCAGTGAGCGCGGTGCTCAAGACGCCCGCCGCAATCAAGAAACGTCGCCGTGACAAGTCGAAATCGGAAGCGGGCTGACAACAGGATTCTTCCGACGGATTGTTGATGATGTTGAATTGCATAATGAATGAATCGGTTGGCGGTTGGCCTGAGTTGCTTTCGCTTGTGGCCCAAACGGCATCTTTCTCGTCACCATGAAACGATCATTGAAACTTCCGATGCCTTGCTTACGGCGTGTAATCAAGCGTCAATTTATCTCCGGCACTGACGATCACCGGTTTAGCGAAACGCAAAACGTACTGGCCTGCGTTTGAATGAAACGTTGCAGGAATCTCGTTGCCGCCGAGCTTCACAATGGCGCCGCTTGCCGTCGTTCCCGGGACCGCATCGAGCGTCAACTCGTTCAGGGTGAGTTTGCCGTAATGCAGTTCAACGGCGGCCGACTGTTCGCCCGATTCGACTTTTTGGGAAAAGCGGCCCCAACCTTCCGCCGTCGTAAACGCTGCCCGGAAATTCTCGGGACTCAGCCGCGGGCCGAAGGCCAACTTGCCTGCAGGGCCGTCATAGCGATAACCGCACACCGCCAAGTAGGCACCGTAACTGGCCATTGCACGCGAGTAGTGATCGCTGCATTCGACTTCGTTGTAAGGGTTGCGAGCGTCCGGCGAGTAGCGGTCATAGATCGCTTTGCCAATCGCCAAACCTTCTTGGAGCATTCCTTCGCGGATCATGTGCGCGGCGACTTGCCATTCGAATCCGGTCATGCACTCGTTCAGATAGCCAGCATAGCTGGCCTTGCCGCTTTTGGGTTCAATCTTGCCATTTGGGAAGCTGCACATCACTAGCCCCGCATCGCCAGCCGCAGCATACCAGCGGCCATTCGTCATCACTTTGCGGAACTCGCCCACGTTCGGTGCAAAGTTGTACTTCCACAGCGATTGCAGTGATTTTCGAATCTTGTCCTTCGGCAGGATCGGATCGAGCCCGACTTCGTGCAGCCAGCTTTCGCCCAGAACTTGGTCGATATGACAGCCATTGGTCGAACCGTGCTTTTCACTATCCGCATCCCCGGGAATGTGAATGAAGTAGCCGAAATCTTCCTTCCACAGCAGATCCACCATCGCCGGTCCGCCCTTGGCGACAATCCGTTCATAACGCTCGGCCACGACCGGTTGATTCATCTGACGTGCCATCACCGCCGATGCCTTCAGCGCGGCGTGATAGACGTTGATCAGCCAATGCACCTTGCCGTACCAAGGCTCGTCCAAAGTGTTGTGCTGGGCACCGGCCAATAACCCGTCTTCATCCGGATCCCATTCCTTGATGACAAAATCCATCGAACGTTTGACCCGGTCCCACATGCTCTCGAGGAAGCGGTAGTCCGTCGTCATCTGGCTCTCGCGCAGCACGCGAATGATCGTGCCGCAGGTGCCGTCCAGGGCATCGTCTCTGCCGTCCTTTCCTGCTCTCATGGAATAGCGGAAGTAGATCATTCCGGTGGACTCATCGAAACCGAGACCATATTCGATCTTGTCGCGGCACTCGCGTTCGATTTCTGGAAAGACCCGCGCCAAACCTTGGGCGTAGTTCCACACGTGCGTACAATTGCCGGGACAGCATCTGACGCCTTCTTCTAGATTGTAAATCTCGGTGTCGTTGCCACGCGGATAGACTCGCTGTGCGACTTGGGTTTGCATGCAGTTGATGGGAATAAACGCACGCTCCAAAAACCAATACGGCAAGCTGGAATCGTACCAAGTATCGACCCATTTCTTGCTGGTGTCGTACAGCTCGCTCTCACGGCTGGCTACTTGACTGGAAGCTTCCGCAGCGTTTGGCCAAACCGTCGCGTAGTGATTGCGGCCGGGCGAGGTCGACCTCGGTCCGACACCAAAGGCGGTGCCATAGCGAACCATCGGGAACCTCCAGGAGACCGCGAAGGAGACGGTCTTGGATTCACCGGGGCCGAGCGAAAATTTGCGGCCGATCGAAGCGAGGGCGGGCCGTTTGGCATTCATCTCGGCTCGGACACCATCCTCTGGACTGGAACCCGAGTCAAAAATGCCGTTGGGACCCGGAGTGGTTTTTGCCAAATCCACCAGCTCCGGCTTCTCGTTGCCAAAGACACCAAGTGCCATGGAATTGGCGTTTTCGAAATCTGCCGTGCACTCGACGGTGGCAATCTCGTTCAGTTCACGATACACACAGACTTTCTTTCCCTTCGAGCCATTGGTGCTGTTATCGATCCAGCCCGCGATCGCCACCTCTTGGGAATCCGGCGAGTGGTTGATCACCGTGTACCGCATCACGATGACCGGATAGCTGGACTCATCACGGCGAAGCGGAATGAAGGGCGTGTAGGCTTCTAGTTGAACGTTTAGCGGACACGATTCATCCGCGTAGTCCACCCGCCCCATCGGATATTGATTGGTGAACTTGACCTCCTTGAATCCGCCGGCGTCCAGCGTGTGGACCTTGCCACCGACTTGCAGTGCAAACCCTTGATCCTTCGACGAACGGGCCACATCGGGTTGCAGGTAGCGAGCGCCTTTTGGGTTATTCTTTCGGTCCTTCGCGGCGGTGAGGTTCCAATACCAAAGCCTGCCATCGCCGGCGAGATAGACTTGCCCGGTACAGAGTCCACTGATCGGCATGCCGATGTATTTCAGAGCGTCGCCGGTCGCGGTCAGCGGCTCGCCCCGTGCATACAGACTGGCGATCCAATCTTTGCTCAGCTTCTTGTCGGCAGGAATGACGTGATCGATTTTCGCCGCTTCAAATGGCCCGGCCATCACATCGCTGCGAACCGCCATCATCATCGCTGCGGTCAATCCGGTTGCTTTGACGAATTGGCGACGTCCCACCAAGGCATTCGCGCCTGCGCAGCAGCCGGACGTGGAACTGCAGTCGTCGAGAACGTTAGAGGCTTGATTGTTCGTTTCGTTTTGCATGGTGTTATTTCGCTAGCTTCAGTGGTGTGGGGGCGTCCACGAATGCCGCGGACCGGCTGTTTTCAGCTAACCTCTTTTCGAAGGCTTCGACAGACGCACGAAGACGCGCCACCACCTCGGGGTGTTCCGCGATGACATTTCGCTTTTCGCTGATGTCCGATTCCAGGTCATACAACGCCGATTTCGGTTGACCCTTGGCACCATTGGCTTGCGGCAGCGCTAGGTGCAGCTTCCACTTGCCCCAGCGGACGGCCTTCAAGTCGTTGTCTCGATAGTAGAAAAATGTGTCGTGCGGACTCGGTTCATTGCCGGTCAGGACGGGCCAAATGTCCTTGCCGTCAATGATGCGATCCGCTGGCAATTCGGCTCCGGCAAGCCCCGCAAACGTCGGCAGCAGATCCATCGCGGTCATCAATTCATCGTTCTCGCGACCGGTCGGAATTTTGCCAGGCCAACGAATTACCGCTGGAACGCGAGGGCCGCCTTCGAACGTGCTGCCTTTCTTGCCTCGCAGCGGATGAGCTTTCCCCGTCGCAGGGCCGTTGTCGCTTGTGAAAATGACGAGGGTGTTTTCATCGAGTCCGTTGGCTTTGATCACATCAAGAATCTGGCCGACGGACCAATCGATTTCATCGATCGCATACTTAAACAGTTTGGTGCGAGTCCCGTAATCGACGCGTTTCCCTTCCTTGGCCAACTTCGCTTTGATGGCATCGGGCGCGTCCTTCATAAACGGCGGCGACACATGCAACGGACCATGAGGCAGCGGGTGCGGCACATACAAAAAGAATGGTTCGTCTTTGTGTTGTTCGATAAATTGAACCGCACGCTGCGTGAACCGTTTGGTTAAGAAATCCGCGTCGGGATCCTGCTCGACAACCGTTTCCCCGTCCAGCAGTGGCAGCGGAGGAAATTGGAAGTGTTTCTGCCGCGGATGTTGCGGATGGATATCATGGCTGTAGGGCAGCCCAAAGAACTCGTCAAAGCCCTGACGCGTGGGCAGGAATTCTGGCTGATCGCCGAGATGCCACTTGCCAAACATGCCGGTGGCATACCCCGCCTCTTTGAGCACTTCTGCGATTGTCACTTCCTCTGGATTCAATCCCTTGCTGTCGCCGGCCAATAAAACGGCAAAGTCAGAACCGTACGCCATATCAATCCGACGTGGATAACAACCGGTCATCAACGCCGCCCGCGAAGGCGTACATAGCGGTGCCGCCATATAGAAGTTGGTCAACCGCGATCCTTCGGCCGCCATTTGGTCGATCCGCGGAGTATGCACATGGTCTCCGCCGAAGCAACTCAAGTCCGCATATCCCTGATCGTCAGTGAAAATGATCACAAAGTTGGGACGCGCCGGGGACGCTGCCAACAAGGCCGTTGCTCCCCAACACACGCTCGCGATCAAACCGATGATGTTTCTTGTATTCATCTACTAAGATCCGTTTGTGGATGTTGGCCAGCGCCGTTTAATCCCATTAGGCAACGCTGTGAAGCATTTTCTGGTAGCGACCTTCGCCAATGGGGTGATTCGCATTTGCGCGGCAACCATCCACGCTCTGGCGAGCGTAGCTACAAAACGCAAATGTCGTAATTTGCCGCCTCTATCGGGGCCTACTCCATGATCGAACACAACATCAGGGGGCGACGTTGCAATCAAAACGTCCGATGAACGGCAGCTGCCCCTTGGCTCTACCAATTTCGACGCCCCACTCGGGAATCTCTCCGGTGCCGCTTTGTGTAAACGCTTCTGGCCGATAGGCTCCACCGGCCCATGGCCCGTTTTTCACATCATGCGTTTTGGAAAAATGGATCCCGTCTTCGGCGTACTGAATCGTGTTCGTGATCTCTTTTGGCCCGGTTGTTCCGATCATCGCGGCCACGCCGTTGCCCTGTGGCCAAACCAAAACTTCGTGGTTGCCGGGGATCACGGGATTCGATTCGTGTCGGACATACGGACCTTGCGGATGCTCGGCGATCGCCAATCCCATCTGCGTCTGGCCTGGACCTTTGCCCAATTGACGCCCCTTGTAGTAAAACCAGTATTTGCCTTCACGGACGATCAGACACGCGTCGTCAACGAGGTGGCTGTCAAAGGCATTGGGATCGTCACTATTTTTCAGCGCCGGGTTGGTGTCCAGTCGCTGCCAGGGACCATCGGGCGAATCCGAGACTGCGATGCCGATTTTCGAATCTGGGTTGAATCCCTTGCCGTAATCTTTGGAAGTCCCTGTGTAAAACAGCCAATACTGATCTTCGGCAACGAGAATATTCGGAGTGAATACACTCGCCCCTTCCCAGCTCCCTGGCTCGCCCTTGGCCAACGCTTGACCTTTCTCCGTCCACTCGCGGCCATCGGTTGACGTGGCATACCAAACGGTCGCATCGTAGCCAGGTGAAATCTTACCTTTGGAATACCACACGTAGTAAAGGTCGCCGACCTTGATGATGTCGCTCGGATCACGCCGCATCACTCCCTTTTCGGCACCAATGCCCTGCAGTGCAGAATGGGTCACTTTGACCGTGGCGGTTTCCTCCGCAGCAACCACGGTTGGAATGACAAGTAGTGTGAACAGCATCGCAACTGTTTGCAGAAGTTTTTGATGAATCGTTCCAAGCGTGATTCCGTGTTGGTGATCACGTTGTTTGCAAAATCGTCTTGTCAATTTAGGACTCCCATTATCTTTTGCGATGCGTCAATCAAGTGTTGGCTGATCGGGTTAAAGTCCATCGACCGCACCCTTGGTATCGAGTGGTTTGCCAGCGTTCAATTTAGGGTAGTGGACGAGGCGACGAGTCTTTTTGTGCTAATTTGGCGTAACGGAAGTCGTCAAGACTTTCGTTTTCATGACGTATGCCCCCGAAACTCTTGACGAGTTCCGCTACAGGAAATACTCCACGGCGTTGGCCCAAACGGTTAACGGGATTTCACCTAATGGTTCCTGCCTAACTGCTTAGCGGAGCGACTCATCGCCTCGTCCACTATGGATAACCCTAACGTTGCTTCGTGACGAACCACGAGTTTAGGTTGGGTGAGTGGCTGTTAGGTGACCTATTCTAGTCCCTTGAATGGGGCGGTTGTTAACGATTTGCGACACGCCGTTGCGGCTTTGCGGCATGGAGTTGCGATCGAAAAAATGGACTTAGCCTATCCGTATTATTATCGACTTGGCGGCCAATCCAGCGACTCTCCTTCCTCGAGCGAAATCACTTCGCTCAATGTATTTCCCGCGTAAATACGAAACTCTCCGCTCCGAGAGGCCCGAATCGTCGCCTGAACAAGACGGCCGTCGCTCCACTGCATATCGACTTCGAATCCGCCACGTGCCTTCAGCCCTTTGACTTCTCCACTCGGCCAAGCCGATGGAAGCGCAGGCAATAGGTGCAGGATATAGGGGGCATCTGCGAGTCGTTCGTCTGGAACGACCGGGACAAAATGATTCGGTTGCTTCGGATCCTTCTGGTACGCCACAAACGCGGCCTCTTCGATCGTCTTTGCATCGGCATTCACGCTGCGCAAGTGGCTTTGCAGCAACATTTCGCAGACGCCGGCTGCGCCGCCAAAATTACCATCTATCTGGAACGGCGGATGGAAATCAAATAGGTTCGGATATGCCCGTTTGGAGGTCAGAAATTGATAGATTTTGTGCGCGCGGTCACCGTTGTGTAGACGTGACCAAAAACACGTTTTCCATCCGGTGCTCCAGCCCGTGGATTCGTCGCCGCGATGCTTCATCGTTACCAAGGCCGCCTGATGCAACTCTTTCGTTGTCAGCGGCGAGATATCGCGACCGGGATGCAGCGCGATCAAATGTGAGATATGGCGGTGCGTGTCTTTGGGGTTGTCCCAGTCTTCGGGCCACTCCTGCAGCTGACCATACTGACCAATTTTTTGAGGGCAGAGATTCGGGATCATTTCCTGCAGGGTTTCGCGAAACTCTTCATCGCGCCGGAGGATCGTGGAAGCTTCGATACAGTCTGTGAAGAGATTCAGCACGAGCTGCTGATCCCAAGAAGCTCCGTAAGCCTGCTTGTTCAGTTTGCTGTACTGTTTGACAAGGTAACTGTTTTCGGGTGACCAGGTGGGATAGACGACCAGGGTGCCATCCTTCCACGGAGCGAGGTACTCGACAAAGAATTCTGCCGAGCCTTTGAGGATCGGATAGATCTCTTCGAGATATGCACGGTCTTGGGTGAAGGCATAATGATCGAACAGGTTCTGACAAAGCCAGTGCCCACCCTGTTGGTTGCGGCGTCCATGTTCGTTCTGCGCGGTGAAGCCAAACACATTGCCGTTCAGCCCCATGCTCCAACCTTTTTCAACACCAAAGGTCTCGCGTGCCGTATGCGAGCCTGATTCAGCAAGAATCTTCGTCCACTGGACAAACGGATGAAACGATTCCGATAAGTTCGCTGGATCGACCATCCAGTAGTTCATCTGCACGTTGATATCGGTGTGATAATCGCAGTTCCACGCCGGTTTGAGGTCAGCGTTCCAAAGCCCCTGCAGGTTGGAGGGAACCGGTGCACTACGCGAACAGCACAATTGCAGATAGCGGCTGTAATGGAAGTACAGGTTTTCCAGTTCCACACTTCCATCACCGGATACCAGCTTGTCGGTGGTCAATCCGGACGGTTTAAAATCGAGCTCCAACTGACAGCGGTTCACCATCGTCGAAACATCGTCGACATGCGATTTCTTGAGCGAATCAAAGCCAAGTTTTGTTGCCGCGGCGATCGTTTTTTCGCAATCCGCTTGATAGCCGCGTCCTTTGAAGGACGGATAGATGGGCAGATAATCGCAATAGCCCGCCAGTACAATCGTCACATCGCTTGCGCCAGCGATTTTGAGCGAGCCATCGGGCTGCGGCGTCACGTCTGCGTCGCCGGCATCGATCTGTACGATCTGCATGAACTCGACATCGTCTTGAACCATCTTCGCTTTGCCGCTCAGGATGATCCGGTTGTCGGCTGCACTGACTAGCGCCCCCTTGTGCCGGGACGTGGTGTGAACCGTTAGGTTCAACTTTGCACCCTCGGCCGTATAACGGGCCACCACCACATCGTGCGGATAGCTGCAAAAGAATTCTCGGGTGAACGTTCCCTCGCCGATCGAATAGCTGACGGTTCCCAGCCCCGTCCGCGAATCGAGAGAGCGGCGATAGTTGCGAACCTGTGCCGGATCGTGACCCGAGGAAATCATCAGGTCGGTGAAGGGGGCATAGTTCCCCAGTGGCTCGGTACTGCTGAGATACTTCGTGGACAGGCTTTCCATACTGTCCGGCTTGGTGCCGTATTTCCCCTCGCGATAGGCTTTCCGAACCGTCTCGAAATCATCCGAAGCAACGTTTCGTGTGCCGGACTGCGCCGCCTCGTCCAACCCACGTTTGGAATTCATCCACAGCGTGATGTCATTGATCAGCAGATGTTCGGTATCGATACCGCCGGAAAACATGGCTCCCAGTCGACCATTGCCCATCGGCAGTGCCGTCTGGATGTAGCCGATTCCCTTGGCTCTTCCTTTGGACGCCTCCAGCAAATTGTCTTTGGCCGGCGCGTCATATCGCAGTACATAGCGTTCATCGGCCACGGCTATCGCATCGGCGTTTACGCACAAGAACACTCCTAGCAGCCATGCAAACTTTACAGTTTTTATATCGCGATGGTTCATTGATTGGGTTCCGTATTCTCGATCGTGGGCGCAGCCAGAGTCGATAACGCCATGACGGCACTGATGAAATAGGCGAGTTTTACGATCATATGCATCGTCTTGTTGCGTAAAGTCAAATGTGGGGCAATCCAGTGAAACCTGTTTGCGAAGTCATAATTCCACCGTGCTTTCTATATTCCATCCCAGTCGAAACTTTCTGCCTTGGCGAGAACCGGCTCGCGAGTTTCACTGCCGTAGCGGACCTTCAATGGATTTCCATTGAGCGAACGAATCGTTGCCTTCGTCAGCTGGCCATCCTTCCATTGCATGTCGACTTCAAAGCCGCCGCGAGCACGTAGGCCCTGTACGGAGCCTTCCTTCCATACACTTGGCAAAGCAGGTAAGAGATGCACTTCGCCGTCATGGCTTTGCAAAAGCATTTCTGCGATCGCTGCCGTACCGCCGAAATTGCCGTCAATCTGGAACGGTGGATGCGTGTCAAACAGGTTGGTCAGCGTCATCTTGCTCAACAGGTTGCTTAACAACT
This sequence comes from Novipirellula rosea, assembly GCF_039541335.1. Lineage (NCBI taxonomy): Bacteria > Pseudomonadati > Planctomycetota > Planctomycetia > Pirellulales > Pirellulaceae > Novipirellula > Novipirellula rosea. Next base: position 144,726 of record NZ_BAABGA010000006.1, on the reverse strand, counting down.
TATGAGCGCGGTCGCCGTTATGAAAACGGGCCCAAAAATTCACCTTCCACGCCATGGACCAACCCTTGCCGCCATCCCCACGTGCTTCCAGTGATTTCCTCGCCGCTTCATACAACTCGGGTGTCGCGTTCTTCGTGATCTGCTTGCCCGGATGAAGTCCATACAGATGCGAGGTGTGGCGATGATGTGGATCTTTTTCCTTGTAGTCTTCAATCCACTCCTGCAAGCGACCTGTTTTGGGGCTGATCTGTAGCGGCTGCAGTTTGGCTAGCGCCGTTTCAAGCTCGTCACGGAACTCTTTGTCAAAATTGCCCGTCGGATCGATCGCCTGATTCGCTTCAAGCAGACCGGTAAACAGGTCGTGAATAATTTGCAGGTCCATTGTGGACGCATAGGTGAACAACGATTCCGTTCCGTCCGCTTTGATGAACGAATTCTCGGGCGAGTGAGATGGATTGGTGACCAATCGACCCGCCGCCGGCGTCCCTGCAGGTGCTTCGACCAAGAAATCCAACAAAAACTCGGCGGCACCCTTCATCATCGGATACGCCCGCTCGGTCAAAAACTGTTTGTCGCCATTAAAGCGGTAGTGCTCCATCAGACCGCGGCTGGCCCAGGCTGCGCCCATTGGCCAAATGCCGTGCACGCCATCGGCCGGCGCCGTCATGCCGAAAATGTCCGAGAGGTGATGCAGCGTCCAGCCGTCCGCGCCGTAGTGCACCTTGGCCGTTTTCTCACCAAACGGCACGAGGCTTTCCACGTAGTCGAAGTACGGCTGGTGGCATTCAGACAGGTTGGTGGTCTGTGCCGGCCAGTAATTCATTTGGAAGTTGATGTTGAAGTGATAATCGCTGTTCCAAGCCGCGTTGTATTGCTGTGCCCATTTGCCCTGCAGGTTGGCGGGCAGATATCCGGGACGAGAACTGCTGATCAACAAGTAACGCCCAAATTGGAAGTACAAAACTTCGAACTGCGGATCATGTTTCCCTTTCTTGATTTCCTGCAACCGCTGGTCGGTTGGTTTGTTGACCGCGTCGGTTGTCCCTAGGTCCAACTGCACGCGATTGAACAGCTTTTGGTAGTCGGCGACATGCGTAGCACGCATCTCCGCGTAGGACTTGTTGCCGATCGCTTGCAGGTATTGCTCGCAGCGTGCGGTCGCGTCACCGGAAATGTCCGTGGCACTGTTGTAGCTCGTCGCTCCCACCACCTGCAGCGTGACTTCATCGGCATCGGAGACCTTCAGTACTCCGTCAGCGAAACGGACGCTGCCGCCACTCACCACAGGACGGAGCTGCGCCTCGTAATCAACACCGAGTTTGCCACGCAGGATCAAACGGTTGTCCGACGCAGATTGTGTGGTGGCGTTGTCGCGAGAAAATCGGGCCGTGAAGTTGATCTTTCCCGGCCGGCTCGCGCTGAGGTGGATGACGATGGCTTGATCCGGTGCGCTCACAAACACTTCACGCGTGAACTCGATCCCATCCACGCTGTAATGCGTCCGGTTGATGGCCGTTGTCAGATCCAGGTCACGCCGGTAGCCCGAGACCTTTTCGGCGTCGGGAAAGTCCAGGAACAAATCGCCCAGCGTCTGATAGGATTTGATTCGATGCGGACTCCCCATCATCGTCTTTCCCGCCAACCGAGTCGCCTCGGCGTTCTTACCCTCGAAAAGCAGGCGACGAACCTCCGGCAACGCTTTCAGCGCCCCGGGATTGTTGTAATCGGTGGGCACGCCATCCCAGACGGTCTCTTCGTTGAACTGGATCCGCTCGTTATTCACCCCGCCGAAAACCATCGCGGCCAACCGGCCGTTTCCCACCGGCAACGCTTCGGTTTCCCACTTGGTCGCCGGTTTTCGGTACCACAGCGTCAACGGCTCTTCGGGAGCAGCAGCCTCGTTGACAAACGCCATGTCCGCCTTTGGGTTGTTGCTCTCGTCGACATCGTGACGCGCTGCCAGAGATGATTCCACGGCAATCCAGCCCACCATCACAAGGGCCAATAAAACTCGATGCATGTTGATTTCCAATTTTGTAAATTTCATCGTGTTCTTGCTAGAATTTGAGCTGCGAACTCGGCGTGCCAAGATCATCAGCGAGGATGAAGACAAAGTTGAGGCGTTAGTAACTCAGCTTGCCGCCTTTGGCGGGTTTCTGTCGTTCGTTCTCCCACCACTCATTGGGGCCTTCCTCTTCGATGTCCGCCCAAAGTTTGAAGAGAACGTTTTTCATCTCCTCGGTTTTTTCAGGCATCTTGGCAGACAAGTCGTTCTCTTCTTTCCAGTCCTTTTGGATTTCAAACAGCTGAAACTCGGTCAGCGTTTCATTGCCGACGATTTTCCAGTCGCCGATTCGCATCGCAACACGATCGGATGGCGAGGAAACGTGGGTACGCCAAAACAGCGGAATTTCTCGCTCGATCGGTTTGCCGGCGAAGGCGGGCAGCATGCTGACGCCGTCGATCGTACGATCCGTGGGCAGCGGAATGTCAACGATGTCCAACAGCGTGGCAAACAGGTCGGTGCCGATCACCGGCACTTCGCTGGTGGTGCCCGGTTCGATATGCCCCGGCCAACGCGCCAGCCCTGGCACCCGGATGCCGCCTTCGTGATCGCTGCGTTTGTTGCCTCGCAGGCCGCCAGACGAGCCGCCAAATGCGGGCACGGGACCGTTGTCCGATGTGAAGAATAGAAACGTATCATCACTGACTCCTTGGGCATCCAGGGCATCCATCACCATTCCCAAGGCGTTGTCCATTTGCGTGATGTTCCCCATGTACTTGCTGTTCTCGTGTCCCTTGTACAGGTCCGAGAATCGTGGGTCGGTGGCGATCGGCGAATGCGGCTCATGCACCCACACCGTCATCGCAAACGGCTTTGCAGGATCACGGATATCTTTAAGCCAATGTGCCGCTTCGGATGCAACCAGCTGAGCGGAATAGCCTTCGAGCTTTCCCACCGGCTCGCCATTGCGAACAAAGTTGTCGGGGTTCTTGTGGCTGGGGCTGGCGTTGTTTTGTGTGCACATCCAATAGTCGTAGCCATGATCGCCCGGCTGAGGAAACTGGGATGTGTTGAATTGTTGTCTCGAGAGTAGATGCCACTTGCCGACATGGCACGTTTCATAGCCAGCATCTTTCAACAGCTCGGGAAAGGTGATTTCGCTCTCACGCAGGTGAGCTTCATGGATTCCCGACAAGTGTCGCCAAACACCATTGCGATACGGCGTCCGCCCGGTAAGAATCGCCGACCGTGATGGCGAACAGACACCACATGCCGAATAGCACTGTGTGAACTTCACGCCCTGCGACGCAAGCTTATCCATATTCGGCGTCTGAATCAGTTCATTGCCGTACGTTGCCGAATCACCCCAGCCCATATCGTCGGCGACAAAGATCACGAAATTAGGTCGACTGGACTTCGGTTCTTCCGAATGGGCCGCTGCCGGCCAAGCGATCGACAGCAGCAGTACAAGTACGAATTGTTTTCTTATTGATAAGCTCATCGTGTTTCCTTTAAGTACATTCTCGAAAATGTCTTCAGAGTAGTGATGGTTCACACCGCATTTCGTAGAACCATGGCCCTACCATTTCACGACCCACTTCGATCGTGTGGCAACCTTACCGAGGCTTTGGCTACAGGGAATTAATTCGCTGCTTCCTGTTGTTTCCGCTTCTTGTTTCCTGCTTTCTTCGTGGCAGGTTTCTGGTTCAATTCAGGATGTCGCTTCAGCCGCTCTGCGTGGATCGCGTCGCGGGTGTCGGCGTCGACGGTCGGCCAATCTTTGCCGTGACTGATGATCGGAGCACCCGGGATCGCGGACCCGGTGGCCCGTTGGCCGCTGCCACGCTGCATGAATTCACCCAGCTCTTTGCGAGTCTCGTCCGCCATGCGAACCATCTGCTGCACCACTTCGGGGTTCGCAGCGGCAACATCGGTTGATTCGGCGATATCCGATTCCAGGTTGTAGAGGACTGGCGATTCGATGTTGGTAAAGGTCTTGTTTTTGTCCCAAAAGGGAAGCTGTTTGGTGGTGCGCGGCAGATGTAGCTTCCAATTACCATGACGAATCGCTTGCAGATTCTCGCAGTTGTAATAGTAGAAAGGTTCATCGTCGGGACGCGCCAGCGGTTTGCCTTGCAACAGTGGCAGCAAACTCACACCGTCGAGTTTTCGTTCCGCTGGCAGAGGCTCGCAAATGATTTCGGACAAGGTCGGGAACAAGTCCATCGCGACCACGGGGGTGTCGGATTGCACGCCTTGCTTGATCACCGCTGGCCAATAAATGATAAATGGCACTTGGTGGCCACCTTCGAAGGTGACATATTTAGTGCCTCGGTAGGGCGCGGCGTATTGCGGCTTCACAGGTCCGTTGTCCGACGTGAAGATGACGATCGTGTTCTCAGCGATGCCGGCCTCTTCGATCGCCTTCATCATTTCACCGACACCCCAATCGAGTTCCTGGATCACGTCGCCACGGACGCCGTCCTTCGAGGACCGCACAAAATCCTTGCCAGCTTTGTACGGTGTGTGGGGATAGTTGTGGGCAAGGTACAGGAAGAACGGTTGGTCGCCGTGGTCGTGGATGATCTCGACGGCGCGGTCGGTGTACAGTTTGGTTAATTGGTCCAACGGCGTTTGCGTATAGATTTCTTTCTCGCCGTCATAGAAATGGGATGAATGGCCGGCGTTGTTGGGCATGCCGTAGTAGTGATCAAACCCGTGCCGGAAAGGATGGAACTCGGGCTCCTTGCCGAGGTGCCACTTGCCAATCATGAAAGTCTGGTAGTCCTGTTTCTTGAACTGTTCAGCCAATGTGACTTCATCAGGATTCAGTCCCAGAAACCAGTGCTCATCACGGATGGGGTTGATGCCCATGTAAAGTCCGCATCGCTGCGGATAGCTACCCGTCAAGAACGCCGCCCGCGACGGCGAACAAATCGACGCACCGGTGTGGAAGTCAGTGAACTTGACTCCGTCGGCCGCCAGCCGGTCGAGGTTCGGTGTCTTGACCTTCGTCGCGCCATAACAACCAATGTCCGAATACCCAAGGTCATCGGTCAAAAAGAAAATAACGTTCGGCCGGGCAGGCGTCTGGGCGATACCTAAACTCGGGATCAGAAGTGGAATCAGAATCCCGGCCAACAATAACCAATTGCAAACCTTCATTACTTGGTCACCTTCGGCTTACGAACGCGTTGTTGCTTTGCGTCCGCGGGCGTCTTAGGTCGATACGAATTCAGCAGCGTCTTCATTTCCTGAACGACTTCGGGGTATTGGTTGTAAAGATTTTGGGTTTGCCGTACATCATTTTCCAGGTCGTACAATTGAGCTGGCGGCGCCCCCGGTTTGAACTTTCCATTTTCGATGTCGCTGTTTTCGCCGCCAACAAAGGCCACCGCGGGTGGACCGCCCCAGGCGTGCTGGTTCGGCTTGGACCCGCTGAACCCGCCGCTTCCTCTTGCCCCGATATACATCCACTTGCCTTTGCGGATGGCCAAGTTCGCTGGTTTGTTAGGAGCCAGAAGCAACTCGGTGCGAAGTGGTTCGGCAGGATTCTCTAAGAACGCGGGCAACACGTTGACGCTGTCGGTGTCTTCCACCGCATCCAAGTCTTGGCCGGTTAGTGCCGTAAACGTGGCCAACATGTCAACGTTACAGATCAACTGATCCGAGGTGCTGCCGGCTTCGATCTTTCCAGGCCAACGGGCGATAAAGGGCACGCGATGCCCGCCCTCCCAGACACCGAATTTGAAGCCCAGCAGATCGCCGTTGATGCGATGTCCCGCCTTGACGGCATTGCGTCCGCCGAGATTCAGCATCGCGCCGTTGTCGCTGGTGAAAATGATCAGCGTGTTCTCGCTCAAGCCCTGCTTCTCGAGGCAGCCGGTCACTTCGCCAACCATCCAGTCCAGCTCTTGGATGAAGTCGCCGTAAAGCTCCGCATCACTCGATCCTTGGAACCGCTTGCCGGGGGTGAAGGGGTGGTGAATATGCGTCGTGGCCATATAGAGAAAGAACGGCTTCTGCTTGTTCGCCGTGATCCAGTCTACTGCCTTTTCCGCCAAAACCGTTCCGACCGTATAGTCGTTGTAATTTTTGTGAGCTTCCACGGCTCCCTTAAACATATTAGGAGTGCGCTGCGAGGCTTCAGGTGGAATTTCTGTGATCGGCGTTGCCTCTTTTGCATGCCCGCGGCCGATATAGACCAGTGGATCGGCAGGGTCGCTGCCCACGATGCGATCGTTTTCGACATAGACAAAGGGCGGAGCGCTGTTCACCACCGGCAACCCAAAGTAGTAATCAAAACCGAGATCTTGAGGCCCTGGCCGCAGCGGTTCTTTCCAGTCGTTTTGTCCCTCTCCGAACCCCAAGTGCCATTTACCCAGTGCCGCGGTTGCGTAACCTTTGTTCTTGAACACGTCCGCAATCGTCAGCTGATCCGTGTCAATGAGCAGTCCGGATGTGACGGGCGCGGGCCCCCACACGCCTTTGCCACCATTGCCACGGATGGGATATTCACCCGTCAACAAGGCGTAGCGTGAGGGCGTGCAAACGGCGGATGCGGTATGGGCGTCGGTGAACCGGCGTCCTGCTTTGGCCAATGCGTCGATGTTCGGCGTCTGGACTTTCGTTGCCCCGTAGCAACCCAAATCGCCGTAGCCCAAATCATCCGCCAGGATGTACACGACATTCGGATTCGAGGGGCTCGCGTTGGTGCTAGGTTGTGCACTCACACGATTCGACGATCCCACATGCAGTGGCAAGGTCAGCAAGAAAGCACCGATATAATGTTGTAGTTTCATTATTTTGTTCAGCGGTGAGGGGATTGGGTTGAAGAAACAAGATCGATTGATTCCTTCGATCCAAAAAGGTTGCAGCCGGATCCTCCGGCGACATCAAAGGCTCTTTCTGCTCAGCATGCTCAGGGTTTACGGTGGACCGGACGCAGGATCATGGCATGTCCGCCGCCGACCACCATTTTGGCTGGAAGCACATCGTGGCGTTTCACGGTCGCCGTGGTGATTTCATACGCTTCGGGATTCTTTACACCATGTGCGTCGGGCAAATCCTGATAGATCGTGGCTTCATAGGTTTCTCCGGGCTCAAGGAAATTAAGCGGAATGTCAAGCGTTTGAGCGGTCTGGTCGCTGACCGAACCGACAAACCATCGATCGCCTGTGCGGCGAGCTACCGTGATGTAGTTTCCGATCTTCGAATTCAACACTCGAGTGTCGTCCCATGTCGCAGGCATCTGTTTTAGGAACTCAAACAGATCTGCTTTTTTTAGGTACTCCTCCGGCGCGTCGGGCAGTGTCACCAATCCCGTATAGATCACCAGATTGCGAGCCACTTCGCTGACCACGGTCGAGATGTAGCTGTTCCTTTTCTTGGGCCCTTTCTTACGCTCACCCGCATTAATGCTGTTGATCCCGAAGTTTCCATTGGACATGTCGAGCGGACCGGTGAGTGCACTGACCATTGCCATTTGCAGGAAGGTTTCGGGCGTGAACGCACTCCGGCTGTCTTGTTGACCATGACAGTATTCGCGGGTGATCAAGTTGGGCATCGTTCTCTCGACACCCGCCATCGGCACCGGTCCGTCATGGAAATTGATCAGCAACTTGTTTTCCGCGGCTGCATTGATGGCGTCTCGGGTGAAATCGGCCTTGTTGCCCATGAAGCCGTACTTCATGCCCGTCGCACCCAGATCGGCATAGTGACGGAACAGTGTTTCATCGCCGAAGTTTCCTTTCCTGCGATCGTAGTAGAGCATGATCATCACGCCTTTTTCCTTGGCGTAGCTCATTACCTTGGCAATATCAACCTCCGGTGCGACGGTCATCTTTCCATTGCCCGCTTTGGTGAACCAAAAATCGTCGACGGTAAAGTACTCGATGCCTTGTTCGGCACAGAAGTCGATCAAATGAAAATAGCTGCGGGTATCGATGCCATACACAAATTCTCCGTTGTGATAGCCGTGAATCCGCCAGTCCCAGAGACCTTTGCCAGGCTTGATCCAGCTCGTATCGGCTAGTTTGCAGGGGGCCGCGAGATTCAGCGAGACCGTATTCACTGTCAAATCGCCGGCAGTTTCGTCGATCAAAATCACTCGCCAAGCCGTCACCTGTCCCTCGCCAATCGAGACAGCAGAACTTGACGCCACCAGTGACCCTGAGGCAGCGGCAAAACGGATTCCCATGATCTCAAACCCGGCGGCGGAATACAGATCCGACTCCAGCAACGCGACATGCAGCCCATCGTCGCGCTGCGTCACCAAGGGGACGGCGACCCGTTTTGCTTTGGCGAGATTAGCGATTTTCGCACCACGCTGGCCTGCATAGTGAGCCGCACCGCCGCGCAACTTGTACTCGCTGGTATAAGTCATCTTCTTGCCTGCAGATTCTTCTGACAGCACAAAGCGGAATCCGACTCCGCAATCAAACACGCGGCAAATCAATTGCACCGGCACTGAGTCCGCAGTCAGCGAAAGAGTCAGTTCGCGGTGGTGATCGCGGATACTACTGAACTGGCCATAGACCGGTTTCCAGCTCGAATCGCTCTCGCGAATCGACTGCTCAACCACCGCCATCTTCGCACCGGCGAAAATCTCGACTTTGGACGGATCAACGACCGGCCTATTTTCCCTGGAAATGGAATAGAACAATGCGTCTTCGCGAACCTCAAACGAAACCGCGAGCTGGCCACCCGGAGATTGCACCGTCACGGGATCCGCATACAGACTCGTCGCCGTCAGCACGCCCACCACCAACCAGGCAAAAAACCTCGTCATTTTAGTTCCTTTCCTTTTCGTCGAATCGCTGAATATGGGGCCGCCGTCCTTTTGTCTTCGGGATCAGCTTGAGTTTCATTATGGGGGAATGGCCACGTTATTTGGGCGTATGGCCGCTAAGAAACCCATTGTCATTGCTGAAATCGCGGAGATGAGAATGATTTGCGACACGGCTCTATGGATTTGCGACATCCGTAGGCCTTATTTCCCACCGTCTTCGATCACACCGACTGGCCTTATGTGTTGTCACCCAGCGTCGACAACAAACCATCGATCAAACATCGAGAGAAGCACATACTTTCCTCGTGGGGAGACGTCGATCTTTTTGATTTCGCCTGGCAGCCATTGCTCCCACAAAATCTTTGCATCAGGGCAACTGATGACCTTCAGCAATGTTTGTCTGCGAGGCATGACATGTTCACAACAAAAAGCCGTTTTCCCATCGGGCGACAAACCCACGATCAGTCTGTGATCGTCGTTGGTTTGCAGCAGTGTCTGTGGCGACGCTACGGGGCTTTCATACCAAAGAACCTTGCCTGAATGTGTTCCGACCACCATCGCTCCGCTTGCGCTCACCGACTGACTGTAGTGCTCGATGCGGATGCTGCCCGTTTTATTCACGCTTGTTGGCGAGATGGAGAAATGCGAGATCCCGGTCCTTGTTGAGTACGTCATCCGCTCAGCTGGAAAAATCGGATGCCTAAATATCTCGAGATCGCTGGTGTTGAACTCGGCAATTCGTTTTCCCGTTGGTAACGAAATCAGATCCGTCGGTGCTGTGACGGTTGACGAGCCGCCGAAGAATCCTTCCAGAAAACCGCGTTTCGCCTCCTGGCCCGGGGACGTGGGCTTGCTCTTGTAACGAATGATCACGCGGTCTCCCAATTGATTGACCCAAACGGAATTCGCCTTAGAGTCACTGCGTGTCTCGATCTTGATCTCTTTGTCTTCCGCGAGATCCATTAGTTTGACGCCATCGGATTTAGTCAGCCACGCGAGTAAACGACCGTCGCCGGAAAGCCAGTGTTTGCCCATGTAAGGAGAAATGTCGTCAGGCAGATCCCTCACTCGTTGAAACGGTTTCCCAAGATCAGCGACACACACGCTCGATTGGCTCGTCACGGTGACGCGTCCGTTGTCGTCAATTCCGCAAGCTGACGGGCCGTACGGAATTGCATTGGCGAAGTGGGGTCGCCAAGTATCGGCATTCCAAATTTGTACCCCGTTCTCTTGATTGACGAGTCCAACCAAAAATTCGCCGCCAGCAGAGAACTTCCATTGGTCGAGCCATTCGCAACGACCAATGGTGGTCACCTCTGCTGAGTTTGTCGTTCTCATTAGCATATCCACGTTGCGAAAAATGACGGTGTCGTGACTCACCGCAATCGAATCGTCGGATGTGCCGATTTGCCACTTCATGTTGCCTTGGGTATCGAATTTGGCCGCGAAATAAGTGCTGTCTTGGTAATTCCCGCTCATGATTTCGATGGCCAAATTCACCGAACGAATTTTTTTGAGTGTGGCGAAGCAGTGACCCTTGGAAACACAAACGTTTCGCAGTTCCAAGCCTTCAGGTGTAGCGAAACAAAATTCAGGAGGTTCGCCATTGGATTCGGATAACCAAACACCTGTTGAACTGAAGACGCCGAGTTGATCGACGTCGCTATAAAAGACGATGGGTTTTCCTGAATTAATTTTGTACTGATGCAAACGTTTTCCGGTTTGGCAATCGTAGAGCGTCACGTGCTGATGTGATCCTACCGCGAGTTGTCCACCGTCATTAGACAACGAAATGCTGGTAACTTTACCCGCTTCTGCAGCGATGCGATGTTTTACTTCACCGGCAGTGACGACGTCGCGGATTTCAATCGTGTCGCCCTGCAAGATCGCGATCCGCGAACCGTCTTGCGAGCCGGTGGCATGTTCGATTTCTTCGATCGGCAACGCGATGGCTACTTTCTCGAGCACCTCGCCAGTCGGAAGTTTGATTACGGTTAGATATTGACGGTCCCCGTAGTAAGTCTTTCCTATGATCACAAAACGAGTTTGGTTTACCGACAGAATCTCGCCATCGGCTGCGATTCCATGTAATGGACTCAGCGGAATCATCTTGATTCGAGGATCAAGTTTGGGCACGGTTGACTCGTCAGCGTGTAGCGTCGTCGCAGCTAGAATCGAAGCGAGAATGACGACGACAGCAATCGGATGACCGCAACCTGGGTTCGCTAAAACTCTCATTTAATTTGCCTGCTCTGGTAAAATGTAGAATGACTGAAACGCTTTGCGTGGGGCAGGTTTGAAACCTGCCATCGTGAATCGCTACCATTATCCCTAACAATCCGTCGCATCAGGAAAGACAGGTTGCAAACCTGCCCCACGGCGAAGGGTTGAATTTGGTCCTGATGAAAACAATCTGGATCGTTCTACACCGTTTCGATCAACGTTCTCTTGCTGTCCTTCAGTGTCTTGATCTCCGATCTAACCGAGTCTCTGCGATGCTGACATCCTCGCATCGCGGCCTTCACACGAGAGATGATGCGGGAGCATTCAGCCTTCGCTTTCTGGATTTTTGATTGCACAATCCAATCGGAAATCAATCCATCAAAGAAGTAATCTGCAAACTTGGAGAATCCATCGATTTGCAGCGATACCTGAAGACGCTCGTCTGCATCGGCAAGTTCTTCTTCAAAACGCAGTAACCTCCTTTGCGCGAATCGGGCTTGATCCTTAGCGGCGTCGATCTTTGAGTGCTTTGCCATCGTCGTTAGCATGCCGCCGCCGAACATATCCAGAACGCCCCAGTTGGCAGCGGAAGCAAGTGTGTCTCGGATTCTCTCAACCGATTGAAGTGCGAACTGCCCCGCCTCGACAGCCTCATCAAGTTCTTGTTGGTCTGCCGCTAAATCCGCGATCCGCTGCGTTAGTTCAACAAGCTTGCTTGCAACGTCACTGTCGTTGTCCGAAAGATATTGCTCTTTTTCGACAAGCACACGTTCGTACTCCGTGCCAGCGTTTTCCAGTCGTGATGACTCGTCCGTCAATCGCTGCACCTCCTCGCGGAGATCATCCACGGTGGCGGTGGCTTGATCAAATTTCAGCTTCGCGGCGACAAACTCTTTTCGCTCTTTATCAAGTCTCTGCTCCTTGCTGCCAAGCATGGCATGAAGCAACCCCGTGAGACTCAGGCCTTCCAGAGCAGTGAGATCCGAATGCTCTTTCTCTGCGATCTGCCTCAGACTCGTCTGCTCGTGCTTTGCTTCTGTCAGCAAAACGCGAGCGGAACGCAACATCGATTCAAGCTTTTCTTTCTGTCGGAGGTTCGCTTTGGCAATCGCAAGCCGTTCGTTGAAATCGTTTAACATTCAGGCTTCCTAAGTTTCGAACAAGGCAACACGTCGCAATCCGGCGACATATCAACATTGACGCTCGGTTTCATTTAAAGTCAGGCTTCATTCCTCGACCAACAGGGCGCTGATGAAAGTGAGCACTAGAATTGCGACACTGCCCCTCGTCCAATCAATCAAAGCACTTCCCGAGTTAGTGGCGGGCTACGACCAAACGTGCTGTGGTTGCCGTTTGGGAATCGCACAAGCCGCTTCTGACGTGACCGATGCCCACTTGTGATTGCGTGCGGCGAAAGGAATCACATCGTCCCGTCTTGAGTGCAAAATGCATGCATTATTCTGATTCAGTTTAGCATCGCCGATCCGAAACGCGAGCGACATGAAGACTTGGTAGAATGAACAGGTTACATCAATTTCAGGAAGGACGAATCTGGATTTACGACGAACAAGGCAGATAATACGAAATAGCGACCATTCATTCTCAACGGAAACACGTCATGCAAACGAATGCTCACACCGGAACGACAATCGACGAGGTTGCAGAAGGAATTTACCGCATCAATACTCCGCTGCGGAGCGATGCTATCCCCGGTGGTTTCAATCTCAGCCAGTACCTCATCGTGGACGATGAACCGATGATCTTTCACACGGGCTGGCGTCGATGGTTTCCGTTTGTATCCGAAGCAATCTCGAAGGTCATTCCGCTCGATCGCATCCGCCACATCGGTTACTCACATTTCGAGGGGGACGAATCGGGTGCCATGAATGAGTTTCTGGCTGTAGCACCACAAGCGGTTCCGTTCGCCAGCAACATTGGTCTAATGACATCGCTCAACGATCATGCCGACCGAGAGGGCCGGGGGTTGGCTGATGGCGAGACTTTCTCGACGGGTCAGAAAACGTGGCAGTGGATTGATACCCCGCATGTGCCGCACGGTTGGGACTGCGGCGTGCTGTTTGACCAGACAACTAGTACGCTCTTGTGTGGCGACCTCTTCACCCAGCCTGGTGCGGACACAATACCGATCACAGAATCAGAGGTTTTGACTGCCAGCGAAACCATGCGCAAACCAATGGATTACTACGCCCATTCAACGAAGACCGGCACAATCTTGGAGCGTCTGGCGTCGCTCAATCCCACGACGCTTGCCTGTCAGCATGGAAGTGCCTACCGAGGCGATGGGGCTACGCTGTTGCGAGAGCTCGCTGCGATCCTCGAAAAAGAACAGCGGGCTGCGTTGACGTAACAGCGGCTTCGCCAGTCAATATCGGACTGATTTTCGAGACCGGTCGCCTTCCTCGATAAGACAAGCGATAGCGAGCGAGCGTCAAAGGATGAGATCCTGCTGATACGACAGCAACGATAGTTTACTCGATGCCAGATCCGCCGAGTAGTTTACGATTTAGCGATCCGCCACTGACAAGCATTTCGTCCAGTGCGTTGGAGACATCCTCGCTGTTGATCTCTCCAGACCCATTGCGCTCAATGTGAAACTGTACCGATCGCCGCATCAGTTCCTTGATAAAAGCAGCGCTAACGCCTTCCGTACGTCGAACGACATCTGCGACAACTTCGCCTGATAGTGAAATGCCTTCCGAGTAGAGTCGAATGAGCTTGTTACGGCCAGAATCATCGGGAAGTGGAAACTCAATCGCTTGATCGATTCGTCCTGGTCGAGAAGCCAGCGCTGCTTCGAGTGACTCCGGTCGGTTCGTCGTAAGAATGAAAAGGATGTCGGCATCTTGCTTTAAACCGTCCATTTCGTTGAGTAGCTTGTTGAGCAAGATTTCATCGCAGGGGCTGTTCATATTGGCACGATCTCGGGCAATTAGATCGACATCTTCGAGTACGACCATGCTCGGTTGCAACAGCCGGGCCAATGTCATGTATTCGGATAACAGTCCCACTTGCTCCGCGGAAATCAATAGCGTCGTATGATCTTCCAACGCACGTGATAGATAGTGAATGGTGTGTGTCTTTCCCGTTCCCGGAGGCCCATAGAACAGAATCCCCTTTTTTGTCGATTGCTTGAACTTCGAGAGACGCTCTCGCTGTTGAACAAACTGAATCACATTGCGTTCAAGTAGTTTGAGTGTCGATTCAGGCAGAATGACGTTCTCTCGTTCAACCAACCGAAGCTTGTGAACGGTGATGCCAGTCGATTGTCCGGTGTAGGAATGTTCAGACTGTTCAAGTGACAATGTTTTGCCACGGTAAGACTCTGCCTTCAGGATTGCGTCTTCCAGGTGCTTAAAGAAGCTCTGGACGATTTTTGTACCCTCGGGAGAATTCGGCGTACCGACTTGAAATTTCATTCCGGTAATCTGGCCGTATTGCCCGGTGGGGGTCAATAGAACAACAAACCGACTCTGGTTCTTTTCGAGAAGCCAAAGGCCGACTTTGAGAACTCGGACTGGATTTTCGTCACCAATGTCGATTTCCTCGAACTCGGGTGGGATCGAAACAGGGGGATAGTGTTCACTTTCGATCACACAGTCGGCCAGAGACACGCCTTCGTGAGAGTATTCTTTGCGGACCCCACAGAAGTGCAGCACTTCGGTGTCGTCGCCGAACAGCCTGTCAATCGCTCGTTGAAGGTCGGCACGAACTCGGAATGGAAATTCTCGTTCAGAGATCGTAATGCTGTCCATCTTGATTGGATGAAAATGGGAACGCAGCAACGCAGCGACGGTACTACGATCGTCACTTGCGGCCTTGATGCACCTCGTCGCGATGTACGAAATCCCGCCTCCCATCAATAGCCCCACTAGCAGCCACCCTAAGTATTCCATTTTTGACTCTCTTTGTCGTAGGCGATCAACGGACAGTTCTGTCGTACAAGATTCTGCGGTGGTGCGTCCCTAATGGTTCCGGCACAACAGATCGAAGACACAACGGATCGACAGCATGTTCACAGGCTATCTGTAACTTGTTCATCAATAGCACGAGTGGTGAAACGTTGCGAACGGAAATTATAGCGAAAGTGCTTCGCCAGATTCGCGAGCGAACCTTTTTGTCACGCAAAGTGTCACCTAAGCAACTCGAGACCGAAAAGGAATGTGCGTCATGCCTCATGCGAATCAACAACATTCTGAAGAACTGTCATTTTGATGGCGTAATCCGGCACTCACCTATTGAGACTCAACTCAAGCCCACACGGTGCAGGTCAACCGTGTGGGCTTTTTTTATTGGTTGTGGCACGAGTGAATGAGATGGAAGCTGTTGTGTTTACTGGTCTGCAAGGGTCAGGAAAGTCTTCGTTCTTTAAAGAGCGATTCTTTGCAACTCACGTGCGGATCAGCCTCGATCTTTTGCGAACTCGGAATCGGGAAAACCGTATTCTTGAGGTTTGCATAGAGACGCAGCAGCGGTTTGTCATCGACAACACGAATCCGACTTGCGACGAACGAGCCAAGTACATCGGTAAGTCACGGGATTCAGGATTTAGAGTGATCGGCTACTACTTTCGCTCAAAAGTGGACGACTGCTTAAGAAGGAACAAGGAACGGACTGATCGAGTGCCAGAAGTAGCGATTCTTTCGACTGCAAAGAAGTTGGAGCTTCCAAAGCTGGACGAGGGCTTCGACGAATTGTGGTACGTGAGAATTGAAAACAGTGGGTTTGCGTTAGAGGAATGGAAAGATGAAGTTTGACGATCTTGACAAGAAAATGCGGGTCTATGAAACCGCCGCCGATTTATGTGTGTTGCCGGGCATGTTTATGGTTGCTCGCATCGACGGTCGCAGCTTTACCCGATTGACGAAGAATGCCTGTCAATTTGAAGCACCGTTCGATGTTCGATTCCGCGATTTGATGGTGGCAACAACCAAATCGCTGATGAATTGTGGATTCAAAGTGATTTACGCTTATACCGAGAGCGATGAAATCTCGCTGCTCTTCGATCCTGATGAGCGAGTGTTTGGTCGCAAGTTGCGTAAGTACAATTCAACGTTGGCCGGTGAGGCGAGTGCCCAGTTTTCAGTAAGGTTAGGTCAAGCTGCATCCTTCGATTGCCGCATTTCGCAGTTGCCTAACATCGAGCTGGTTGTCGATTACTTCCGCTGGCGAAATGAAGATGCTTCTCGAAACGCCCTGAATTCATGGTGTTACTGGACATTGCGAAAAGACGGCTTCAGCGAACAGCAGGCCACAAAGAAACTGCTCGGAAAATCCGTAAGCCAAAAGAACGAGTTGCTGTTTCAGTACGGTATCAACTTCAACGATATTCCAAGTTGGCAGAGACGGGGCGTCGGCTTGTACTGGGGAAACTACGCTAAGACTTCGATCAACCCAATGACAAATACGAAGACGGTCGCTCGCAGAAAACGCATCCAAACGAACTACGAACTTCCGATGAAGAGCGATTACGGCATTTTCGTCGAATCGATAATTTCACAATCACGAACAGCTGGAGCGACATGATGGGTGCCTCAAACGGCAATTTCGTCAAATATCCTCGCACTCCTCACTTGTTCGGATCCAAGGGAACCGCAGACGACAAACATCTAGGCGAAGCAGAATCGTGTGAATTCATTGCGGACGAATCTCTGATCGTCGAAGAAAAAATCGACGGAACCAACGTCGGGATTCACTTCTCGGACGATGGTGAAATCGTTCTACAGTGCCGAGGCCACTTGATCACTGAGGGAATGCATCCACAGTACGACTTGTTCAAACAGTGGGCGGTGGTCAAACGAAATGTCTTGGAAGAGCGGCTGCAGCAGCGTTATATCCTGTTCGGTGAATGGGCCTACGCACGTCACTCGATCTTCTATCGTCAGCTTACGCATTACTTCTTCGAGTTCGACATCTACGACAAAGAGGCGGAAGCGTTTCTCGATCTCCAGAAACGATTAAGTCTGCTTGAAGACACAGGAATTGAAACTGTTCCCGTTTTGCACACGGGCGTCCTGAAACGAAAAGAGATGGAAACGCTAATTGGTCCGTCGAAGTTTGACAGTCGGTTCGAGAACCCCGAAACCAGTCAGACGGACAACTTGATGGAAGGGCTGTACTTTAGAACGGAAGCAGAGGGATTGGTAACTGGGCGAGCCAAGTTTGTTCGGCCAGCATTTGTCGAGAAAATCAAGCAGAGCACTCACTGGCAGCAGCAGGTGATGGTGCCCAACGAGCTTGCAGATGACGTGGATATTTGGTCATGAATTGGGAGCAACTCAAAAATCAGACGCTTGACGACATCGTGGCATGGGCAGAAACAAAGCCATGGTGCCAAGCGATGGCGGACTGCGCACAGGATGCCGAGTGGCACTCCGAAGGAGATGTCTGGACACATACCAAGATGGTTTGCACGGAGCTTACAAGGCTGGATGAATGGTCTGATCTGTCTGCTCACCAGAGAACATCGTTGATCTTCACTGCACTATTCCATGACGCTGCCAAACCGCTGACCTCTCAGGTCGATCCCGACACGGGACGTATCACTTCGCCAAAACATGCTGTGAAGGGTGAGCATCTCGTCCGAGCAGTTCTGCGAGAATTGGCGTGCGATCTGAAAACCCGTGAGGAGATTGCACGACTCGTCCGATACCACGGTCGGCCAGCCTTTTTGCTGGAACGCACAGAACCGACACACGAGGTGGTTCGACTGTCGTGGCTTGTCGAGAACCGGTTGCTCTATTTGTTTGCTCTTGCGGACACTCGTGGGCGAAACACCGATTCGATGACTCGTCCTGAAGAGAACCTGAATTATTGGAAGCTGCTCTCGGAAGAGTCGGACTGCTACGACAAGCAGTATCCGTTCGCCAACGACCATGCTCGATTTCTGTTCTTTCAGCAACGTCATCCCAATCTGCACTACGTGCCTCACGAAGAGTTTTCCTGTCAGGTGACGGTAATGGCTGGCCTGCCCGGTAGCGGCAAGGATTCTTGGTTGTCTCGAAACCGCGGTGACTTACCTGTGGTCGGCTTGGACGACATTCGTGGAGAACTCAACGTCGATCCGACCGATAATCAGGGCCACGTGGTGCAACTGGCGCGTGAGCGATGCCGTGAGCACCTTCGAGCCGGAAGGTCATTTGCCTTCAACGCGACGAACACGATGAAGCAGACCCGCGGACGCTGGATCGACTTGTTCACCGACTACAACGCTCGTATCGAAATTGTTTATGTTGAGCCGTTATTCAATGACTTGCTCAAACAAAACAAGAGTCGGGCGAACCCGGTTCCCGAGCAAGTCATCAGGAAACTAGCGGCAAAGTGCGAGCCGCCAACTTGGGCCGAAGGTCACTCTGTGAACTTCTCAACCGGAGATTCGTAATTCCATTTACGTCTCTCGTCCGCCGTCAGCACTCGCAACAGCAAACCGCGTGAGACAATTCAAGATCAACTTTCCACGCCCCCAATCGAGACGCAACGACAGGGTCAGAATAATCTAGACGAAAGAGGAGGTTGCGTGCTTCATCTTCTTACCTCCATTTTCCTACCAATTCTTTTCTCGGGTATGCACTCACCACCGAGGCGACGATGATGCGTGGAATATCGCCGGAATCCTGGGCCGACTACTATAGACGAAGCGAGGTGGATGAACGCTTGCGGATGAACGACGCACCCTACTTTGTTTGCAGGGCTTGGCGAAATGATTGCGGCATATTTTTGTAAACCTCTACGACGGTGCCGCTGAACGATGTATAAGTCGTGCTGTTGGTCTTGATCTCAGGATCCGCGCCATGCTCGAGCAACAACGTTAGCACGGAAAACGCCTTTGTCTGTGTCTCCTTGTTTTGAAGATGCTCTGCGTGAATGGCCCAGCGACCAAACAATTCAAACAGCGGTGTTTGCCCACGCTGGTCTCTCGCGTTGACGTCCGCACCATTAGTGATCAGTAGTTCGCACATTTCAAGATGATGGAAGCGGGCAGCCTGATGGAGTGCAGTCGACTTTTCGAAATCTTCCGCGTTGATGTCAGCGCCCCAATCCAAAAGTTGCTTGATGCGGTCTTGCCTGTCAAATTTTGCTGCGGAACACATTAAGTTGCCTGCGTTCTGCACCAGGTTTGGATTGGCGTCATGATTCAGCAACGCATCGTAGACTTCGTAAAGGTTCTTTGCTGCTGCTTGACAAAGGTAAGTCCGAGCCGCGGGTGCATCTGGTTGAGTGATGTCTGTTCCGTTGTCCAGCAACGTCACACAGGTCGCGATGTAGCGTTCTTTTGCTTCCGTGGATAGATATTCGTTTGCGCCGTCAAGTGCATGGTGCAGAGGTGTTCTGCCGTGCTGGTCGGTCGCGTTGACATCAGCGCCGAGTTCGATCAATTTCTGGCAAATCGCAGGATGTCCGGCTCGAGCATGACGGTGAAGAATCGTTTCTCCGTTGTCGTTCGTGCGATTGACCCAAGTCTCATTTCCATTCGCCATCGTTGCGGCGACCAATATCGGAAACGTCTTCGACATCGCTTCGGGCATTGGAATGTCCGAATGATGGTGAGGAATCAAGTGTCGTTGCATGGCAATGTGCAGCGGCGTGCAACCGTCATTTCGAGCAATCGTTGGGTCGGCGCCCGCAGACAACAGCAATTCAACGCACCGCGAGGCTCCGAAGTTCACGGCTTCGTGCAAGACCGTATGGCCGACACCGTTCTTGGCGTTGATGTCAACGATCGGCTGCTGGCCGGGTCGCTGCGTGTATCGCAAAAGCAATTCGAGTGCTTCGACGTTGTCATCAAAGACGGCCGCAAACAAGATCGTGTTGCCTTTTTGGAAGAATTGGATGTTGGATTCGTATTCATAGGGCTCGTAAATGAGTGATCCCCAAAGATTCGGATCGAACGAAAACTCGCGAATCAGGTAGCGACAGAGCGTCAAGTCGTTTGCCATCGCGGCATGATACAGCGGATGAGCAAAGTCTCGGAGGTTGCAATACGAGGTGGCTGCATCGCTTTGAACGCAGTACTTTTTCGGTTCACCCGCCTCGATCACGACTTCCGCCAGTTCGGGTGAACGATGGTCAATCAAGGCAATTCGCAGTAGCTCGTTGCCGACCGCGGGATCGGGTTGCGCCCGCACTCCCTTGCACAGCATGTACCGACAGAGATCGAGATTGCCCGACTGGACCGCTGCTCGAAGATGCGGCTCACTGTAGTCGATGGGCAGTTTGTCTTCCAAAATCTGCAGCAATTTTAAGTCGCCAGTCGCGATTGCCGGCGCGAACAGGTCGGGCGTCTGTGGCTTGAGGTTGTCTGCAGCGCCGGCGGCAAAAAGACGCTCGACGAATTGACGTCGCTGCTCTGGCACCATGATCTGCACGATCGCCTGGTGTAGGAACGCGACATCATCGGCTGCTTCACCTTGATCAATGATGAAATCCAACATGTCGAGATTACCCGAGGAAATCGCCAGCGACACCGGCGACGGCTGAGGTCCGTCGCGTTTGATCGACACGTCACTCGGCGTGAGCTCAGCACCGTGGGCAAGCAGTAGTTTGACCGTCTGGACCGACCCGGATTGGATCGCCGCCTGAAGCGGCGTTTTCAGAGGGCTTGGCTCTTGATCGCTTGTCCCATCGACATCGAGTCCCGCGTCCAGCAATAGTTCGCAAATCTCGGTCTGGCCGCGTTTGGCAGCGAGGTGCAACAAGTTTTCACCGTAGTAAGTTTCGTCGGCGGGATGACCCGACCGCAGCAGTCGACGCGTTTTTTCGACTTCGCCGTTCACCACTGCCTCGGCAAGCGGTTTGGCACTGATCTTGATGTACGGTTGCGAGTCTACTTGTACCGGGGCCGGATTTGGTTTGTCAGATGGTGTCGAAAGCGGTAGCGTGTAATCGGGGAAATGTTCCCTCAGCACATGAAGTATTTGCGGTGAAAGGTCCGGCAAAAGTTCATCCGGCTCGTTCGGCAGTCGTTGGGCTATCACATTGTCGGCTGACGATTGCTGCGACGCGGTTTGTGATGGCGACGGCCGTTTTGTTTCTTGCGGTTCCTTGCATCCAATGACAGCCAATGCAATCGCAAACATTGCGATTTTGTAAACGCGACTACCACGTAGGAGATGAACGCGAAACATGATAATGCTGACAAATGGTCGATGAATTTGCGAATGCCGGTGTCTCTTTAGTTTAACAGAGAGGCTTAATGATAGCGGGGCGATGTCCAGGTGAAAAAAATCGGGCGAGGATAGCGGAAAGACAGAATTTCACGGTCAGCCCACCAATCTAAAGCACTCAGCCATTCTGCTTTGAGCTGACAGAACGGCACTGGATCCTCATTTGCACTTAGCATGGCGGAAGACGAAATAATCCGGAGTTAGATTTGCGTCTTTTTTCGAATCACTCCGTGTGAGTTATTGAATACAGGTTTCACCCCAAGCTCAGGAGTTCCAATATGTCTCAATCCGCCGTACATTTCGCGACAGCCCGTCGAATTCACATCAGTTTGGCAGTTTCGAACGTTGACCGCTCGACCGAGTTTTATCGTTCGCTGTTCGAGGCTGAGCCGACGAAGAGTCGTCCCGGCTATGCTCGGTTCGAGGTCGCAGAACCGCCGTTAAATCTCTCAATCATTGAGTCCAGCGAGGCCAAGGGACCTGCCGATCCTACTTCTCATTTCGGAATCCAAGTAAAATCAACCGATACAGTCGGCGATATGCGACGGCGGCTGGAGACAGCGGGATGGGTGACCCGAATAGAGGATTCGGTCAACTGCTGTCACGCCGTGCAGGACAAAGTCTGGATCGTAGACCCGGATGGGTGCCGCTGGGAAGTCTTCGTGGTTCTCGACGATACGCCAACTGGCAAAGCCGATCCCGATAATGAATGCTGCCCCGCAACACACAGTGATGTGTGTTGCACGGTTGGCAGCGAGCCATGCTGTTCAGAGAAAGCGTGACATGAGTGATACCCAACAGGTCTGGGACGACTTCGGCACCGCGCTTCGTGCGTTCATTCGGCGGCGGGTCAACGATGATCACGTCGCCGATGATTTGCTTCAGGATGTATTCGTTCGGATCCATGACAAGCTTGGTTCATTGACCGATGAAGATCGTCTGGCGGCATGGCTGTATCAGATCGCTCGAAACGTCGTGACGGACCACTATCGTCGCCGTTTCGAGTTCACGTTCGACGAAGCTGAGATTCAGGTAGATCAAGTCACTGACGATCAGAACCTCAACGAACAGGTCGGGCAGTGGCTCGTCAATCGCATCGCTGAGTTGCCCGAAGACTATCGTGAAGCGGTCACGTTGTCAGAGTTGAAGGGGGTTCGTCAAACGGAGGTCGCCGAGCGAATCGGCTTGTCCGTATCCGGCGCAAAGTCACGAATTCAGCGAGGACGTAAGATGCTCAAAGACATCTTGCTCCAGTGCTGCCACTTCGAGTTTGACAAAAGAGGCAATGTGATTGACTACCAAGTCAGAGCTGACTGTATCGCTTGCTGTGAATCAGCAAGCGGCGAGTACAGTTAAACGAAATGTCGGAGTCACCCCTGCCAAACAGCGTTTGAGAAGGATGATGGACTGGACTGGCTCTACTCGGTCCCAAATTGGACTTCGGGCCGACAGAAAGATTGATGCGACAGAAAGACTGGAAAGACGGAGAAGCGAGAGCCCCTATTTTTTCTCTTCATGTTTCTGTCAAACCTTTGTTTGCTTGTGTTTGATCATCAGGGGACCAAGCGTTTTATTGAGATCGTGGTCGCCAATTCGCGTCGTCTATTAATGCGTCGATCGCTGGTGCCGCTACTGCGGCTAGGATGCATGTGTCGGTGATTTGCGCTCACGACTTGAGTCGCTTGGCAAGGTCCGGGTCGTAGAATTGATTACAATACGTTGCCTTTGACATTCTTTACAAACGTGAGCCGTTTATGAAAGTGCCATTATTTCAGGTCGATGCCTTCGCTGATCGCCCGTTTTCGGGCAATCCTGCTGCGGTATGTCTTTTGGATGCGGAAGCAGACGGCGATTGGATGCAGTCCGTTGCTTCCGAGATGAACCTGTCCGAAACGGCTTACATTCGACCGGTTCAAAACGGCTTTGAACTCCGCTGGTTTACGCCAGCGTTTGAGGTCGATCTGTGCGGACACGCCACCTTGGCATCAGCTCACATTCTGTGGACTGAGGGGCTTACCAAAGTAAGCGACCCGATTCATTTTCACACACGCAGTGGCGTGCTGGCCTGCAAGCGCGAAGGCGACCTCATTGAACTCGACTTTCCGGCCACACCGCCTGAACAAGCTGAACCTCCATCCGGCTTACTGGAAGCTCTTGGGATCCATTCGTCTGAGTTCGTTGGGGAGTCGTGTTTTGACAATTTCGTAATCGTTGATTCCGAAGCGACTGTTCGCGCGATGCAACCTGACTTTGGACGGTTGGCTCAGATTCCGATGCGTGGCGTCATTGTGGCTGCCGTATCCGACGATCGAGCATTCGATTTTGTCTCTCGTTTCTTTGCTCCCGCCGCTGGCGTTAATGAAGATCCGGTAACAGGCTCAGCTCACTGCTGCCTCGGGCCGTTCTGGCAGGATCGCCTCGGTAAGTCTGAGATGATGGCATATCAGGCATCAAAACGAGGTGGCGTTATTCAGGTTCAGGTCAAGGATGACCGGGTTCTCCTCGGAGGCAAGGCGATCACGGTCATGCGAGGGGAGTTGTGTGTCTGACCCACTCCTAAAATTTCGCTGTTGATTTTGCTTTGCGTTTCTCTGCATCCTCTGCGTTGAAAATGATAAACGCGGAGATCGCAGAGACGCAGAATGCCGCAGAGTTGGTGACAGCGAAGTAGTGCTCGGTCGATGATTTGATCGCAACATCGTGAAGCGGATGCAGTGGTTCGCGTTGGGACCCTCAACGCTCGAAATCATTGGACGTCGCAGACGTTGTGAATCGGACGTCGCGCCGTCGAGACTTTTTCTCCACTACATTGCTGGCAAAAACATGTGGGGCAAAAATATGCGTGACGTGTGGAAAGAGTTCAGTATTGCGATCGCCTTGGATTCAATCTCTATTTTTTGCTGGACTTTTTTCCTCCAAGACGATCAACGCGGTCGGATTGAACATCAGGTCACAGAGTAAACGGAGCAGAGAAAACGGATTCGATGGTCAGTACTCCTCTGTTCTCTTCGTTTCCTCCTGTTCGTTCATTTCTTCTTGCGGCAAACAGCCCATACTCTATCGTTCGAGGACAAATCTCGCGCTTCCGATCGAACTCTGGTATCCTTTTGGTGTGCACTTGTTCTGCTGATGCGGGGCAACAGCTTGCACGTTCACACACACCCAATGATGGGTAGGCATGCGGTTGCAACAGAGGAGGCGTGATAGCCGTTTTTCCGATGGAAGGTCGCTCGCGCCCGCCCGCTGAACCGTTTGATTACCCGAATAACAAATTCGCTCTTGAGTCACGAGCATTGCAATGCTAACACCTGATGATCGTAAGGAACTCGACTTCGAAAAACTCGGCCCCGTGCTCGAAGCACTTGTCAATTCTGATCGAGTCTCTGACGAGGAACGTCGCGCCATCGAACTATGTGCACGCGCTGCCGTCGACTTACTTTCGATCGAACACGAACAAAAGATGAAGGACTTTTACAGCAGACCTAAAATTCAGCGTATCGAAACACAGCAACTAGAACGATGGCTTGACGCCAATAAAAATGCCGCGGCCGGCGTGTCTGTTCTGGCTCACGGACGCTGGTACGTGTCATCGTATGAGCCGGATGGTAAGCTACAGCTAACTCCAATCGATCCACCTTGGCCGCTTTTTCCGGATGACCCTGAATGATCGGATAGCCAGCCCGTGCGCGTGCGGACTGGAAAGGTCTTGAAAACTAGCTGGCGAAAGCAAGACACGGAGACAAGGAGTGAGTGACGGGGGGATCGGTTAGGCGGATTCATCGTGGGCAAACGTCTCAGGAAGTAGCGTTTGTAAGACAGAAAGATTGTTGCGACAGAAAAATTTGAAAGACGGATCGTGGAGTGCCTTATTTTCCTACCTCCATCTCTTTTCGCTCCCGCTCGATCCGCAAGTGGCTTCCCGTCGCCGCCTGCATATCACTGCCGTTCTGGTATGGAAGATGTTACGCAGTCGAATCGGTGCGCGTGATCTGCGTAGTCGATGATTTGATCGCAACATCGTGAAGCGGATGCAGTGGTTCGCGTTGGGACCCTCAACGCTCGAAATCATTGGACGTCGCAGACGTTGTGAATCGGACGTCGCGCCGTCGAGACTTTTTCTCCACTACATTGCTGGCAAAAACATGTGGGGCAAAAATATGCGTGACGTGTGGAAAGAGTTCAGCATTGCGGTCGCCTTGGATTCAATCTCTATTTTTTTGCTGGACTTTTTTCCTCCAAGACGATCAGCGCGGTCGGATTGAACATCAGATCGCAGAGAAAACGGAGCAGAGTAAACGGATTCGATGGTCAGTACTCCTCTGTTCTCTTCGTTTCCTCCTGTTCGTTCATTTCTTCTTGCGGCGAACAGCCCATACTCTATCGTTCGAGGACAAATCTCTCGCTTCCGATCGAACTCTGGTATCCTTTTGGTGTGCACTTGTTCTGATGGTCGGGGCAACACCCGCACCAAAACAGCCATAACCAAGTTGCGCACCCGAGTCCTCGGAAATACTTTGCTTGATGGTGGCTCGTCCGCTCGGACCGAGTGACCTCGGACGTTAACCGACTGAAATCGAAACTAGCATGACACACGTCTTTGGCGATCTAACAATCGTTGATGCAACTGCCGGTAGCAGTTCATATGGCCATACCTTTGGCGGGCCAGTCGATCGATCGGACGCTCTCCCTGACCAGACCAACGGCATTCGCTTGCACATGCTCCATCGGTTTGACATGAACGATCCGCTGATGCCAATCCAGTTGCCTGGCCTACGTTGGCTTCCTCTCTACTACGTGTTCGACTTTCGAGCTAATGAGGTTGGCTACCAACTCACTTCTGACTCCAAGATGATCACGTTCTTTTCTGATAATGAACCAAATATCTCGGACGCGGAATCATGGCCGGCCGATGATTTCCCGCTTGAGTTCTCACCCCACCCGATCCGCCTAGCGTTACACGATTTCGATCCGACTGATTTAGACGACGTTGCCCGCTGGGCTGGCATCTTTGGTATTCGCTACTTAGACGACGATCGACTTGCTGAGCTCAAACGCAGAATTGACACCGATTGTGATGAAATCGGCGACTATCGCCCGGAAGGTGACGACTACTTTGATTACTTATCCTCGCCACTTTGGCAAGGGACACCTAATAATCCGTGCATCAACCCCGAGTGCTCCAACCACCAAATCCCCCGGTCGCTAAAGATGCTTGCCGTCGTTCCCTACAAGCCCATTGAGGGACTGGAGATTTGGGGTGGTGCTTGCGTCGACACCTTGTTTGAGATTTGCCCGCTATGCCGGACGATTCGTGCATCTAACCAATGTGGATAACGATACTATGTGGTTGCTGGTCCTGGGCTCGTTTGTCTTACAAGCGACATGGACCGTCGAATGGCGTCGGGGCGCCGATACGCAACCGATGAACCAGAATTTTACCTGTTCGGCTTTTCGATCACGCCTGCTACGGTATTTGCACGCCTCAGGAAATAGCGGATGGCAGACAGAAAGATTGTTGCGACAGAAAGATTAGCAACGATCGCCGTCGCCGCCGAATGATACGCTTGGTGAGCGGCCCAACTTCATTCGACTGTCCCCCAATTCGTCTGTCCTTTGCTCATCACGACTCATCTGTGGACTTGATCGCGATTGAAGAGTGCGAAGTGATGCCAGGTGAGAGGTGTCCGTTGGGAGTCGGCGGCGTTAACTGCGTCAGTCCGGTTCTGAGGCCATTCAGTGATCCAATGGACAAGGATCCAATGTTGTGACACGCCGAGGAGAAATTGGTGGCATTCCGGAAATACAAAGCGTATCCTAACATCCGAGAGACATTGTTCTACTCGCCCGGAGCCGGGCTTGCGAGCGTTTTCTCTGCTTGCAAGACAACTATTCGACTCCATGCAACCCGATCGATCATGCTGCTAATTGTCATCGTCGCTCTGATCGCAACGACGGCCTTCTATCGGCAGGCCAGACTTGCGGGCGTGCACCCCGGCAAGGCGGCAAGCGTTCCTTTCATCGCCGCTGGATTACTGCTTGCAGTTGCATACGTGGCATCGCTCGCGATCACCAAGTTCGCAGTCGCTGTTAACGCGTCAAGTAACGCGATGAACTCGATGCAGTTCATGCTCAATGCCTTCGTGTTGGCCGCGTACATGATGCTGATTCGGCGTAACTGGTTGGTGCTCACCAGTGTTCCGGCGCCCGATGGCAGCATCCCTGGTGATTGAGGTTTGAACACAGGCCTTTGGTGCGATTCGATCGCGTTTTAGAGAACGTAACCGCCATCGACGCTGTTTTTTCTCGCTGGGCCAGACGGTCAGGAGCCGGCAGCGATAATGATCGGAGCGATCCACGGAATGTCGGTCGCTTGCGGTACATTTTGCAAGCGGTACACGACGGTTTCGTGTCGGCCAGAATCAGGAGTAACCGAGCGATGACCGGAGATTGTCGCCCAGTCGTGTTTGAGAATTAGGACCGCGAGCGACCGCGCCGAAGTGGGGTGCATCGTAAAGCCAAGTCTGGACTAAGGGTGAGAACATCCCAAAACGACTTAATTCTCACCCTTACCGACCGCACAAACATAAGTTCCCCGACGGGCGATGATGACTTGATGGCAATCGTGTCGGCGATTCACACGGTCTTTATGCGTGATGGAACCGGCGTTAGTTATCCAGCGTTTCTTGCTGAGGCAATCGTCAACTCGTTGTCGCAAATGCCCCCGCGGTCGATCGATTGACAAAATGATTAGGTGGCAAAATGATTGACGCGAGCTGATTTATCATTTTGCCTCACATCATTTTGCCAACAAATTTCTTCTTTGTTTTTGCGGTAATAAACGGATTTGCTGGCGGTCGTTGCGCTCTCTATGATTGGATCAACGTCAACCGTCGTAGTTAGCGACATCCCACTACAGCAAACCGGGGAACCAGGCGATGGTGACGGAGCGGCGGCATCGTTATTCAATGTGGTCAGTCGCCGTTCGCCGCCCGCACATCGCTACCGTTCGCCAACTGAAATCTTGAGACCCTAATGATCGAAACTTGGTGCTGGCGATGCGGCGTCGAATACCCGATGCTCAAAGACTCCGAATGGTCTGTGATTCAAACCGCACATGCTTTGTTGCACGAAGACAATTACGCGCCAATGCACCAACTCGCCGCTGACGCAAAACGCCTTGGTCTGCCTCGGCCGCGACCAGTCGATACGAATGCACCACTCATGGCACAACGTCCATGGCACATGATTGCTGGCTATGAGATGTTCACTGGCATTCTTGAGACGTCGCCTCCGCAAGAAACGGCGTCTTGGTGAGTTCACGGAGTTTTGCATCGAGATATCGGCAAAGTTCACTCCAGGAACCACCGAGGCCGAAGCCGATGATTTGATAAACAAATTTATCGACTACATTGAGGCACCGAGCCTGAAGTTCGGAGGCGCTCACACAACCGACGGCATGGCGAGTATCGTCGACCGTCGCGGTCGACCGTACGTAACCGACCTTGATCGAGCAGCTGTCATGGACTGGCTGGATTCTCAGCGAATAGTTAAAACGGCAAGATCGCAGGAGCTTCGGAACGCGTGGTACGGTTGGTCGGACTAAATCGTCGGGTACCGTTCCTCGACCAAGATCCTTTTGGGGCATACGCATCGTTGACTGAAATCAAGCTCGTTCAAGCCGCCATCGACTTTGCAAACCAGCGGTATCCAAACCAATCATCGGTCGTTGCCGCCATGCTCACCGATTGCGACGACATTTACACCGGAGTTTGGAATGACGCGTCCGTTGACGCAGCCGCGTTGTGTGCTGAGACGGGCCCGATTTGCCAGGCTCATGCAACCAATCGCGAAATTGTTGCGTCCATTTGCGTCTGTCGCGATACAAACGATGCATCGTTGCGCGTTCTGCCAGCGTGCGGTATATGCCAAGAACGATTGGCGTACTGGGGACTCGACGTTTTGATCGCCGTTCCCGGCAATGTTGTTTCGGGGATTTGTACGTTTGTGTCACTTCGCGATCTGCGGCCGCACTACTGGCTTCCAGACTCGTAGCGTCGACCGACGTCCCATCAACCCGGCGGGAAACCATCGGATGCAATAAAGGTCGGGTGGTAGAGTATATTGAAGTGGTTACCAATTCACCGGACCTCACTGATCCGCAACGTTCACCGACAGATTCATGCTGACCTTTCTGACATTCGTTGCCTCTGCCGCCTTCTTCTATTTGGTGCTCGGTTTCTCGCATCTGGAGACGGTGGTTGGGGTGGTGCTTGTTGCTGCGTTCGCTTTTCTGCCGCCCCTGGTTGAAGACGTGGTTGCCCGTGTGGCAAATCGTCGACCGATTCGCGACTCAAAGCATTATGAACGTCAGGAGTTTTACTACACATTCCTACTTGCCGCTTCGCTCATCTACCTACTGCCAGATTGGGGCAACCTCCGATTCTTTTCATTGTTAATTGTCTCGGTGGTGGTCGGCAAAGCGATTGCGCAGGTCACGCTCGGAGAACCCCGAATCAAGCAATCAGCGTAACCGCAGGCGTCTGCTGGGATTTGGAAAATTGAATAGTTTGGGGATTGCAGACCAACACAATCGTTGTTTCTTATGGATTGGCAAATGCGGTGATCCATCGCGTGCACATGGAGTCCCATTGGTTTGTTTTCCCAATGGAATGTTTAACTCGCGGTCCCCGGTGATGCGGGCCGATCTGCGGTGCGCACCAAATCCGACGCTACGCTCCACCTCCACATTTGGGCCGCAATCGTAAAATGCCGTAAATCGTTGGTGCTCAAGGAGATCGGCGCACGAAAAAAGCCGCTTGTGAAATCACAAGCGGCTTTCCGAGTGGAGGATAACGGAATCCATAACTCTCCAAAAACACGGTGGTTTTCGGCATTTTCGATCCTTGTAGCAACAATTGTAGCAGCACTGTAGCAACAAGTTTGAGTGGGATCTGAATCGTTGCGCCTCACCAGCAGCTTCCTGCTGGTCGTCCAGATTCCAAGTCAAATTTCATCCTAGTAAGTGCGAACAAGCAACAATTCCGTGACGGAAGCCGTCTCCAGTTCGCCCAATCCCCTGACCGCACTGGTCCCATTGGGTAGCTCAAATCGCTCATCGTAGATTTCGGGCACAGAGTCGTCACCATCTACGGAACCGTTCATCGAAAGTGCCTATCCGGCACATTGCTTCTTCAGCCAGCCATCGTCCCTCGGCCAGTCTGCAATGTTCCTCAGTCGACAATGAGGAGGATGAATAGAATCTTCTCCGCTGAACTGACCCTCGCACAGCCGCGTGGCATAAACTCGTGGAAACGCGTTGGCTGGACCAGTGGCGACAGAGGTTCATCACTCCAGCGAAATTATTCCGAAGCGTCTCAAAATGCGCATCTAAACAACTGATTTCAACGAAGCAACTGTGGCGTCCGGCTAATTTACTCTCGACTGAAAGTCTTCCTTCGCCCATTCAATCAGCAGGGCCCACAATGGCTCGCAGTCTCCAGCAATGCGGAACGCGCGGTAGAGATCTGACGGAGGCTCGCCATGGGTATAACCACCAGCGACGAGCACCTCGTATGAGAGCTCTGGAAGCCTGACGTGATTAACGTGACGCCAGTATTCCTCTGCTGATCTAATTAAGTCAATTTGGTCGTGTAGAATCCTGACCAGCTCAACGCGATCATGGTCCTCTGAAACGAGTGTATCGTTATCGAATTCAAGATCTTCGTCAGTCAACCTGTCAATTCGATCATGAAGTGCTTGGACTCGGAGGTCGTTCAGCTGCGCATAAGGGACGCACGCAACCGCAAGTTCAATTCCCATTGCTCTATCCTTTTAGTGTTTACTTGTCAGTGCCAATAGCGATGAAGTAACCGCAGCATCTTCCGCTGAAATCGATCAACGACTTCCGCACGGGGGCGGCCCATGCCGTTTAGTTAGCCTTCAAAGCGTCTACTCGACCTGTTCTCGTCTGGTGTCAGTGGATCGAAACGGAGGAGAGCACCAGTCAGTGGTTGATCACCAAGCTCGGTCATGTCACGACATCTGACGAAGTTCATGTCGTCGATGCCCCCAGCAGTCAAAAGTCACCGGAATAAATGACATCCCGAATCCGTTAGTTGTCACAGGGCATTATTTTGAGTGCTCGGTGATCATCCTCGCGAGATCAGAATCGGTAAGTCTTCACTTGCTGCGTTCGATCTGGGATGGCTGGTGCGACTCCAATGAAGTGCTTGGGCTCTGCGTCAGCATCCTGCAGATGATAGGGACGCCAGTATGCTATCTCTATCTTTACGTCAGGAAATCGCTCCTTGAGCCAAGGCAGCACGTCATCGGATCTTCGATATGACAAATACTCATTGCCGTAAATCTCAAGAATCCCGTCCCGCACCAAGGCGTCGACGACTTTTTCGCCCTGAGCTTTGTCCGCGATGGACAGCGACACGAGCCAGTGCTCTATCGGTTCGGTTTCCGTTGCGTCAAACTCATAGTGTTCATAACAATGGTAAGTTAGTCGTCCCTCTCCCCGCTTGTACTCGACCACTCGAATTCCTTCCTCAGCTGCGTAGTCATCATGGTCTAACGTGAATTTCAGTTTAATTGTCACGTCAGGGAAACGCAAAGAGAGTTGTTCGGCAATACTTCCGGGGAAGGAACTTAATTGGCCGCCCCACAACACTTCGTTGCCGTCCTCTCCTTCAATTGATCTCCATCGATATCCTATCACGCTGGAGTCAGTTAACTCTTCAAAATAAGTGTATTCGCCATCGTCATCGTCGTTGGCGTGAGTGTGTTCATTGATCAAGCTCTGTATCTGATCGATGGAATATGAAGAGCCAGAAGCACAGATCATACAGTTGAAAAAGTCAGTCATTTTGTTTTGTCCTTTTAAATTGGAGCACTTGTGTCATCGAGAAACGCAATCAACTTATTCGGCCATGATTTGTTTGGATTCGCCGGGCTACTGTCGATATCTAATCCACGCCGATTCTCGCTTGTTTGTTGCATTGTCATACAACTGATTTGGAAATCCGCCGATTGAACCACTATCCCATTGGCTGCACGACTAGTGTTCATCCCCTCTTGAATACAGAGCAAATGAAGCTCGCCTAATAAGTGTCTCGGTGGTAACTTGCACATCAATATGTAGGTCGTGTCCGTCAATCGATGCGCGATAGATGCACCGTTCTTTATCGTGCGGTGCCGAGTAAAACCATGCACTGCCATTTTTTGAGGCGGACTGTCCATCTCTCAGCCGCAGAAACTCTTCAAAGAATTCCAAGGGTAAATAGCAGCCGTGTTCCTCATTCGGCGTTAAATTGATGAATGTCTTTTCACCATTCAAGCCGACGGCTTCAAGTGTTAACTCATCTCGTCTGAGCTCAGCATCTGGATCGTCACCAAGATTCTGACCTGATTCGCGACGTGCTTCCAATCTTTCTTCGCTCGCGATGGATGGTCCACTCGGCGAAAAGCAATCGGGGAAGTCAGTGCGTCCAACGCCTATTGGTTC
Source organism: Novipirellula rosea (assembly GCF_039541335.1). Taxonomy (NCBI): domain Bacteria; kingdom Pseudomonadati; phylum Planctomycetota; class Planctomycetia; order Pirellulales; family Pirellulaceae; genus Novipirellula; species Novipirellula rosea. The sequence continues at coordinate 112,018 of NZ_BAABGA010000006.1, read as the reverse complement.
AGGCTCGGGACCACAACGCTCGAATCCTTCGTCACGTCCATGAAGCAACCGACTTTCTCCAGACTTGAATTCATAGGTCGCAGAACTGCCTGCACATTCATTGGTGAACATCATCTGGAACGTGACTTCGGGAAAACGAACTGACATTTCCTTGACGAATTCTGTTGGTGGCTCCCAGTCCAAAGAACCCGCCCAGATGATGTCGCCTTCGGTTTCCTTGGAACGCCATCGCAATCCCATGCTGCCTTCGAGAAACTTATCGACGATGTTCATGAAGTATGTCACCTCGTCATCGCCTCGATGATGAGCGTTGGAATCCAGAAGGTGTTTGATTCTCGATATATCATGGTCGGGGCCAGTCGCGCGAATCACGCTTTCGCAGTCGTTAAGCATTAGATTTTACTCCCTAGTATGTAGAAAAAGGTTAGCTAAAAATTGCACCAGACAGATTCAGTCATGATGCGTTTCGTCTTCGCGTCAGAGGCTTTGTTGCCGGTCTCAGTGTCGTGTCGATTCCATTGCGACAGTGGGTCATCATTCCCCCCAAAGCGGCACTGGCCGTTCCAACCGTGGAGTCGAATTGCTCAAATGTTTGGTTGAACCGTTTGAAATTCGCTGTCCTGATGAACTGCTCGTTACCGACCACGACTTCAATTCGGAGAGTACCGTTCTGAACAGATTCTGCCCAACTCTTCAGTAGCTTGGTGGCGAACGCTGGATGCAAGGATTTTATGGGGTGCTCCGGACAGACAAATTGAACCACGCATTTGTCCGACGCACCGAACGACGATGTCTGCCGAAAGTGCCTGTTTCGATGGACTTTGAGCCGGTCAAGAATTAATAAAAAAACCTGCGATGGGCGTTGACTTGGTTTTTGATTTCTATTTGTCCGACGATAAGTTCCAACTTTTTTGGCCGCAAAACACGAAGCTAGTCCACGATGAGTCAACTTCTTGACTTTTTGGTTCATCTCGATAAGCTTTTGCTACGACATGAAAGTTGTCGTGCATCGAGTTCTCTATTGAGCAAACTTGAACGCCTTACGTGTTCCCCACCTGCTCCCGATGTACCTCATGTCGGTCCAGACTCTGTTGAGCGATTGCCTTGCAATCGACCGCTGATGGTCTGGTTTCATCTCGGCTCGCTAGAGCCATTCAAATCCCGTTTGCGATCACAGTGCGTTGCTGCGCTGTTGGTTCGCCGACAAGAGCAGGTGAGGTAAGAAAATGCCGCAAGTTCATTCATTGAAAACAAGAAGCAACGATAAAGCGTTAAATCGCTATGAGGCACTGCGTCTTCAACTCGCAGAGATTGCTATCCAGTTTTTTGAGGCTGCACGGCATTCTCCCGGCGTTCATTTCCAGCTTCTTCAAGCAGACCACAACATGGGAAGTGATGGGTGGTCTCGAGAACTTGACGAATGGCACGAGTTTTTGGATGTCTATCCGGCGACATGGGCCAGCAGTAATTGGACTCATGATGACCTTGTTTACATGGAAGGACAAACCTCACAATTTTGTGGACTCTACAAAAGTGTTTCTGGGAACCTTCTGTCAGCGATCCCCGAATTCAAGCGGTTGTCTGAGCGCGCAAATTCCGTTCTTCTAGCACTTAAACAGGAAGCAGATCGACATCCAAAGCTCGGTCGCTTCGCCAGCTTCGGTCAGCTGTGTCCGGGCAACCGGGGATGGCTTGATTCCGTCATAAAAACGGCGGCACTGAATCGAAACGCGTATGTCGATGTTAAGCCCCGCATATTCGGTGTGCCTGATGATTTGCCGTCTGTAATCAGGGCGATGGGTTCCAGGAAAGCGGAGGCGGCTTTGGATCGCGGGCTTGCCCCACCATGCGGCGTCGTTACCTTCGAAATTTCCCCGGACGTGTTTACGGCGAGCGGGAACGCGATTCGCCTGTGGCTGCACGGTGGGATTGCGGAGAACGTATTCTCGCCGACGTACGACTTTGAACCGATTTGCATTCCTTGCTCTGGTAGCTCCGATGAGGCGACTGAGGTGTTTAGAACTTTCAGAACGCCGCTACCATCGATTCCTTGCAGTTCAAAACCTCGGCGACCCAAGAAACGAGGCCGGACAGGGCTAAGCGAGCAAGAGCGAAAAGAGGACAGGCGAGTCTTGGAAAGCTGGATGACAGAGGAATACAAGACGTATGTGGAGTTGGCTTCGACTATTGGGTGCAGACCGAACGAGGTTAAAAAAAGAATCGAACGCGAACAGAAAAGACGGCAAAGAGCGAGGCTAGACGCAGCAACGCTTAGCGACCGAAGATGCTGATCGCAGCTTACTCAGACTGAGTGAGCTGGCTCGTGGTTGTTTACCCATTGCATTTCGATCATTTTTGTTCCCGAATTGCACCCAAAAGTTTCGGCCCAGAAAAAAGCACTTCCAAATCAGAAAATGTTGTTCTGAGAATTTGTTCGCGTTTACTAAGTTATTGCATGGCTGCTAATTCAAAACCGTTTGGTGTTCTACGGTCGTGCCTTGCCGCGTCGGAAACGGCCGAGCTTGTGGCTGAGGGAAGTGTTTTCTGTTTCTCTGGAACCGAATACAAGACATTTCGCTCTCACTTTATGTCGTCAGCAGCAGCGGAGAGATCAGGCTTCTGTTCAAGTTCGAAATGGAAAAGATCTGGTCGCGAGCCTTTGCCCATCGAAAAATCTGTGCTTTGTGTTGCCAAGGCTTGGACAACTTTCAGTCCAAAAGATGACGAGTTGATTCTTGGATATAGCCAAATGAACAATTATTTGGTCACGAGCCCGAAATATTTTAAGGACGCTGGGTCGATGGGCTGCTGGCCCGTGTTCAGTTCTTCCGAAACACAACCCATCCAAAAAAACGACACGAACGGTTCAGACACGTCAGAGGTAGAGAATGTCGGTTGTTTTGCGTTCCAAAAGTCACCGAACAACAACCAGAGTTCGAAGATCACAACCCAAAAACAAGAACTTAACTCTTCATCAATATTAAATAGTTCTAATTCAATTACTTCATTCATAATTACTCCCTCGTATGATGGTGGAACCGACACAGAAAAAGACGTTAAGTCGTTGCAGCAGAACAACATAAGTCACATTGAACCGCGTTCACAGTTAATAACATCCCAGAAACAAACTGATCTGCCAGCAAAGGGTAGTCGTCGCGACATTCAAGTCTATTTCCCAGAAGGCTTTGACTGGAGTAGCTACCCGGAACTTGCCCCTTATCGATCTTCTGTCCTCTGGTTTGCCCACAACTTGCATGAACGCCGATTTGTAAATGCAGATGGGCGCGTTTACGGCCCTGATGACTACATCACCATGAAGTCAGAATTTGCCCGTAAGATCGACCCAAACTTTCGACATGCCATCAAGCTTCTCTTGGGCTTGGACATCATTCAGCGAGACTTTTACGATCCGGGTACTAAGAGCTACGGATATCGTTTCGTTGATCCCCGATTGAGACATGCGACTCGAAGGAGAATTCCCCTCGATGACAAAAAACTGGCTCGACGAATTGATCAACATAGAAAGAAGCAGGCATCAACGCGGACTGACCGTTGGCTTCGGTCAAATCTCCTGAAAATTGGATTGGCTGAGATCGATGAGGAGTTCTTACAGCAAGTGGCTCTGTCTTCGGTCTCAGAGCATGGAGGACGGTCGCAGGACAAGCTCGATTGCTACCGATATGTTTTGGATCGCATCGACAGGAAAGAGCATCTGTGGACTCCAGATGATCAAGGTCGTCGGTACAGTCTTGTCACCAATCTCAAGCGTGAACTGAGGTCGCTTTTGCTTGTCGATGGGAAACGCCTACAGCAAATTGATATCGCCAACTCTCAGTTGACATTCTTAGCGCTGAAGATGCGGAGCGAAGGGGTGGAGTGTTCGGAGTTTCTGAAATATTGCGAACGGGGACGGCTTTATGAACATGTCGCCAAACATTCAAAAAGCACGCGTGCAGCGGTGAAGAAGGCGATCACACAGCGTGCATTGTTCTCGACAAATGATGCCGCTTGTCAGAAAAGCAAAATCAAGAAGACATTCGACCGACTCTTTCCCGAAGTCGCGGCGTATTTGGAGCGGGTTAAGTCCGTAAAGGACGGCAACAGCAAACTCGCCAAGGCATTGCAGTTTGCAGAAGCGGACCTGATTGTTGGCCGGGTTTGCGGCAGGCTACGGCGTGAAGGTCAAGTTGACTTTGTTTCGCCGATCCATGACTGTTTGGTGTTTCTGCCAAAAGACGCCGATCATGTGAAATCCGTAATGGCCGACGAATTTGCAAAGCTTGGCCTCCAGCCGCTACTAGAGGTCAAAACGCTTTGAAATGATGGCGATTGGGTTCGACCGGAAACGTGGATGCTCCGTCCGATTGACGCATACCAAAGTGGAATTGCCAGTCATTTTTCGCCATCGGCTACGTTCGAACATCATGACGACTCCTGATTGACGACTCCTGATTTCGGCCCAATCGCCTTCACTGATGTCTGGCGGCTTCTTATCGCCAAATTGCTGAAAGTAGGCTGTGCTGAGACTGTCGGCCCCGTAACCGCAATTCCAGCAAACACAGATCCTTGAGGGTTGTCGTGCCCCGCAAGCGGGACACTGAAACTGCCAACTCGCCGGTGGCCTGAATGCGGTTTTCGGTTCTCGGATTCCTGTTTCTCTCGTGATTTTTGGATCTGAGTTCAATGGCCAAGGCAGACTGTCGAAGTATGGATCGCCACCTGTTTCTCGATACGCGCGATATTGAGAGCTTCTGCCGAATAGCAGTCCCATTCCAAAATTTGTAGCGGCCCACGCGAATCCACCGAATATCAGCACCGTGAGCACGGTACTGATGGCCATTTCCCAAGGCTTCCAGAAACTCGTGTTCGTCATAGAGTTCCATGCCCATGCCATCGTCATGTAAATGACAAACACGATCACGGTTGCTCGGATGAAAATCGTGAACTTACTGGTTCTCATTTTCGTCCTCCAATCCCCACTCAACGGCAGGGTCATCTGGTTTACCATTTAATGCAAGTTTCAATTCCTTGATGAAGCCCCAATGAATTATGGGCAACACCAAACATTCTGCTGGTCCGTTTCCGAACTCTTCTGATCTAATGCTCAAGATCGATGCCCGGTGCAGGTATTCTGCAATTTCCTTTGGTGAAACACTGCCATAAACTTCGATTTCAACAGGGACAACAAAACGCCGCCGTCGAAGCTGGCCATAATGTTCCCGCAAAATGTCCTGCATGTCAGCGCAGGCGTCTGACGGGTGCCAATACTTTCTGGCTTGATCAAAGTCGTCAACGAATGACTCGCCATCCCACATCAAATTGTTCCGCACATTGAGGATAAAAAATCGAACCGATGGGTGCTCACCCACCGCTTGCGCTCTCAAAATCATGTTTGTTCCTTGTTGTTTCTGAATTGAATTGAGTTCTCTAAAACGACTTAAGCGAGTGACAGTTTTTTCTAGCCGGGATTTTCAGGGGCCTGCTTTTTCCCCAATCGATTTCGGCGTTTTTCACCCGGCGTGATTTTTCGAGGCCCGCAACTTTTGCAGCGCCAAGCTGCACGATGAAAAACATCGTGGTGTATAAAAGAAACTTTGCGACGTAGTTGCTGGGGAGGGTGCTCTGGTGGTAGCGCCCGGCGTAATCGATGAATAATTGTTTTGTTTTCAATTTTGTTACACGCTCGCCTTTGCCAAAATAAGTCTGATGCGATCACTTGATCGATCATGATTCGACTTCCACTTTGAATGGCAACAAGTGGCAACAAGTGGCAACCGAACGGGCAAACCCATGCGTCCCAGCCACCATTGGTGCAAGTGGCAAGTTCGCTGCTCCAGTTCCAGATGTCGCTGGCCAGCTTTTGGTAGCCTCGTGATTCACCCTGTCGTTTGGCCCGTGCGATTGCTCGCTCGTACTTCTTTAGATCGAGATCCGTTGTCACTCGATCCTCCCGCCAATCGCTGGCGATCCAATCGGCCCAGACCGTTTGTAACCAGATCGCACTTTCGATGTCGCCGTTGTTGGCTGCTTCAGCTTTGAGTTGATGTTGCTCTTCGACCGCTGTGTATGCTTCATTCATGTGTGACCATGACCATGCCATTGTTCTTCTCCGCTTGAGTGATGTGGTTGACTAAAACCAACAAGCGGGTGTTAGTCGGCGCATGGAGAAAGGGACCACCGAGCTTGTCGATGGCCCCTTTGTTTGGTGTGAATCACTCTGGCTTAAAGCTGAAGTAGAATCTCGGAGAGTGAGTAAACATCAGCGAACCACGTTCACCTGTGTCACGTTTGCTAACAATAATGAACGGGGCCATGAATCCGAGAGCTTCGAACTCTTCCTGCATCTCGGAAGTGGTCCAGACTTTGCCGTGCTTGGCTTCAAGCTCTGCCTTTGTGTTGTCCGCTGAATTCAGTTCAGCGACTAATTGTTTGCGAATTGATTCAGTTGCGTCAGTTGTGCCAGCCATTGTCGGCTCCTTGAAAAGTGGAAATGTTTGTTATGCTCTTCAAGCGGGTGTTAAACGTGGTGTTCGTGAAAACAACCGTGTACAGCGTGTCGAATACGCTGGTTTCAATTGGGTTCATCGATCAATACTCCTCTGGAAGCAGGCAGCAAGTGCTCGACCTGTCGGCTTCTGTGATGACCCAAAGTTTTTCCATTTCACTGATCTTGTAGGACGACAAGATTCGTTCGCGATTCCAGATGCCTTCGTCGTTTGCCTCTTTATCTTCAGCACAAAGATCACCGAAATCGCCAGTGACATGCCGTTGCAAAAATTGCATCGGGGTCATTGAGTGACGTTCCAAGAGTTCCAATGCACCGGGGGTGGCAACAACCTGACCGAGTTCAAAAAGTCGTTTGCTCATGACGTTCTCCGTTGTGTGTGTTGAAGAAAGAGCCAAGGAGATTGCCCTTGGCTCTGGTGTTGATTCACAAGCGGGTGTTAGCCGTAAACGGCGATCATGGCTGACTTCACTCGATCCCAGTCACGTTCATCGCAGTCCTCACGAACAAGTGGCGTGACGTAGGCGGATTGAATTACATCAGGATCTCGGCTGGTGAAGCTGATCGCTGATGCCCAACCGAAGCCGCAGCAGGATGCTCCGATGCTTCCCGGCGTTTCGGTGTCTTCAGCCTGCATACCACAGCGTTCGATGAATTCATCAAACTGTTCACGATTCAGAATTGCTGCCCATTTGCGATGAGAACCGTTTTCCCAACGGCCTTCCAAGTAGCCGTACTCGTATTGGTCGTCGTCCTCGGTTTGATCCCAAATCTCCTCGACTTTCGGTGGAGCGTAAAGATCGATGTTTTCGTCTTCAGGACAATCGACGGAATAAATGATTGAGAACTGCATGTGACACCTCGCTTCTGGATCGGTGAGAGCCAGTCTTGTCGGCTCTGATGATTCACAAGCGGGTGTCAATGGTCTTTAACAATCAGACGATGATCGCTTGTGATCGTAGTTTCTCGCGTTTGCGTTCGTGATGTTCAATCACTTGCCTTCGCCAGTCGGCATTGCCGCCATGTTCATCGATTGGCACCAGTTCCAGATACTTCAAGGGACACGAGTAATAGTACGGCCCCATCGATTCATCCATATCCTTGTATCCCCATCCAGAATCACGGCGATACTGAATCAAATCGCAAGTGATCCATCGTTGTCGCGGTTCAACATCTTCGCCATCCCTGATGAATCGACGTTGCCACACCGCCCAAAGAACCCCTGAAAATCCACCGCCACGAAAGCAGTTTGCCAAGCACTCGGACTGAACGATTGTTTCACCCGATTGCCGCTCCCATGACTCGGTGCGTTCAGCGATTAGTTCCTTGCGAGTGATGTCTTGCCTAAAAAACCAGCCCATCTTTGTTCTCTCTTTTGAGTGAGTTTGTTTGATGACAATCAAGCGGGTGTTAATCCGCATCGACGTGCTCAAACTCGGTGGGGAGAACGCCTTCATCGGGAAGGCCATCGCCGTGATAGCGGCATGGGAAAGGGATCTCGGCACACTCTTGGCCGTAAGCCATAAGATGATCGAGATCGAGCACTTGCCCACTTGGACCGTAGTGGCGATCATCTTCGGGATAGTCGCCAAGGTCGTTCTCTTCAACGATGATCAAGTGGCCATATTTTGCGTTGTCGGCTAATTCATCGATTGCGTCTGACATGCTGTTGGCTTCGACGATCAGGTACAGCGATGAATAGCTGCCCCCGATTTCGATCAGCCACGTTTTGCCAAACCAGTCTCCCGGATTCAGGACCGGGATGTCGGTCAGGTCGTGGCCATGCAAATTACCGTTTGCCTTGATCTCGCTCATTGCTTGCTCCATGCCAAAAGTTGTATTGGGTTTGATGCCAAGCAAGCGGGTGTCAGAGCGGGATCGCGTCGTATTCGGCAGATTCACCTACGTTCAATAGCTCAAGTTGTCGGACGCTTCACCAAGCTGATGTTGTGTTCGCAAAGTGTACCGGCTGGTCGTGTTCAGATTCTCGTGTCCCAATATCTGAGCCAGACTCACCAGATCATTGTTGTTGTCGGCCAAAAACTGATGACTGAATGTGTGCCGCAAAAGATGCGGGTGAATCTTGAAGACGCAAAACGCCGAATACTTGTCGCAAAGATTGCGGACGCCACGGGCAGTCAGTGGGCCGCGCTCACCAACGAACACTCGGTCTGAATCGATTGGTGGCCGAATATCCAAGTAGGTGTGAAGTGTTTGCCGAGCAGGCAAAGGCAATGGAACAGACCGTTGCTTGTTTCCTTTGCCCTGACGGAAAATTGCCGTGCCACTTCTCACCCCGATCATCAGATCGTTGAGTTCCAGTCCCACCAAGTCACCAACTCGACAGCCAGTAAACAGGAAAAGATTGAAGATCGCTTGGGCGCGAATGTCAGGCCGCAGTTCGACCTCTCGCAACAGCTTTCTGACTTGGCCTCGTTCCAGCCCTTTTGGAGCTAGTTCTTGCTTCCGCAATTGCTTCACAGCTTTGGCAGGATTCGCTGGAACGTGTCCGTTTTCCGCGAGCCAACCGAAGTAACGGCGGAGCGTCACTAAGCATCGGTTTACGGTGGCGGTGGCCTGCCCAAGATCCCGGCGGAGATATTCCCGGCAATCGGCAATGTCGCGGGAAGTGACTCGTTCAAATTTGAGCCGCTCGCGATTGACATCAGTGAACCACTTGGCGAATTTTCGCAGGTCATTGCCAAACGCTTTAAGTGATTCGGCGGCGTAGTCGGTTGACTCGATGAATTGGTTGGCGAGAGGGATCACTTCGTTGCCGACCGGGATTCCCTCAAAAACATTATCGCCCCAATTCTTGCGGGCTTCTGGACTAGAATTGGACATGAATTGGACTCCGATGGGGTGAAATTGGGCGGATATGCTGTGTTATTGGCCGAGGTTATCAGCCGTGTTCTTGACGTTTGATGTGCAGGAACACGGCTCGGATGACTTCAGCCGATTCCAAATTTTGGATTCCATCAGGGAAGACTTGATGGACTGCTGCCTCAACTTGAGCAGCAGTCGCGGAAACGCCGAGCGCATCAAGACCATCGATCACTTCCGGGTGCTTGCTGGTCTGCTTCGGTTTGGCTTTGGCTTTTCTCACCGGCCTTTCCTGCTGACCAAGCGGGTGTCTTGGCGAGTAAAACAAGACCGGCTTGCCATCGATGCCACAATTTCGACGACGAACATCCAGACAAATCTGTTGAAGCTCTCCGTCGTAAAACGGTCGGTTCGTTTCGGGATCTCGCATAGGTTCTGGGAAGGTTATGCCCTTTAATTGATGAAATCTTTGGCGACTGAGGCCGACCATCCGGGCCATTTCTGAGATGCTGACGGCGACTTTTATTGGTTTGTTCATGATTGTTGGCTCATTGAATTGGACGCCTCACAAGCGGGTGTTATGCGACGAGAATTGGACAGCAATTAGTTCGCAATTGAACGACAACTGGCCAGATATTCCCGGCCTTCAGCGGTCAAAAGACGCTTTCCCTGATCGTCTTTGCTCAGAAGTTGAGCACGAATTAAGAAGGGTTCAACAACCTGAGATACTGTGCGTGCAGGCAGTCCCAAGATCGAGGCGATTACGTTCAATCGGGAATTTCCGTCGCCGATGATCTGGACATATTTCTGCTCGGTTGGACCAAGGCCCAGATCGCCTTGCAGTTGTTCCAGTTGGCAAGCTCGTTTCAGGTGATGGCCAGTGATTGTTGTCTCGCCTTGACTGCGTGCGACGCGGCGACAACTTTGCAATAGGCGTAGCGCCAATCGAGGTGTTCCCCGTGATCGACTTGCAATCTGAGACAATAATTCTTCGTGAGTGTTCCAGCAAAGAAATCGAGTTCGCTGAAGAAGAACGGTTGTCAGTTCCTCGACGGTGTAGAACTCGAACCGCAGAACCAATCGGCACCGATCACGCAGCGGTTGAAGCAATCCGTATTCGTCCGTCGTACTGAGTAGAAGCGTAAAGTCAGCAAGCGGGATCGTTTGTGGTGACTTTCCATTCTTGGAACTCAGGACGAGGCATCGTTTATCAAGTGCGAGATACAAAGCGGTTTGCATCTGTTTTGGCAACTCATGGCATTCATCGATGTGGATGATGTCCTTGTCTTGGGAAGCGAGCAGCAGAGCATTTAGGTCCGATGGGTGACTGATTGTTTGGCCAAGGACTTCGTGGAAGTTCGTTGCCATTTCCAGTGCGATGACTGAGGCCAGTTGTGACTTGCCCAATCCCGGACTGCCTACCAACATTGAGTGATCAAGTCGGCGGTTGTCGATCTGGCAAGCATCCAGTGCGACGGATACTTGATCGATGACGCCACGTTGTCCAATTAGGTGCGACAACGAGGATGGCGAAACATCGTTGACTTCATTTGCGGGTTGTTGATTCACAGTAGTCTCCGTTTGGTGATGTTGTTGTTGATGAATGACAAGCGGGTGTCACTCGGTGTTCATCCCATGAAAGACATGGAAAGCAACCAGAGCCATCACGTCCCGCGTTGGGCAATCGCTCTCCATCAATCGCCGCCATGCTGAACCGGTGGGCATCAGTTGACTCCATTACAGGTTGGAAATAGAAAACTTGAAAGCACCGAGCGGGTCACTCCGCAGTGATCCTCTGCAACTTCAAGCCCCGTTTATGCACGAGTTTGCCATCGCTCACTGGCCAGAGCTTTTGCGATGGTGCTCGTTGCGTTGCGGTTGTCGAAGCTGAGGAGGCAGATCGATCACGTTTGGAGTGCCCTCACTCGGTCGTCCCGATCAGGAACAATTCACCAAGCGGGTGTTACAGAGAGCGGACGGTCATTGCCGCAATCGCGATGTTGATTAGGTGAGGAGTGGTTCAGCCTTGTCTTCAGTGGTGCGACTAAAAGACAGGAGAAAATCCGATGCTTTGCTCGCCTGTGCGGAAGCCTTAAAAATAAATTTCGAATCTTCGGCCATGGCCGACAACCAAGACTTCAGGTAAGCGGCGTGGTTTTCTAGGTTGTCCGTTGTGGGCAATCCAAGTTCACCCATTAAGAAGCAGCTTCCCATTTCAGCCACCAGTTCGCCAAAGCTGTAACTGTTTTCTGGCTTTGTTCGGTCGAACCCGGTCCTCGATTCGGCGAAATGACATAGCTCGTGGAAGCACGTTTCAAAGAACGCTTCAGGCGTTTCAAATTGGTGCCTGAATGGCATCGAAATGGTGTCATCGCTCGGGCTGTAGAACGCTCTGTTGCCGCCATAGTTGATGGTTGCTCCAGTGGCATCAATGACATCGTCGGCGTGCTGATAGCGGGGAGCGGTGTCATTGTCGGGCTTTGTGTGGCCGACACGAAACTCATCGAGTCCCGTGGTTTGTTCGCAGTTGAAAACGGCGAACTCCCGCATCACCATAAAGTTGTCATCAGTATCTTTGCCGTGCTCGTCAACACGAGTTCGTTTGATCGGTTTCCAGAGGACAATCTTTGTGGATTTCTGGCCTTTGCGAACGCAAGAACCGGCATGTTTTATCTGGTTGAAAGTCCCCCACCACCTCGATTTAAAGCCCTGTTTCATCGCGGAACACTGGAGAATCAGAGTGTTTATTCCAGCGTAACGGCGTCCGGTTGAGAGGCTTGTTGGGAGACCAGAGTTTGGATCATCACACCATGGTTTTCGCCATGGCGGCAGTGAGTCTGGATTGTTTTGCAGGGCGTCGATGATTGCGTTAGTAATGTCGTGGCGAATGTCGGTTTGGTTTCGCATGGCGGCTGCTCCTCAAGTTTGAAAGTTGAACAGGCAGCAAGCGGGTGTTAATCGCAGTCGGCGCGTAACCTCACAGCAACCCAAACCAACCAACCGACCGACCAGCTCAGACACATTGCAGGGCTACAGCGCTATGCCTGCGCATTCGCATTTCCCGCCCTTATCGCCTTGCTTTGCTCCGTTTTTGGCACTGCCCTCTGTGGCACGGTGGATTGACCTCATTTCGGCAGTATCCCCGCCAAATCATTGGTATCTGGCCAACTGAGTCTCAGGTGGTTGCAGATCACGCCCAAGAGTGGTACAAAAGGATTTGTTGTTTTCACAAACAGGATGGTGCAATGCCCCGCAAAAAGATTCTCGTCCAATGGATCGGTCATTCCGACCTGCGATCGCTGGCTGCGAATAGCTCGCAGACGCGTTGCGAGAAGCTTATGGCCGCACTTGGCGGGAAGCTTCCGAAGAAAGAAGACTTAGGGCCAACTAAGACGTTAATAACGACACGGAAATTCGATGAAGTGCGACTGTTGACGAATTACTCGTCGGAATTCAACGGCTGGTTCGCCAAGTGGCTTGGTGGGAAGCCAGCTATTAGTGAGGTCAAACTGAAGAAGCCGACCGACTATGCGTCGATCTTCGAAATAGCGAATCAAGAACTCGAATCTCTTAAGTCATCAAAAGCTTGGGCAGAGACCGATCTGTGCCTCCACTTAAGTCCCGGTACTCCCGCGATGACCGCAGTTTGGCTGTTACTTGGAAAGACTCGGTTCCCATGCACTTTCTATGAAACTTTCGGCGGGAAATCATGGATCACCGATGTGCCATTTGATTTGATCGATGTTATTCCAGAAGTGCTTCGTGATCCTGATGCCCACCTGCAGCACTTAGCAGCACAGGCTCCCGCTGAAATCGAAGGCTTCGAGGACATCGCTGGTGACAGTCGAGCCATTCGTGACGCTGTTGGCCGCGCAAAACGTGCGGCCATTCGGAACGTCACCGTTCTGCTTGTCGGAGAAAGTGGAACCGGCAAGGAGATGTTTGCTCAAGCGATTCACAAGTCGAGCAATCGAAGGGATAAACCGCTTCGGTCAGTCAATTGTGCCGCGCTGGCAAAGTCGCTGTTGGAGTCTGAGTTGTTTGGGCACAACAAAGGCGCATTTACGGGTGCGGACTCTGACCGGAAGGGATTGTTTGAAGTTGCCGATGGAGGCACCGTCTTCTTGGACGAGATCGGCGAATGTGACTTGGAAACACAGGCCAAGTTGTTGCGAGTATTGCAGCCGGTAACGGGTGAAGGCCCCTCTGTTCGATACATTCAGCGTCTTGGCGACGACAAAGATCGCCGTGTTGATGTTCGAATCATCGCGGCGACGAACAAGGATCTATTTGCGGCGATCAAGAAGGGCGAATTCCGCGAGGACCTGTATTACCGGCTGGCTGGTATCTCAATAAGCCTTCCGCCACTTCGGGACCGCAAGACTGATATTCCCAAGATCGCGGAACGGTTCATGGGGCTCTTGAATACGCAATTCGAAGCCGACCAGCCGGGCTATGAGCACAAATCCCTTTCTGCTTCCGCAATTGCATTTGTGAAATCGCAGTCGTGGAAGGGAAATGTTCGCCAGCTCTACAACGCCTTAATGCAGGCTGCGGTACTTACTGATGGAAAAAGTATTGGTCGCAAAGAAGTGGCTGCTTCGATCGCAGAAATGCCCGATTCAGGCGGACCTTTTTCCGGCTTTGCCGATCGTCCGCTGGGTGATGAATTCGATCTTGAAGAGCATCTTAACGACATTCACAGTCATTACTTACGACGCGCAATGGAAGAGTCGGGCGGCGTGAAAGCCAAGGCGGCTCGTCTGTTGGGAATGAAGAACTATCAGACACTCGACGCACAGCTGAAACGACTTGATGTCACCGGCAATTGGGGCACCGAGACATGACCAAAACTACAGCTCAAAGACCAATTGGCACACCCCGTGCTTTAGCGGTCCGGCATGAAGACGGAATGTGACCTACTCATGAAATCACTCAACTTCGAGTTCTTAAGACCGAAGTGGCCGGAGCTGTCAGGGCTCGGTGGCTTTGCGGAGGCGTACGCACATCCGGATCCTGTTGGCGCAATTTCAAAGCTGCGAGTCTTCTGCGAACAGGTCGTCGACTGGATTCATCATGATCAGCGACTACCAAAACCGTTCCGTGCCAATCTGAATGACTTGCTTCACAACCAGCCATTCAAAGATGTCGTACCTGAAGTCGTTCTGTCCAAACTTCATGCTCTTCGCATGGAAGGGAACAACGCGGCTCATGGAAACAAAGGAGATACGACCACGGCGCTCCGATTGACGCGTGAAGCGTTTAACGTGGCTCGTTGGCTGCACGTCAGCTACGCCGGTGGCAATGTCACTGACTGCCCCGAATACACCGAACCGCCAACAGGTGGTGTCGAAGGTTCGAAGCAACGACGTGAAAAACGGGCGATCCTTGAACGGGTTGCCGCGCAAGAAGCTCAGCTGCAGAAGCTTCTGGCCGACCTCGACAATGAACGGTCACGCGCTGAGCAGGCAGAGTCTACGGCGGAAGAACGTCAGGCAGCATTGGAAGCCGCATTACAGGCAACCAGTGCATTAAAGTCCGTGGACCCGATGGCGTTTAGCGAGGAAGAAACTCGCAAGTATCTGATTGACCAGATGCTGGCCGATGAAGGCTGGGATGTTGGCAAAGGCAGCACTAACACCGCTGAGGTCGTCAAAGAGGCACCGGTCAAATATCAGGTTGGTGCATCCGGCACCGGCAAAGCTGACTATGTGTTGGATGATGACAACGGCAAGCCATTGGGGGTTATCGAAGCCAAGAAGACCGCAGTTGATCCGCAGTTGGGAAGGAAGCAAGCGGAGCAATACGCTGACGGACTCGAAAAAGAACACGGGCAACGTCCAGTCATCTTCTACACCAACGGCTATGACCAGTGGATCTGGAATGATGCTGCCGGTGAACCGCCGCGCAAGATCTACGGCTTCTATTCCAAGGACAGCCTACAACACCTGCACTTCCAACGAACAGCGAAGAAGCCGGTCAGTGAAGTTTCAGCCAATCCTGATATCGCTGGCCGCATGTACCAAATCGAAGCGGTTCGTCGAGTTGTCGAGCAGTTTGCCGAAAAGAAGCGCAAGGCATTGCTCGTGCAGGCAACAGGCACCGGTAAAACCCGCGTCGCGATCTCCTTATGCGATGCAATGATTAAAGCCAACTGGGCCAAACGGATTCTGTTCTTGTGTGATCGCCGTGAACTTCGTCGTCAGGCCAACAATGCCTTCAACGAATTCCTGCCCTCGCTGCCTCGCACCTACGTCAGTGGAGCATCAGCAGGCAACACGAAGGACCGTATCTTCCTGTCGACTTATCCGGCGATGATGAAGGTCTACCAGTCCTTTGATGTTGGTTTCTTTGATCTGATCATCGCCGATGAATCACACCGCAGTCTCTACAACCGATACCGTACCATCTTCGAATACTTCGACAGTTATCAGCTCGGGCTGACCGCTACGCCGGTTGATTTCGTGTCGCGGAACACCTTCAAAATCTTTGAATGTGATGAAGGTGATCCCACATCCAATTACGACTATCCGACTGCGGTTGCACAGAAGCACCTTGTTCCGTTCGAAGTCGATACGCATACCACGCCATTCCTGCGATCGGGCATCAAGTATTCCAAGATGACCGACGAGCAGAAGCGGCAGTTGGAAGAAGACGAGGTTCTGCCACAGGCGATTGAGTTTGAACAGGGGCAAGTGGACAAGGTCGTCTACAACAAAGACACCAATCGTCACATTCTGCGAAACCTGATGGACTACGGCATTCGCGTTGGCAGTCGCTTGGGCAAGACAATCATTTTTGCTCGCAGCATTAAGCACGCTCGCCTGATGGAAGAGCTATTCAACGAAATGTATCCTCAGTACGGCGGCAAGTTTTGTCAAACCGTTGTTAGCGATGATCCGCGTGCGGAATCAATGATCGACGACTTCAAGGGCGACGGTACGAATCCCGATCTGACCATCGCCATATCGGTGGACATGCTTGACACAGGTGTGGACGTTCCCGAATGCGTTAATCTCGTGTTCGCCAAGCCGGTGTATTCGTACGTTAAGTTCTGGCAGATGATTGGACGTGGGACTCGGTTGTGTCCCGATCTGTTCGGCCCGGACCGAAGCAAGTCACACTTTCAGATCTTTGATCATTGGGGCAATTTCGAGCGATTCGAACAGGACTACAAGCCTGCGGAACCTGTTCGTCAGAAGTCCCTGTGTGAACGAGTCTTTGAAGCTCGCATTCAGCTGGCCGAAGCCGCTTTGGAAAAACAGCACAATGCTGGCTTCGAGATCGCGACTGGTCTGATCAGCAAGCAGGTCGCCGACCTTCCTACGGGCAGCATTCCCATTAAGGAAAAATGGAAGCAGGTGCAGTCCGTTTCCTCCGACCAGACAGTTCGTCAGTTCGATGCTGCCACCAAGGCAACCTTGCAGCAGGACATTGCTCCACTGATGCAGTGGGTGGACATCGCCAAGCATGAAGAAGCCTACAAATTCGACCGGCTTATCGCTCAGCTACAAGCCGACTTGATTCGCGGCGGCGGCAAGTTCTCCGACATGCGAGACGAAGTGATCAATTTGGTCAGCAGTCTGCGGATCAATCTATCGCAGGTGAAGCTGAAGTTGTCGGTCATTGAACGAGTCAAAAGCGATGAGTTTTGGGATGAAGTCACCGTTGCCGACCTCGAAGAGATCCGGGATCAGCTGCGTGGCATTGTTCAGTTCCGTCGTAAGGACGAAATACCGAGATTGGATCCGGTCGTCATCGATGTAAAGGAAGACGAAGCCGACGTTGAACGCAAAAAGCATAAGGTCCGTTTAGATCGGCTCGATGATCTGGACATGGTGGCCTACCGCAACCGTGTCAACAACGTGCTACAAGCGATCATCGATCAGAACGAAACACTGCGGAAGATTCGACTCGGCCAGCCCGTCACCGAACACGATTTGGAAGACCTTTGTTCGCTTGTGTTGACGCAGGAGCCGGGTCTCGATCTGCACAACCTGATGGACTACTTCACGCAGGCCGAATCGCTTGATCAAGCCATCCGCGCCATCATCGGGATGGATGCCGATGTCGTTCAACAGCGATTCACCGAATTCGTGCAGGCTCATCCGAATCTGGCATCACACCAGATCAAGTTTTTGGACTTGTTGCAAAATCACATTGCCAAATTCGGCTCCATCAAGACAGACGATCTCTACGAAGCACCATTCACCACGCTGCACAGCGACAGCTTGGACGGACTCTTCGATGAGTCACTAGCTGACGAACTTTTCGACATCATCGGCTCATTTCAGCCGCAAGGACGTGAGGACAAAGCATAACCATGATTACAGGACCATTACGCAGCAAGATCGACAAGCTCTGGGAAGAGTTCTGGACGGGCGGCATCACCAATCCGCTGACCGTCATTGAACAGATTTCGTTCCTGATGTTTGCGCGGCTGCTCGACATGCGAGAGAGCACAGAGGAGAAGAAGTGGTCTCGCAAGCACAAGGGTAAAAAATTTCCCGGCGTGTACTTCCCGCGTGACAAGCAGCACTTGCGTTGGAGTCAACTGAAACAGGAAGCGGATGGCGAAAAGGTTCTGAAGATCATTCGGGATGAGGTCTTTCCGCACTTTCGTACGCTGGGCCAACTGGAAGATGCGTCGGAGAGCAATGGGCCGAAGAATACCTTCGACCAGTACATGAAAGACGCCACGTTGATGATCAACAAGCCGTCGCTGTTGATCTCGGCCATCAATATGATCGAAGCGTTGCCGTTGACGCAGGGCGACACGAAGGGCGACTTGTATGAGTACCTGCTCAGCAAACTGACCACGGCTGGAATCAACGGGCAGTTTCGTACCCCGCGACACATCATCGACTTGATGATCGATTTGGTGATGGAAGGCAACGAACAAGAGGCCCTATCATGGACAGTGGGAGATCCATCCTGTGGTACTGGCGGATTCTTGGTGCAGTTCATGGAGGCGTTGCGCGAGCACTTCACGTCGTCGAAAGGTGTTCATGTCGATGAAGAGACTGGTGGCAAGACCTACACAGGCGATCTAATCGAGCCGCATCAGTGGAAGCATATCAAGAGCGAAATGTTCCACGGCTTTGATTTTGACGTGACCATGCTTCGCATTGCCGCGATGAACATGATGTTGCACGAGATCGACACGCCCGACATCAACTATCAGGACACGCTCAGCACCAACTTCACCGACCGCAAAGAAACAAAGCGTTGGGCACAAGATGCGTTTGATCTGATCCTTGCCAATCCGCCGTTTAAGGGTTCTCTGGACGAAGAAGATGTCCACAAGACGCTGACCGGAAAGCTTAAAACAAAGAAGACCGAATTGCTGTTTTTGGTCCTGATGTTGCGAATGTTGAAGCTCGGTGGACGCTGTGCGGTGATCGTTCCCGATGGCGTTACTTTCGGCTCGTCTAAGGCCCACAAAGAGCTTCGCAAGATGTTGGTCGAGGAGAACCAACTCGAAGCGATCATCAAACTTCCGTCTGGTGTATTCAAACCTTACGCTGGAGTTAGTACCGCGATCTTGCTCTTTACCAAGGGAGGTCAGACTGACAATGTCTTCTTTTTTGATGTGCAGGCAGACGGCAAGACACTCGACGACAAACGCGACAAGATCGGAGCTGCGGATGACTGGCAGGACTTGGATGTCCTGCGGAAAGCGTGGCCCAAATGGAAGGGCGGTGCCGGGAAGAAACACTTCAAGAATCGCACTGAGAACGCCTTTTTCGTTCCGAAGTCGGAGATCGAAGAGAACGCGTTCGATCTCTCCATCAACCGGTACAAGGAGGTCGTTCACGAGGAAGAAGTTTACGATTCGCCCAAGATTATTCTTCGTCGGCTGAAGAAACTGGAGGCAGAGATCGCGTCTGATCTCGACCAACTGGAGGCACTACTCGGATGAGTACAACCAACGGTTACTACGCTTCACCGATCAAGACGCGACTCAGCAATAATGAACCTATTCCAAAAGGCTGGCGTTGGGTTGATCTTCAAGAAGTGGCGCGCCTCGAAAGCGGACACACGCCAAGCCGGAAAATTCCAGAGTATTGGATGGATGGGGATGTTCCGTGGCTATCGCTAAAAGACATTCGCGGCATGAAGTCTCGATATGTCGAAGACACTATCGACAAGCCTACGATGCTCGGAATTGACAACTCGTCGGCTCGAATGCTTCCTAAAGGTACGGTTGCTTTTTGCCGGACGGCCTCGGTAGGCAATGTTGCGATACTGGGTCGCGAGATGGCTACGAGTCAGGATTTCGTTGATTGGGTTTGTGGGCCAAATCTTTTGCCGGAATACCTGTACGAGGCATTCAAAGCGTCGGGGCCAACATTCGCGAGCGAGATGCAGGGCAGCACGCACCAGACGATTTACATGCCCACGGTTAAGCGGTTCAAAGTGCTGCTACCGCCGCTATCGGAGCAGAAGCGGATCGCCAACATCCTCGACAAAGCCGACGCCATCCGCCGCAAGCGGCAAGAAGCCTCGCTCATGTTCGCGACGTGCATTCCTAGTCTATTTTCGGAAATGTTCGGATTCGTCGTCACAAATACAAAGAACTGGCCTGTTGTACCTTTTGGTGATGCTTGTGAGTCGAGGCTTGGGAAGATGCTGGACGCCAAGCAGCAGACTGGAAAACATCTGCGGCCCTATTTGCGGAATACCAATGTCCAATGGAATCGATTTAGCCTCGGTGAAGTTTCCGAGATGGACTTCAATGGAGCTGATCAAGAGGAATTCCGCCTGCTGAACGGTGACCTCTTGGTCTGTGAGGGCGGTGAAGTGGGGCGTGCAGCGATTTGGCGTGATGAACTTACCGAGTGCTACTTTCAAAAAGCGCTTCACCGAGTCCGTCCCAAACCTGACATGGCTGTTCCCGAGTACGTTCTGCACTTTCTGTGGCAAACGGGGCGCAGCGGTGGCTTTGGGTTCCTAACATCACAGGCAACGATTGCCCACCTCACTGGCGTAAAGTTGAAGCAGTTGCCACTTCCTCTGCCACCAATCGCACTCCAAAAAGAGTTCGCCGCTCGCGTCAGCGAACTTGAACGACGAAAAGAAAAATACGCTGATGCGGAACGGGAGGCAGACAACCTCTTTAATTCCCTGATTCAACGTGCTTTCAAGGGGGAGTTGTAATTCATGGACGAGCAACGCTTTCAGATTCTGTCCTTAGACGGCGGCGGCATAAAAGGACTGTTCTCAGCCGCTGTTCTTGCAGCAATCGAAGAGGATCTCGATATTCGAATCGTTGATCATTTTGATCTTATTACCGGAACTTCGACAGGTGGGATCATCGCACTCGGTCTAGGCATTGGAATGCGTCCGCGTGAGATTGTAGAGTTTTATCTCTCCAAAGGGCCGAAGATCTTTCCGTCCGGATTTAGAGTGAAATGGCAGCACTGGCTCAAGAACAAATTCGCTCAGGAACCTCTAAAGGCTGCTCTTGAGAATTGCTTTAAGGACAAACGTCTGGCTGACTGCACAAAACGAATTGTGATTCCGTCATACAACTTGGGTGAAGATGATGTTTATATCTTCCGAACGCCACACGCCGAACGACTTAAACGGGACTGGAAAGTTCCACTCTGGAAGGTGGCTTTGGCTACCAGTGCAGCGCCCACTTTCTTTCCATGCTCCCGCCATGTGGACAGTTTGCGGCTGATTGACGGTGGCGTCTGGGCCAACAATCCGACGATGGTTGGTGTCGTCGAAGCTTACGGGACTCTCAATATCCCTCTTGAAGCAATCCATGTTTTCAGTGTCGGAACGTCAGATGCTGTTAACCACCGACATAAGAAGCTGAACACTGGCGGCTTATTGTCTTGGGCGAAGACAGCGGCTGACGTGATCATGCGAGGCCAGAGTATTGGCGTCCACAATCAGGCATCTTTCCTTCTTGGCAAAGAACGCGTTGAACGGTGGAATCCTCAAGTTGCTTCCGATGAATTCTCATTGGACGGCGTCCACAAGGCAGATGACCTCGTTGGAAAGGCCGCTCACGTTAGTCGTATTTTGATGCCCAGATTTCAGGACAAGTTCGTTGCTCACACGGCAGCTGAGTACGAACCGCTTTATTCGTAGCAATCTAAAAGGAGGCTAAGCAATGCAAATGGTAATGAAAGAACAACTCGATGATCTCCTTCGGGCAATCGCTGACGATCTCGACATCCCAGATCACTTGTATGAAGACGCCGTCCTAAAATACACGGACGTTGGCGAGTGGTTGGCTCAGGAGGATTCGGAGCTGGCTCAGTATGAGCCAGATATTTTCCCGCAGGGGTCGTTTCGTTTGGGGACAATGGTCAAGCCAATCAACGACTCAGACGAGTACGACATCGATCTAGTCTGTCATCTGAAGATTAAAAAGGAAAATACAACCCAAAAAGAGCTTAAGGAACGTGTCGGCAAGCGTTTGGAAGCACGCGCGGACATCAAAAAGATCCTTAAACCGTCCCGCCGGTGTTGGATTTTGGATTACGCCGAACCGTTCCACATGGATGTACTGCCGGTGATTCCCAACGTGGATCGACTTCCGAACGGAATATTGCTGACTGACACGGAGCTGCGACTTTGGCAGTACAGCAATCCCATCGACTACGCAGAGTGGTTCAAGGAACAGATGAAGGTTGTGTTCCGAGCAAAGCGTGCCGCGATGGCGAAGAGCTATCAAATGAGCATCGAGGAGGTGCCTGAGTATGAGGTGAAGACTCCGCTTCAGCGAGTCGTCCAGCTGCTGAAGCGACATCGTGATATTCACTTTCTGGACGATTACAAGAACCGGCCCGTGTCCGTCATCATCACGACCTTGGCCGCGCACGCATACTCCAATCAGGCTGATCTATTCGATGCACTTACTGATATCGTTCAGAACATGCCCAACTTTGTTGAGCGTCGTGAAGACGGTAAATGGTGGGTGGAGAATCCCGTTGATCCCGACGAGAACTTCGCAGACAAGTGGAATGAGTATCCCGAACGCCGAGAGGCTTTCTTCGGCTGGCTCGAACAGGTCCACGATGATTTCGTGTCAGCGTCACAGAAAGAGTCGATGACGAAATCGGCAAGTGCACTGTCAGGACCGCTTGGCCGAAATTCTGTTTCACGCGCTGCGTCAAGCCTTGGGTATCAGCCAAGTTCGTTGATGATTAAATCAGTTTCGTCTGGGATCTCAGTTCCAGCATTGGCTGATACAAGTCATTGCCAGCCACCTGTGTTCAGGGAGATTATCAATCCGCAAGCTCGTGTCAGTGTCAGTGGAGATGTCTATCGCCGGATCAATGGTCGAAAGAAACTCTGGAAGCTCACGAGCAAGCCAGTCCCAAAGGGCGTCGCATTGAAATTCGTAGCCAGTACGAACGTTCGACAGCCCTATGAGGTCCGATGGCAGGTTGTAAACACTGGGGCTGAAGCTCGTTCTGTCGATGGGCTGCGTGGCGGATTTGATCGCCTCCCTTTTGACTCAGGCGATGTGCGTTGGGAAGAGACGGGGTACGCCGGAACACATTGGATTGAGGCTTTCATTATCAAGGACGGTATTTGTGTTGCTCGATCAAAACCAATTTTTGTTCGAGTACGAGGATGAACGGTGCGGGCATGATTACGAAGACTGCGAAGAGATTGGCTAACGGTGTCGGTTACTGGGTGAAATGTGTTTTTTGCTCGGTTACGTCGCTTTTCGAAAATGTTGTGGGGATTGGGCCATGACTGAAAAGCAAGAACGCCCAACCGCAAACCTTCTTCATTTTGCACCACAGCACTGGGGTGAAGTTGAGCGGTTCACCCAGTTTTGGAGCACGACCTATTCATTCGACAGGATGACGCAAAAACGTCTTCGTGGAATTGTCGGCCACTACAGCAAAGCAGGTTACCTGTTCCAGCTCGCGCAACGGCTTGCTCCGGGACTGGATCAGGATGAGAAGCAACTCAAAGAGCACGGCTATTCACCAGCCCACAACGCTAAAGAACTCGCAGCCGTCATTGAGTCGGTTTTCTGTGAGCAGTATTCCGTTCTGGACTGTTGTCGAGCTGTGCTGTGCGGTGTCTTTCCTAGCCACGGAGGAATTAGGAAATCGACGCGAGGAACCTTTCAGAAAGCCTTCAATGGCGAAATTGATGAGAAGGTGCCAGTCGCAATCCGTGAAGCCCTTGCGAAGACCAAGGACTGGTATTTCGACTTGCTCAAGCTTCGCGACGAGATAACGCACTCGAACGTTGGGTCTTGTCATCGGCAGGACAAATCGGACTGCGTTACCTACATGCACGACGGACTGGGCTCGCCGGGCAAGAGCTTAGTCATCGAAAACGTGATGGGGGTGATCAAGAATTACTTCGATGTAATCAATGAGTTGCTCGGCGCTGTCTTTCATGAACTGAATCGGACATTGAACGACGAGCCCATTGAACAGATGTGTGGAATATTTGGCGGACGATTCTACCAGCGAGTGGTCCGCCCGAGCGAGGCAATTGATACGAACGGTGGCGTGTGCAAGTCCTATAAATGGTTTGATCTTGAAGAGAATCCAGATTGCCCGCTCAAGGACAGTTGCCGAGCCTATTCTCGTGCAAAATCAGACGGTGCCGCAAATGAACCAACTGATGCAGATGATCAATGAACTTGGCAAAATCACAACGAGGATTATGTCAGCACAACTACAGTTGTATGTCACCGCATTGAACGAAATCGAATGCGGTCGAAAACACGGCATTTGCCTGACTAAACATGTTTGGCACAGCGATTGCCTAAGGAACACTTAAGACTCGAATTGATCGAGTTGCAAATCAAGAAATCACAGGATCAAAGAATCATGGCAAAGAAGAACTCGAAAGTGACAAGCAAGCCGGTGGCGAAGAAGGCATCGAAAACGTTGTCATCCGGTTCGACCGGCAAGGCATCAAAGTCAGCCGCAGGAAGCGCGTTGTCACAGACCGGAGCACCAAAGCGACAGACGAGCCAAAAGGCGGCCTCAGCAGCTTCTAAAACTCTGACAGACGGTCGCACAAGCAAGGCATCTAAGTCAGCGGCAGCAAGTGCGTTGGCTCAGACACCATCAAAGAAGAAGGGCGAGAAGTAGGCTCAGGAAGTCAGCCACCGGTTGACTGAACCCGACCCGAAAATCTTGTTAGCAATAGTGATAACTTCAATCGGCCACGAAGTGGTCGAGCACACTGGAAACTGAAATGTCGTTGGACGAACAAAACCACCTCCGCAATCAGATCGAACAAGCACTGGCGAATGCCGGTTGGGAGTTCGAGCGTGAGGCTATGGTTGTGCCGGGACGATTTCGGATTACCGGTGACGATCAACGTGAGCGAGTCTCTCGTGCAGATTATCTGCTGCGATTCCAAGGCATCTCACTTGCCGTCGTAGAAACAAAACGCGGAGCGGTTGATCTGCAAGCCGCTACGGAACAAGCAACCGCAATTGCTCGCCGTGCTGGAGTGGTATTTGCGATTGCAACCAATGGTCAGCGCTGGTCAGTCAGTAACCTCACATCCGGTGAAACTCACCTGCTTGACGCCCCGCCATCGCCCGAAGAACTGATCAGCCAGTCAAACATTCCGTTGAAGTCAACCGGTTGGGGACAGGCTATTGCAGCGGAGCCTTTCACCGATGAGGCTCACCCGACAACGATCCAACGGTATCAAGAACAAGCCATCTTGGCGACGTTGCTGCACTTTGCGAACGGGAATCGCCGTGCCAGCTTGTTGATGTCGCCCAATGTTGGTTTAACGTTTACCATCTTCCAGCTGATCTGGAAACTGTTGAGTACTAACGTGCTCAAGAATCGTCGAGTCTTATTTGTTACGAACCGTCGTCACCGCGTCGATGAGGCATATCACTGCTTCGCAGGATTCGGTGATACCCGATTCATTGTGGACGGGCATTCAACGCCTGACCCCCACCACAGCGTTTTCTTCAGTACGTTGCAGATGCTCTGTCGTGATGGCGGTTCGGGAAAGTTGTACGAGAGTTACAGTAACGACTTCTTCGATCTGATTGTCTTCGACGACTGTCAATCCGCACTCGGAAGCTGGGGAGGAATCCTTTCGCATTTCCAGAACTCGCTACAGCTGGGGACGATGGATGCGCCTCATCTGAAGGCATTTGAGTATTTCGGTGAACCTGTGTTCGCATACAGCATGGCACAAGCCATCAATGACGGATACTTGCTTCCTTTCCTGCTCGAATCCCGCTTGCCAACTCTGGAAATCCCCGACGGTGAATTTCTGCTCGACGAACAGTTAGAGCGGAGCATTGTGACAGCCGAGCAGACGAGAACAATTGCGTCTGATTTGTGGAAGGCATTGAGCCGCTTTGACGAGAATCAACGAAAGTCAATCGTCTTTTGCGTGAACAACAGTCACGCGGAGATGATGGCAGCGGAGTTGCAACGGGTATCACGAGACCCCTCGTTTGCAGCACATGTCTCAGCTTCACATCGCGATAGCCAAACGCTGATCGAACAGTTTCAAATTGGTCACGAGGGTAGTCCTCGCGTGGCGGTTTCAGTGGACCTGCTTTCCAAAGTCAGCATTCCTGATGTAACGAACGTCGTGTTGGCTCGTCCGATTGCCAACTCAGCAGTTTTCAGCAGTTTGGTTGCCCTTGGTGCTTTGCCTTGTGACGCAATCAGCAAGCGATACTTCACCGTTTTCGATTACTGTGATTCCGTTCGCTTTCTTGACACAGATTGGATGGGGGCTCCCGAGAACGACCGAGCGATCGTCCAACGCTCGGAGCGAAGTGTTATTGTTGACACTTCGGATCATGTACCTGAGATGGTTGAACCAAACGATCTTCGAGAACTTGGTCAGTCAATTCGTAATCTATCCAAGAACAGTCGTCAGCATCTGCTTAAGATCTGGGCGTCACGGGATCAGCGTTCAAGATTTATTGAGGAGTTAGGAGGTCAGACTCTGATTGAGACGCTGACCCATCGGCTAGGGATGCACGGGGTTGATGATGTTGACGTTCTGGCCAAAGTTGGATTCGGAGTGGAAGACGTTGCTACTCGTAAGGATCGTGTCAGACAATTCTGGGGTTTTGAAGGAACGTGGCTTCGAAAAAAATTGGAACTGAAGGAAAACTCTTTTGAGAGCGATGGAAACGCTGGCTCTTGGAAGCTCGCATTCTGGCGGGTCGCCCTCGACCACTATTCTCTCTACGGCATCGATGCGCTGGAACGCGGGAACACTTACCAACTCCCGCCATTCGTCGGTCAATTCGGCAGCTTCCAGACACTGACATCAAAATATGGTGGCCCAAAGAAACTGCGCGCAGACCTTGAAGCAATCAAAGAAAAGATTTACGGACCGGTTGTCTCCAGCGGAGGCGATACCGAATGAGCAGACAACACATTCCCAAATCTGAGCTGGATTCCTTGCTAATGCTTGGTAGCATTCGCGGCAATATGACAACAGCCGAGTTCAATGTAGCGTTCGCTGCACTGGTTTTTTTGCGTTGGGCGTATTTCGAAGAAGCGGAGTGCGAAGCGGTTGCTGCGTTTGAAGATCCTAGTTATCAGCCTCGGTCAATTTCACGAATTAAATGGCAGGAGCTGTCCGATCAATCACGGTACAGATTCGAGGAAACAATTCGACGCTTGCCGGACATTGTGGGGGACTTTGCACTCTCCCGGAATCGGATGATTGCCAATACTGCTCGCCACGCAGCGAATGCGATCGTTCAACTTTCACAACATTCAGTCGAATTTGCACGAAGGATGGTTGAATGGTTGGCTCATCAGCCTTTTGAGACGCCAGCCGATCGTCGTGCTATTCGTAACATGTTGGATGAAGTTCTGAAGAAAAATACCGACCGATTTGCCGGTGAATTTTTAACACCAACTAAAATCGCGAACCTGATGGTTCAAATGGCGAATCCGCAATGTGGCGAATCGGTTTATGACCCATGTTTCGGTTCCGCTGGTTTGCTGACTACCGCACTGGAGAGTGTAAAGAAACGCACCACGCATCCAGTCGATCGTGCGACTTTCGGCGAAATTCAGCAGCAGTTGGACATCGCAGGTATGGAGATTAGCTCCACCGCATTCATGATCGGTGTCACACGGCTTGGATTGTCAGGCATCAGTGACTCACATCTTGAGCACGGTAACAGTCTGGCGGAGCCAGAACGTTATCATGCGACCAAAGGAATCGATGTTGTATTGGCGAACCCTCCATGGGGCATGAAGATTGACTTGCACGGTCAGGAGGAACGCTACCCGATTCACACCAAGGACTCGTCGTCACTGTTTCTTCAACACTCGCTTTCAAAACTGCGCCCTGGAGGACGGTGCGTCATGGTCGTCCCACCCAGCCTTTTGTTTCGTGGTGGACGTGAGCAACATCTTCGCAAGTGGCTCTTGCACGAGCATCGTGTCGAAGCCATCGTCGCAATGCCCAAAGGAGCGTTTAGCCCCCACACTTCGATCGAAACGTGCATCTTGCTGATCCGCAAGGGTGGCTCAACCGAGCGTGTGCGGATGGTTAAGCCAAGCCTCGACAAGCATGAAATCGATGAGCGAACGGCAGGATCGTTCTTGGAATATGGCGAAATTGTTGACGCAGTTCAGTCATCCAAGACTGACAATCTTCACTCATGGGACGTAACGATCTCTGAAATTGCAGAGAACGAGTATGACTTGACACCCAAGCGGCGGAACCGCAGCGGTCTCGAACGAATTCTCGATTCGATTCCAAAGGAAGCTGAACTTCGTCTGTTGGGCGAGTGCTGCGAAATCATAACCGGACGAAACATTCGGGCCAATGATCTAATGCAGTCGCCGCCGAAGTCGAACTACGAACCTTCCGGCCAAACGCTTTTCCCAGATGTAGAGCGTGAGGAAATCAACCCTCAGCGTCCGTTCGACTTCGCCGATACACCGGTTCCGTATGTTCGCATCAAGGATGTAGAGAAGGGACAGGCGACACGCGGATCTTCTTGGTTGATTCCAGCCGTAGCTTCTACGATCGACGAAAAATGGAGACTTTGCGCAGGCGACATCCTGCTTTCCAAGTCGGGAACAATTGGTAAAGTCGGAATCGTGCGTGACGGTGCAGTCGGTGCTATCGCAGCCAGTGGCTTCTTTGTCCTGCGTGTCAAGGAAGGAACGATTGATCCGCATTATCTGTTGGCATACCTGCGAGGCTCGGAAGCCAACGCTTGGATGGAGGATCGTTCACGCGGTTCAGCCGCAAAGAATCTGTCTGTCCGCGCAATCAAAGATCTTCCAGTGGCATTGCCTCCCCTGCAGATCCAGCAACGAATCGCCGATCGGCATCGACAGTTTGGTGTTGATGCGTTGACGTATCTTGCTGAATTGCTGAGCGAAGACGATTCACAGTCATTGGCTTCGGAACTTAACGACTGGGTGTCAAGCCGCCTGAGAAGCGTGGAGGGCTACGAAGGTGATTTGGCTAGTGGAAGGGTGCTTGAGTTGCTGGAGGACGTTGCGGGGTCTGAGTGTCCTGTGAGGGTCTGTAAGGAGTGCAAGCATCCATATCACTTGGATTACACCTCAAATTACTTGAATGCCCCGGAGAACTATTCTGCTGGCATTTCCACTCACTGCCTAGCTTGCTGGCTTGATGTCGGGCCGGGAAGCGACACTGTCGAAAGCCTTAGCGAGCAAAGCCCATTGGTTCCATGGGCGCTGGACTTTTGCGAGGCCGCACAGCCGTTGAAGGGCGTTTCAAAGATTCCCGATCCGGCTGCGCTGATCAGCGTCTTGCAATCAATCGAAGTCAAACTGTTTCAGTCAACTCATTATATCGAGGGAAATCTCCCCAATCAGGAACGTGCTAAACAGTTGACTTTGCGTGTTCTGAATATGATCGATTCGTACACAAAACATCTGATCGCAGATTTTCAGATCGTTACCAACGTTGTGAATGCAACTGAGGGCGAGGACGGAACGCTGAGGCTTCAGCTGACGGTTGAAAATAAAGGACGTGTACCACTCCGCGATGTGTCCTTTACCCTCAATCCTCCGATGACCGCCGTTCTACCAGCGGAGATTACGTTCTTCTCACCCGGTAACGTCGTTGAATTGGAATTCGAAGGAAGTGATCAATCCCATTCAGACGACACTGTCACTGCGTTGCGATGGAGCGATCCCGAATGGTCCCTGAATTGGACCGCACGAAACCTCGCGGGAAACTTAACAGCGGATAAACGTGAACTTGGTATCGAGTTCGGCAAAGTCGAACTCGAACAAGGCACAGTAAATGAACTTCCAACCGAGCCGTTGAAACGAAGCCCCTACATAACGGGCAATCCTGTCAAGGTTGACCGGGAAGATGTATTTGTTGGACGTGACCAGCTACTTGATGATATTCGGCACCAAATCGGCGACAGCGGCAATGTCGCATTGCTGGAAGGGAACCGAAGAGCTGGGAAGTCCTCCATCCTGTGGCATCTCGAAGGCTGTGAATCGATACCGGGTTGGATTGGTGTCTACACCAGCTTTCAAGGAACCGAAGGCGACAGCGAAGAGAAAGCCAAGGGTGTACCTACCGTCGAAGTGTTTCGTGGCATCGCCATCGAAACAGCCAAATCGATTCAGCGCAATGTTGGTGAAGTGCTTTTACCAGACGGCTCGGAACTGAAACGCGGCAAGCCGGGCATCGTGGATACTGTCCGTGCGGCAATTAAGGATGACGCTCCTTTCACCTATTTCCGTGAATACATGGAAGTGCTCTTGGACTGGCTTGAAGCGCGCAATCTCCGGCTGCTCTTACTGCTGGACGAGTTCGACAAATTACAGGAGGGCATCGACAGTGGCATCACTTCGCCGCAGGTTCCAGAGAATCTGCGATTCCTGCTTCAGTCAGAATCACGTCTGACGGCAATTCTCACATCAATGAAGCGATTTCGAAGGATTCGTGAAGAGTATTTCAGCGCCCTCTACGGCCTTGGCACACCATTCGACGTGACATCCTTGTCCAAAGAGGACGCACGGACGCTTGTTACGAAACCCGTAGCGGGACAACTGGTTTACGCGCCGAACGCCATTGCACGCGCTATTCACTTGGCAGCTCAACAGCCTTACTTGTTGCAATGCTTGTGTGAAAGCATCTTCCGCACCGCCAAGTCAACTGGCATTCGTTCGATTACGACTGACCATGTTAACGACGCAGCAAAAGAGGTGCTGAAGAATCGGCACTTCAACGACTTATTCAAGTACGCAGGCACGGACCGAAGGCGATTCATTCTTGCGCTATGCCATCGAGAGGCGGACGGACCAGACCCACTCCGCTTGCAGGTTATTCGTGAGAAGCTCAGTGCTCATGGCATTGAGGTTCCCGAAGAAGACCTAACCGCTGACTTGGAATGGTTGACGGATTTGGAGCTGTTGGATTTTTCAGGCGCAAATGATGGCGAGAGCTATTCGCTTACGGTTCCACTAATGGGCCTGTGGATCGACACACTGGATTACACGGGATTGATGAGCAAGGCACGCGCAGAGAGTGCGGAAACGGAGGACGCAGAAGATGAATGACGCAGTTTTTCCCACTGGTGGTGATGGCATCCATCCGATGCTTGCGAGGGTGGGCTTCATGGACGAGGTGTGGGGTGCTTTGTCCAAGGCAACACCTAGCAACTTGTCAGTAATCGGACCTCGTTGGATCGGCAAGACAGTTCTTTTGAAGGCGATTGCCGATCGAGCGGTCGATCTCGATGAGTCTCCATATTCACTGGTCGTACATTGGCACCTTGGTCATGTTTGCCCAACAACCGACGCAGAATTCATCTCCGGGCTGTGTAGGCAAATTCACGACGTGATGCAGAGTCACCCCAAAGACTATTCGGACTACCAGAAGTATTTGAAGGAAGAATCGTTTTCGCATCTCAAAGAGATCACCGACCTTCTGGATGAGGGTAATGAACCGCTGTTGATGTTGTGGGACGGGCTGGACAAACCTTTGGGGCAGGAAAACTTGTCTGTCCATCTATGGGACCAAATGCGAAGCATCATCGACGGCAAGAAGCATAAGATCGTGACTGCCACGAGAGCCCCGCTGGATCTGTTGATTCGTAATGAGCAAGCCAGCACGAGCGAGTTTTGGAACATTTTCGACGAAGTCTACGTCAAGCCATTCGATGAGATCGATCGAGATGCACTGTTGGAAATTTCGAACCTGAACTTAACCGGTGGAGGCAAAACGGAAGTCACCAACTGGACTGGTGGGCATCCAAGGTTGGTAATTGAACTGTTGAATCGCCTAGCCGCTGGTGATTACTCGGCTCCGATCGACAATGACAGCGTTGTTGAAGCCGCTACTGGCATGGTTCAGGAAGTCAGGCGGTCGTTGCATTCCATTTGGAATGAGTGTCCACAGGAGGTTCAGGAAGCCTATCGGACACTTGTGCAAAACGGTGAAGCAACAACCCAAGCAATTGGCACAAATACCACGGATGCGTTGAAAGCTCGTGGCTTTGCAAACGTGCATCGCAACAAGTTAAAGCCAAGTTGCCACTTGATGCGTGAGTATCTCAGCCGAACATCCGGTGACTCGGGTAGCCTTGTCCGGCTCTTCAAAGCCCCAGATGACTTCCGTTCCAATATTGGTGACGTACTGCGGATTCGTCTTGGACAGATTCCTGTAGTTGACAATGACTTGCACCGGTGGGTTTCCAACGCTATGCTAGGAATCCCAGATAATCCGGGAGATTGCTTAATCAATCTGACTGACATTGAGGACAAAGCACTCGATTTGATTATGAATCACGAAATCGGTGTAGATCGAATCGTCTCGGAAGATCTTCTCGAATACTGGCGAGATGCTAATCATCATCAGAACAAAGTCGTTTCCCAGCTATTAGGGCAGAAACAACGGGGCGAGCTGCTTACACTCTCGCGTGATGATAGAGCACTCCAGTGTGGGCTCCTCGAATTACTGACTGGAAGCAAAGAGCGAGTTCAACGTAGAACAAAGTCAGTGTCAATGGATACGTATGCGTTGATAAATGCTATTCATTGCCTACGGAATAGAAAGATGCACGGTTATATTGACCCGGTTACGCTCGATGTGGCAATTTCAACGATGATGCTTTGCATCTCTTTGCTCGACCGGTTGGCCTGCGAACTAAGCTGATACTTCCGGTCGCAATAATTGCAATTTTTAATCTGAATACATTTATGAATCGATATCTCAACTTTGAACGCGGCCAAGTTGTTCGATTGCAGTCCCAGCCTGACAAGTGCGGGGCCGTAATTGACATCAATGATTCTGGCCCGGAAGTGCAATACACGGTGTTCCTTGATGGTAAGTCTCGGACGTTCTTTGCATCACAATTGATCGCCGACGAGAGCGGTGTTGGTTCGAAGAAGACGCTGTCTGCCAGTGAATGCCGCGCTTTGCTGACTGCTCGCTATATAAACCATCCGGGAACTTCAACGCTCTATTCGTTGAATGCGGCACGCATAGATTTCGTCGCTTACCAATTTCGACCAGTGTTGCGATTCATTCGGGCGGATCGACCAAGGCTACTGATCGCAGATGGTGTTGGAGTAGGGAAAACCATCGAGGCCGGTCTAATCCTGCGAGAGTTGCAAGCCAGACAGGATATCAATTCGGTGTTGATCATCTGCCCAAGACCATTGATCACAGAGAAAAAATGGCAAACGGAGATGAAACGATTCGATCAAACTTTCGAACACTTCGATGGAGCGATGTTGCGACATTGCGTTTCGGAATGTGATCTCGATGGCGAGTGGCCGGAGAACCATCGATTCGGAATTGTACCTTACTCGATTCTCAATGAGCAGATCATCAGCGGTACTCTAAAGGGCAAGAAGACTGGCAAACCATGCCTGATTGATCTCGATCCAGCACCCAAGTTCGATCTCGTCATTGTTGATGAAGCCCATCGCATTTCGAACTCGGATACCAATGCTCACGAAGCCGTCCGTTTTTTCTGTGACAATGCCGAAGCAGCGGTGTTTCTCACAGCCACGCCGTTGCAACTAGGCAACAATGACCTTTACAGTCTGTTGAATCTACTTCGACCGGATGTAGTGATTGATCGTGACAGTTTCAATCACATGTCAGAACCCAATCCGATGATTAATGCCGCAGCCAGTCACGCCCGGACTACAACGAAGGGCTGGAACAACTCGGCACAGGAGCAGCTAAAAAAGGCTCAGGCTACGCCTTGGGGGCAAACGATGTTTGCTGACAACCCGGAAGTTGACGAAATCATGAAGACCCTGGCATTGCCAAAGATCACTGACCATGATCGCGTGCGTTTGATAAGCCAAATTGAAGGACTACACACATTTGCCGGAATCATTAACCGAACGCGACGTAGAGATATTGGAAATTTCACGAAACGGACTCCCACCACTGTTTCTATTGAATTCACTCCACCACAACGTGCTCTTCACGATGCGTTACTGAAAGTGCAGGCAGAGATTCTTGCTAACCTGCACGGATCAATGCACGTGAAATTCATGATGACGACCATCCGTCGCCAAGCGGCAAGTTGTTTGTTTGGGTTGGCACCATTCATCGAAGACATCCTTTCTCGATATGTCAGCGAAGAAGAACTTTCAGAAGTTGATGTAGATGAGCTTAGTCCTGATTCAGATGAGTTGGAAACAATTGCCGAGAAAATCAAAGCTGTAGTGGCTATGGCAAAGAGTCTGGTGCCGGATGACCCCAAGCTAAAGAAGGCCGTCGAGCTTGTTCAACAGAAACAGGATGGCAAGAAGTACAAGAATCATCGAGTGATGATCTTCAGTTCGTTCAGACATACATTGGCCTATTTGTACGAAGGCTTAAAGAAAGCTGGAATTCGAGTTGGGCTTGTGCATGGCGGAATACCAGACGAAGAACGAACAAAGGTTCGAGCACGATTCGAGAAACCGAAAGATGATCCTGAGGCACTTGATGCCGTCTTGTTTTCTGAGGTCGGGTGCGAAGGTTTGGACTATCAGTTCTGCGACTGCATGATCAATTACGATCTGCCATGGAATCCAATGCGAGTAGAACAACGAATAGGACGTATTGACCGAAACGGCCAACAAAGTGATTTCGTCAGCATCTACAACATGATTACCCCTGACACTGTTGATGCAGAAATCTACGAACGTTGCCTCATGCGAATTGGGGTCTTTGAGGAGGCCATTGGTGCAAGCGAAGAAATCCTCGGGAAGATCGCCAGTAAGCTGCAAGACATCGCGGTTAAGTCAGAGTTAACCGAAGAAGAAGTCCGCGAACGCTTACAGCAACTTGAAGACAATGAGATTCGTCAAATTCAGGAAGAGGAAAAGCTGGAAACACGACAGCAAGAGCTATTCGGAATTGAGTTGCCAGCGAAGCCAAATTTTGAGGAAGAGGTTCAGGATGCTTCTAGTTTTTGGCTAGAGCCGACGGCCATGAGCAACTTGATTTCGAACTATCTTGCAACCTTCGATGGCTCGGCGACAATACTTGGTGAGAGCCCGATGAAAACGATGCGAGCGAACGAAGCCGTTCGTAAACAGTTATTGCATGACGCTCGCCAACTTTCGGGCAAGGGAAGCAATGCCATCCGAGATTGGGAAAAATGGTTAAAGGGAAGCGAACCGCATTTGGCAATCACTTTCGATGGAAAATGCGCAAACGAAAATAGGTCCGCGCAGCTTGTTACTCCCGTCCATCCACTTGTGCGTCAAGCTGCCGGTGCCCTTGATGCCGTGGATAATGCGGAAGTGCATCTAACGGTTACAGACCCTGACCTTCCCGTTGGCGTTCATCCATTCGCCGTCTTTCAGTGGGAGTTGATAGGACTGCGGCGAGACTTGGATATCCGAGTCATCGCGAAAGACGAGAGCGTAGACAGCCGGGTGCTCAGCTTACTTCAACGGGCGGTAGATGCAGAAGACATTGAGCGATCTGTCGATGATGCTGACATTGAAGAGTTGGAAAAGCGGCATTACGAATTATGGAAAGGTGAGCTGGATGGTTATCGCAACAAGATCATTGATTTGGCACGATTTAAATTGCAAAGCCTGAACGCAAGCCATGACGGTCGCATTGCGATGTTGCAAGATCGCCTGCGTACAGCAACGGAAGAAAAGATTCGTCGAATGAGACAATCAGAAATCGACCGTGCAAACCGGGAATACGAAGAAAGATCAGCAGAGCTAACCAGAAGCTCGGAGCAAGCAGACATCACGACGGAGCGCATCATGATTGGAACCATCGAGATAAAGCGGGGGTAAGGCATGCCACAGCCAGCAGTTTCGGCAAACATACTCAACCAAATTGCCGCTCTTTCAGATAAGCGTCAACGGTGGGTAAATGCAAACGAAGAAAACAAATTTGGGGAAGGAATACGTAATCTCCTAACTGAGCTTTATCCCGAGAACGCCCATTTTATTTATGAGCTGCTACAAAATGCAGAAGACGCACGCGCAACCACAGTCGAGTTTAAGTTATTCAATGATCGCCTACAGTTCGAACACAACGGGAAGCGAGTATTCAGTTTCGCCGACGTCGATTCGATAACAAGCATTGGAGCGAGCACGAAACGGAACGACCCAACTTCAATTGGCAAGTTCGGCGTCGGTTTCAAAGCGGTCTTTGCCTACACAGAAACACCTGAGGTTCACTCCGGCTCGGTGCATTTTAGTATTAGAGACCTTGTGGTACCGGATACTGATAACGTAATTCCGGTTGGATGCGATGGAAAAACTGTCTTCGTCTTCCCGTTCAACCATCCAAAGAAAGCGCCCACCGCAGCAGTTCAGGAAATACAACGTGGGCTGTGCGACCTTCAAAACACAACTCTTCTTTTCCTCTCATACATCAAGTGCCTTAAATTCGCATTGCCTGACGGCAGGCGCGGTAGTATTGAACGATCTGCATTGCGAGAGGGCATTCTTCGAATTGAATCGACGCTGCCACAACTTGAGCACTCACCCAAACAGCGACTTGCGAAATTGCGTACTGTTAAAACGGGCGAGAGCGAACCGCAGGACTCGTCAGCAGACAGTGATCCTAAGGAAATGAAATGTGAAAGCACTTTTTGGCTTAGATTCGATGGTGAACGTGTCATTGTGGACAACGAGAATCAAAGCGAACCGAAAAGCTGTAGGATCTCTTTCGCGTTTCAGCTCGAGGAATCTGAGTCGGACATTCGAAAACAGCAATCGTTGATTAAAGATGCCGACACACATCAATGGAAGATAGTTCCTGTTCGTTCCGGAAACGTAAGTATCTATTTCCCAGCGGTAAAGGAAACCTCGAAACTACACTTTCACATGCACGCCCCTTTTGCTTCAACCGTAGCGCGGGACAGCGTTCGCGATTGCAATGTTAATGAAGAACTGCGCGATGCGTTAGCTGATTTACTTGCACAAGCTATGCACCAAATACGAGACGCGGGCTTGCTTACAGTCTCATTTCTAAGCCTACTTCCTCTACCATCCGATGAACTAAGCGATTTCTATGAACCAATTCGTCGTCGTTTGGTTCATGAGTTTCAGACCTGTGCTCTTACACCGACAAAATGCGGTAAGCACAAGCGGGCTGTTGTCCTCCGGAAAGGGCCAAGAGACATTGTTACTCGACTTGGCGACCAAGATCTCGCTGCGCTTTCTGAGTTTCAGTATCTTCGCTGGTCCGCGCAGCCAAATCAGCAAAACTCTCGCGAAGATCGTTTTCTAAGCAGCTTGGACATTGATGAGTGGTCCTATGCGGAGTTGCAAGAAGCTGCCGAACACATGGACGAAGCTGTGTCCATGAGTTGGCTCAGCAAGCAACCCGATGATTGGTTCATCCAATTGTATTCCCGCCTATCAAAACTAAATCGCTCTCACGAAGCATTTTACGCTGTGGAGCAGTATCCGATCATAAGGCTTGAAGATAATGCACATGTCCAGCCAAAGAGGCAGCGCATTTATCTATCTGCAAGTGGCAAGTTCACTCAAAACCTGAAGATAGTAAAAAAAGCAATTGCCGCGAATGAAGAGGCGAAACAATACTTACGTCTCATTGGAATCAACGACTTTGATCTTGCATCTCAGGTCGAATTGCTTGTTATCCCCAAATATTCTCAGAGGGAGGCAAATGTTACGTTTGAAGAGAACGTTAGCGATCTCCTGCTAATGGCTAAAGTATTTGAGAATCCGGAGACCGGTGATAGGTATAAATCGGCGATTAGAAGAGCGGCCTGCCTCCTTTGTAACAATGCAAAAGATGGGAAGTGCCAATTCAAATCTGCAAGCGATGCTTACATTAAATCGCTAGGACTCTTGACGTACTTTGATGGCAACCCAGACACTTGGTTTGTTTCTCACAAATACGATGGGCTCGCGGCGGATACCAGTTCGAAACTCAAGAAGTTTTTTACTGCAATTGGTGTCGCGAGCGGCAAGCCTCGCGAAATTGGACGTGAATTTTATCGTGGTGATTGGCATGGTTGGCATGTTCGTGGCCTGAATGGATTCAACCCTGAATGGACATTCGATGGTTTAGAGTTCGCGCTGTGTCATCCAACTCTGGAACGTAGCAGATACATATGGAACATTTTGCTTCGTGGTAGCGCAAATCGTATCTGTGGAAAGGTACAACAGTCGTCGAGGCAGGGGTTTCCCGCTTCATCGACAACTGAGAAGGTGGAAGTTTCTGAAGCAGGTGTTCTACTGCAAGAGAAAGCGTGGATTCCCACAAGCTCTGGAAGTTTCGTCTTCGCGAAAGAACTTGGTGAAGTGAGCAGTTTACATGACTCCTTGACGAAGGATGATGAGTTGCTTTCCAAACTGGATGGTGGAATCTCGCTTAAATCGAAAGAAGCTGCGTCTGCATTAGGTATCTCGACTGAAGAACTCGCAATCGTTCAGCAATGGACACCCTTCCTCTTAAAGAATCGAGATGAGGTTGAGCTCATAGTTAGGCAGATGCAGAATCGTGAATTCAATCGTACAAGAATCTCGGATTCGAGTGATTCGAATCGCGAACGCAGAGGTAAAAAGCTTCGTCAACGATTGGCCGATGCTCCGCATAAAAACTCCGTGGAAAAGGTTCGGTCTGTCGCTCTGTCCTATAGAACGGAAATCGATCGCGAAGCACTTTTTGCATTGTACCAAGATGAACAGGAAGCATTGTTCTGCCAAATTTGCTTCGACCCCATGCCCTTCATAAAGTCGAACGGAAAACTAGCGGCGCAGGTCATTAGTTTGTTCTCTCGCAAATGGGGCGACTTTAGCGGCAAGAGGTTGAAAGCAGTTACAGCCTTAAATCTAGTTCTCTGCCCCGTATGCGCAGATTTGTATCAGGACTATGTGCATGACGACGTGAATTTGCAGCAAGATCTTTTCGACAGCATTATTGGTGGGGAACTTGTCGAGTTTGAGATCTGCGATGTAGGGGTCCGTTTTGATGGTAGAGATACCACGGTGAAATTTAACAGGAAGCATCTTGGTGATATCAAAGATTGCCTTGAAGACAAGAATCCGAACTGATCGGCAGAAAAAGGTGTTTAACAATGCTCAAAGCAATCGAACTCGAAAATTTCAAGGCATTCGGTGATCGCAGCCGCATCGAGTTTGCACCGATAACGCTAATATTTGGCGAGAACAGTGCCGGAAAGAGCTCTATTCTTCAAGCGTTGAATTTGCTCAAGCAATCTCGTGAAGGTCGGGATACGGGAGCAGTTGTTCTTCCGCGTGCAGACTCAGGGATCGTTGATCTAGGTGGGTTCAAGGAAATGGTCTTCGATCATGACCTTGATCGCCGCATTGCTATACGTGTTGACCTTATCGATTCGGGCTCACGTCTTCAAAGAGAGGCACGAGATGGAATGCGTGGCGACACTGCTTTTCAAATCGAGTTCGATAGACCATCTAATTGTAAAGAGATTCAACTCAAATCTATTTCTTTGTATGCGTCCGAACTCGCTCAGTTGGTGGCAACATTTGAACCAATCGATTACTCCGACGTAGAGCAGCAAAAGCTCAGCCATGGACTACTGCCTGTTCGCAACTACCGTCCAGAATCCACGAACGAGACTACATTTGCACAATGTGTATTTCTTAGCCCCCACCCGTCGCTATGGCAGGAAATCTACGAGCGTACCAAGCGTAGGTCGGAAAAGATTGCGGATGAGCTTCGGCAGTTGCAATCGGAAAGCCAGGATTCCACTACACAGCTTTCAATCTTCAACGTGGACGATAGTGAACGACAGACTTGGTCATTACAAGTTGATGAAGCCATTCAGTTTTATGACTCTAACTTCTCCATAGTGGAGTTTGTTAAACGGATGATGCGTGCGGAATCACAAACCAAGGTTGCATTAGATGGCTTTATTCCGCTTCCTTTACGACATCGTGAAACAGCGGGATTGCCAGAACTTGAGACCTTCCGACGTTACGGACCATCTCGATTGAGAATGAGAGAACTTACCCTTGACCTAATGTCGTACGCTGTCGAGTCCGGCAGGCGGCTTGAGGGGATGTTGGATAGCGTCTACCCACTTGGTCCATTCCGCAGACCTCCTGCTCGATTATACGCGTTTGCTGGCAAGAGCCCACATGACGTCGGTTACGCTGGAGATCAGCTACCAGACTTGCTTTTTCGCCGACCGGAAGTCGTACGGGAAGCGAATCAATGGATGGACCGTTTGGAGATCGGTTATCACATCAAGGTGCAGCCAGTAGGCGAAGATTCCCGCGACCTTTACGAAGTTAGATTGGTAGATCGTCAGCGTAGCACCGAAGTCGATGTTGCGTTAACGGATGTCGGTTTTGGTATTAGTCAGATCTTGCCTTTGATTATCCAAAGCCTTGCTGGTGACAATCAGATCATCACCATTGAGCAGCCGGAGGTTCATATTCACCCTCGGTTGCAGGCAGACCTTGGCGACTTGCTTGCTGCAACCATTCAGGAACCGCGTGGTCATCGATTCATTGTTGAAACGCATAGCGAGCATCTGGTGCTAAGAATGCAGCGATTGATTCGAGAAGAGATTCTATCCCCTTCTGATGTCTCCATACTCTACGTTCGCCGTGGTCCAAAAGGATCGCAAGTCGAGCGATTGCGACTCGATGAAAGTGGCGAGTTTATAGATGACTGGCCGGGTGGATTTTTCCCAGAACGTCTACGTGAATTGATGTAGGGAATGCCATGATCGTAAGTGCGGTAGCTGACCCCACTGGTTTTGGACCAGCGGGCATCACTGATGAACTTTCTAAGCGAGAAGCAATCGCGTTCCTCAAAGGCATCGTCTCCAATGGCGTCCTGCTAGACGAACCAACTCAGGAGCTCATCCGATCTGCAATTCTTGAGGTGGCTAAGTTACCGACCAATATGGGGCAAAGAATCCAATTGCTCCTTACGGAAATCAAGAAGCAGCACAAGAAGTTTGTTGTGACCTGCGACCGAACTCGTTGGCAGCAGCAACCGACAGTGACCATTCCAGAAAAGTGTTCGGCATTGGCGGTGGCCCTGCAAGCGGACGTAGTGGTCACGCAGCCGTCAAATCTTGCCGCAGTGCAGGCTGCTACTGGCGCTGCTGCTGAGGTCTGTCTTCTTGCTGATGCCAGTCAGAGCAATTACGAGGCGTCGCGAAACAGACTAATGCAGATTCACAAGCCGCTGGATGAGCTGTCCCTGCCTGAAGTCGAAGAGTTTGTGGGCAGAGCGGTCAAATATGCAACTACCATTCGTTTCTTCGACTTCCGAATGATCGGGTCTCCGAAGCGAACAACAAAGTACGTTGCTGGAATGCAGTTCTTTATCACGATTTGGGATAAATGGTGTGTTGCGGGGGAACCTGCATCACGACGTGTCGAGGTCTACACGCTGGGCAACACAACCACGCTCAACGGCTTCATTAGTGGAGCTGATGCTGATGCGCTGCTTGAATCGAATATTCAGGCCCCGCTGAACGCGGCAACTTCAGCCACGGTTTATCGGTTTGTTAAAGAAGATCGTCAGCCAGCCATCTTCCATGCTCGTGGATTTGAAGCTCGATTGAGAGCATTCACGATTGATCCCGGATTTGATGCTGTTGATGCCAGAGGAGCGATTCGCCGGTGTCTGTTGAAAGCTGACCTCGCAGCTGAGAGTCACTTCGCCGATTGCCGCAAGCTCAAAGACCTTCCGTAGTTGCCCTAAGACCATACGCCGACTTGTTGCATCACAAAAGCGATTGTGCTTCTTGAGCGGCAATCGTAAACGGTGAAAATTGCGAGGTCGCGTTAAAGCCTTTTGGAACAACAGGTTGCGTCTCAAGTCACTGTTCCAAGGCACATATGGCACACTCGTTGCTTTGCTCCCTTTCATGATCAAGCCACAAACAAATGAATAGGGTAACAGCATGTCAGTTCAATTCGACGCCAACGAAGTCATTTCGGATCTCGATCTAAACCTTGTCATTACCGACCGAAACATCCTGTCTTACCTCGCGCAGTTCGACGACGAAAATACGCGCTCGGAGAAAGCAGTTGAGGCGCTGAAGGTAGGAGTGATTGCCATTCAGTCCGCGAGCCCCACATTAGATATCACGGTTGTCCAATCGCACTTTGGTGACCTTGAATCGCAGATGCGTGATTCCCTGACGACGTTTCAACGCGACGTGAAAGGCGATCTGACGCGATACTTTGCCGATGGCGAAGGGATTGTCCCGAAGTCCATCGAGGACTTCTTCGGAGAGTCAGGGAAACTTGCCGGTACGTTCCAACGGTTCTTCGATCCTGAAGACGGGCGACTGTCTCAGCTCATCCGAAATCAGATTGGACCTGACAGCTCGTTTGGAAAATCACTAGACCCGGAAAACAAGCAAGGCGTCATAGCAGTCCTTGAAGCTCGCGTACAGGAATTGGTTGAAGCCAAGCTGGATGATGTTTTGAAGGAGTTCTCGCTGGATGAGGATGGGTCCGCAATGAACAGAATGCAGTCCTTACTTTCGACCTCCTTCGAGAAAATCAACAGAGCCTTGGGGCACATCGACGGTACAGCGGAAGAATCCGAGAAGGGGCATGTCAAAGGTATCCGGTTCGAGAAAGAACTTTACGATGATTTCTTCGTGAATCAGTGTTTGAATCTCGATGACGAACCTGCCCTTGTGAGAGGGAAGCCCGGATTTATCGACGGATGCAAAACGGGTGATCTGCTGGCAACGCTCGGTGAAACCACTGGGCCTCCCGGCGAGAATATTGTCGTCGAAGTAAAAGAGAAGTCGGTCAGGTTCAAGGACGCGATTGACGAGTTGCAGGAGGCCAAACGCAACAGGCGTGCTTCAGTCGGCATCTTCGTTTTTGCCAAAGGCCATGAGCCCGATGAAGTCGGCGACTTCCGCCGAGTCGGCGAAGACTACTATTGCACTGTGGACCGCGATGATCTCGCAGCTGGTCGAGCACTGACGTACTTCGACGCCGCCTACAAGATTGCCCGAACCATGGCGGTTGCAGCCGCGAGAAAAGACTCGGTCGAAGAGGTTGACTTGAAGTTCATCGAGGAACAGGTGGATTCACTGATCGCTTGGTCAGACCGAATCGAGGACATGTCCACCAAGGCAAGAACCATTCAGAAAAGTGGCCGCCTCATTGAAGAGCTTGCCACAGATCTGAAAGCTGAGTTCGACCGAAGGTTGAAGGACATTCAAAAAGCTATTCGCTGCTAGGATTGAACTGGGATGTACGCCGCTACGTCGTACCCCATCTCGTTCAGTTCTTTCTTCATGGGTTTTGTGATGGAAGCAGATGATTCGTGGTTGTGGTAGCTCAGCATGTCGACGCCGCTATTCAGCGGCAGAGTCACGCTCGTCGCTTGACATCACGTTCTTTTAAAAGATGTTGGTAGGTTCGGATCACGGCGAGTGAGATGGTGTGGTCGCCGATTAGGTTAGGCTTTGAATGGGCGGGGCGACAACCAGCCGCAAACCATGTATCGTATTCATTAATTCCGAGTTGCGGATACTTGTTTCGGAGAGTTTTGCTCAAAGAACTGATGCCGAAATTCTTGCTGATACTCGAACAGTCTGACCCACGGTTTGTTGGAGTAATGGGCAAACAGGATCTTGTCATCAGAGTGTGGCTTGCCATGACCTAAAGCCAACGATGACACAACAGCATCAGCTTTCTTTGTGGCAATCCAATCAGACAATTGCTTCCGCAGTCGTCCGAGGGTTATTCTCGTAATGCCTGTAACTTCAACGTGGTAGTTGAATCGTTCTGCAAATTTGCTTTGACCGTTCTTGGAATCCTCGTTGTACAAGGAGTTTCCCTTGCCATTGATGATCAGCCGGTCATCGTCTTTGACTTTGCGTTGTAGGATCTCTTCTGCCTCTGGCTTCCATTGTTCCAAAAGTTGAATTGTTTCTGGCCACAACTGCCACCATCCAACAACACTGGACTTGTTCCGTAAAAACCCCACCCAATTACCGCCAGGTTCAACCTGCAAGCCTTGAGATTTCCATGGGTGATCCTGATTGAGAAACAGATCGCCCCATTGAACACGCCCAATCTCGCCAGCACCATGACTACAGTTGATGCACCATGTCGCAATCAGTCGTTGTATCACGCTCCCTTGAGTCATCAGCTTTTTGAGATCGGCAACCGGAACTAGCTTGTGCGTGATGACTGAAACAGATTCTTTCGATTTGTCTTTGGCTACTTTGCGATTGAGCAAGTCGAAGTCTTCAGGCTTTCTCCAAGCAAAATCAGTGGAGACGTGAGTGTGAGTAAAAAAATTGTCAAGCTCATAGAGTTGCTCCCTGCTTCGCTTTGCTGAGTATCTGCCCTTCTTGTCTTGTCGTTCTGGGCGTGAACACCAGTAGTCAATCAAGACTCTGCACTGCTCAATGTCCAATGTTGCAAGCGGAATGTCCGGGTGCCTCTCAATGAGTTGTTTGATCTTTCCATGACGGTCCCAGTTTGTAGGCTGCGATTTCAGGACATATGCCTCGTATGCCTTCAACGCCTGCTGCAATGTGCCTTTAACGGGAATTGCAGTTGTTGACGGTCGGCTGTCAATGCTTGCCACAGTATCAGCCGACTGTTGCAGAACTGCCATCTGCTCACTTCTAAGTCGCTTGAGCACTTCAAGCGGAGCGCTTTGACCAAGTGAAGCCCAGTTAATACTCGGCAGATGTCGCCGTAGGGTTGCTTCCCAATATGGCAACTCAATCTCTGGCAATGGCACACGACTTACAGAAAAGCCAAATTCGTTCAGTGGCGTAATCGAGACTTTTTGGCGTTGAACAAGATCCTGCAAAAGCCATTCAGGAAGGTCTTCCAAGACAGGGGTTGGGATCGGCACAGGATTCACGCCCTTCCGCAAGCTGTCGGCAACAGCGTTGCTGCTGGCGTTCCATTTCCCCCAGAAATCGAACACGTCTTTGAGTTGTTGCTTCACTCTGTCAACGTCAGCGGACGACCAAG
Organism: Novipirellula rosea; assembly: GCF_039541335.1. NCBI lineage: Bacteria > Pseudomonadati > Planctomycetota > Planctomycetia > Pirellulales > Pirellulaceae > Novipirellula > Novipirellula rosea. Next base: position 67,294 of record NZ_BAABGA010000006.1, on the reverse strand, counting down.
AGCGATTGAACATGAAGACTCGGTTGTCGCTTCTCGTTCCTACTCTGGCTGATTGGCGACCGTGTTTGTCCCGGTAGTTGCCCTTGCTCTGCCTGCTCATTTAAATACTCCTGCAGCAGTTCAGAATTGTTGCTTGTAGCAACAAAAATGTACCTTGTAGCAACAGTTGTAGCAACAAAAACGGGGGCGTGTTTTAAGGCAAAACAGGCGTTATTTCGGTAAGTGCAATAAAAAAGCCACGTTACGAAAATCGTAACGTGGCTTGAAGTGGAGGATAACGGACTTGAACCGATGACCTCCTGCATGCCATGCAGGCGCTCTCCCAACTGAGCTAATCCCCCGGAAGGTCGTTTTGTCTGTCGCAAAGCGTACTGACTGCCCCAGCCCCTCGTCAAGTCCCGCTCGTTTTCTTCGCCAAAAAAACAGCCCGCGAATCCCGCAAAACCGTTTACCGCCCACTCGGAGGAGTGGATCGCACCGGTTTTTCTGAATTTATCACCCCGGCAACCCGCTCCAACATCGAAGTTGGAGGCGGTTTGAAGCGGGAAGGTTCGGTCGGCAGTCGAGAGCGGTATCGAGGGACAGTCGAGCTGGCGGAGTTCCAACGTTTTCGCAACGGGCGTTTTGTTCGCGGAGCGATCAACGACTATGTGTCCGCCCAGTTGCTCGGTCGGCCCTCACCCGAACGAGGCCTGAAGGGCCCGTTCGACCTCTCCCGAGCTAAAGAGCTCGGGAGAGGTAACTCGAGCGGTCCACGGCTTTGCTATTTGCGTCGCTTGCGGATGGGCTGGATCGGGTCGAGCGTTTCATCGTCGTAGTGCTTTCGCAACCGAGCGAGCTCGGATTCCATCTCTGCCCGAACGCTGGCGTATTCGGGGTTCGCATAGACGCTGTTGAGCTCGTTGGGATCCTTTTCCAAATCAAACAATTCCCAATCATCGATCGCCTCGCCTTCGAGTGCGTAAAAGCGAATCAGCTTGTGACGGCCATTGGTCACACCATAATGCCTCGCGACATTATGAGCTCCCGGATTCTCGTAGTAGTGATAGTAAAACGACTTTCGCCAATCCGCGGGGGTGTTGCCTTTGAAAATCGGCACCAAACTGCGGCCTTGCATGTCGCTGGGGATGTCGGTTCCGGCGATGTCCAAAAACGTTTCGGCGTAATCAAGGTTTGATACAACGTCGTTGTTGACCGTGCCCGGCTTCACCACGCCTGGCCAACGGACCAACAGTGGCGTTTTGAGCGATTCTTCGTACATCCATCGTTTGTCGAACCAGCCGTGTTCGCCCAGGTACCAGCCTTGATCCGACGAGTAAATGACGACGGTGTTGTCCGCCAAACCGGCTTCGTCCAAATAGTCCAGCACTTCACCGACGCTGTCGTCGACGCTCTTCACGCAGCGAAGGTAATCTTTGACGTAACGTTGATACTTCCACTGGACGATCTCTTTCTCGGTCATCGTGGCCTGCGCCTTTTTGAACGCTTCGTTCTTAGGTCCATAAGCGGCATCCCAAGCCTTGCGTTGTTCGGCGTTCATCGTTCCATAGCCGGTTAGTTTCAGGTCGTTGGAATTGAGATGTTCCTTGATCGTCATCTGTTGACGTGCCGCGGATCGAGTACGCCCCGAGTAGTCATCCCACAGCGTCTCGGGCTCGGGGATCGTGACGTCGTCGAGCCAGTTGAGATATTTAGGGCTGGGCATCCAATTGCGATGCGGTGCCTTGTGTTGGCACATCAACATGAACGGCTTGTTGGGATCGCGTTGCTCTTTGAGCCACGTCAATGTTTTGTCGGTGATGATCTCGGTTGTGTATCCGGTGTGAGGCCGCATGACAGGATTGCCATCAGGTCCGGCGGTCAACATCGGCGGATTGTAGTACGGGCCTTGCCCCTTCAGGACGTCGTAATAGTCGTAGCCTTGCGGGGTGGAAACGAGGTGCCATTTGCCGACCACGGCGGTTTGATAGCCGTTGGCCTTGAGCAGTTTTGGAAACGTTTGCTGGTCGCCGTTGAAGCGATCGCGATTGGTTTTGAAGCCGTTGATGTGGCTGTATTTGCCTGTTTGGATCACCGCTCGACTGGGGCCACAGATCGCATTGGTGACGTAGCAGCGATCGAACCGCATGCCTTGTTTGGCGATGCGGTCAAGGTTCGGGGTGGTGATGCGGGCCGGATCGTAGGCACTGAGAGCTTGTTCACAGTGGTCGTCGGTAAAGATGAAGACGATGTTTGGGGGGGCCGCCGCTTGCGTTACCGCAGTGGCGACAAGTGTAAACAGGGTCGCTAGAAGGGTGGATTTCATGCTGTGTGTGGTCGGTTGGAGGGGCCGAGACTAGAATTCTTCGTCAAAAACATCTTAACTGGAAACCGATGCCCTAGTACGGCTCTACAAAGCGAATCTTCGCCAAAACGATGGCTTTGCGGCAAGAAATCACGGCAAAACCGTAGCCCGCAAGCGACCTGCCAACTATTTTAGGAGCGGTCCAAGATCGTAATCGCCGATCGCGATTTCCCGCTGACATTTCTCACCCCCACCACTCTCTTTCCCCCGCAGAAACGAAACCAACATGATCTCTCGGTCACGATACACGCTCGCGAGCGTCTGTTTTGCTCTCCTGATCTCGGACGGCTTGTCCGGAAGCACCCCTGTGATGGCCGCTGGCCCGAAGGGACCCGTCTACACCGAGACGCCGGATTCGGAACCCAATTTCCCGTTGATGGGCGAGTTTGTTGGTCCAATCAAGACCGACAGCGAGGACAAAAATGTCGTGGCGCTGCAAATTCGGCCCGTCGGCAACGATACGTTCGAGGCGATTCAGTACCTCGGCGGTTTGCCAGGCGAAGAGGGGCACAAGACAGAGATCGTGCAATTGATTGGCCGTCGCAGTGACGATTTTGTCGTGCTGTCGGGTGGCCCCTACGCCGTGTTCGTGGAAAAAGATGGCTGCTTGGTTTTGGACCGCAAGGGAAACCGTATCGGTGAACTGAAACGAGTCGAGCGTGAGAGTTCGACACTGCACGCTCCGGCGCCCAAAGATGCGGTCGTGCTGTTTGATGGCACTTCGACGGACCAGTTTATCGACGGCCAAATGACCAAAGATGGGTTGCTGATGCATGGCACGAAGATCAAGCCGATGATGCAAGATTTCAATTTGCATCTCGAGTTTCGCTTACCGTACATGCCCGAAGCACTCGACCAAGCTCGCGGCAACAGTGGCATCTATTTGCACGGCCGCTACGAATGCCAAGTGCTTGATTCGTTCGCTACCCCAGCCGTGTTCAACGGATGTGGAGCGCTCTACCGTTTTCGCACTCCCGATTTGAACATGTGTTATCCGCCACTGCGTTGGCAGACCTATGACATCCAGTTCACCGCAGCACGCTGGGACGCTGAGGGCAACAAGATCCGTGGCGCTCACGTGACCAGTTGGCTCAACGGAGTGAAAATTCAAGATGACGTCGAGTTGCCAGGACCCACCGGTGCTGGAAAAGCCGAAGAACCCAATTTGCTGCCCACCTTGTTCCAAGACCATGGCGATCCGGTTCGTTTCCGCAACGTGTGGATTGTCGATCGTGGATTGGCCAGTGGCACGTTCCCGATCCGCCCGACCAAAGAAGAGCTCGAAGCTTTAGAAAAAGAAAAGCAAGCGAAAATCGAACGTGAGAAAAAGGAACAAGAGAAGAAGGCTCGAGAGCTGAAGGAAAAGAAAGAAGCGGAAAAGAAGAAGCAAGCGGAGATGAAGGCTGCTGCTGATAAAGCAGCGGCAGATAAGGCAGCTGCAGACAAGGCTCAGGCGGAAAAGGCAGCGGCGAAGCCGGAGGCCAAAGAGGAAGCCAAGCCAGCCGAAGCGGTGAAGTAGCTCGAGGAAGTTTGATCAGTGTGAGCCGACGGCGCTAGCCGCGGGCCTTTTGATTTGGAAGCGATCGTGCCGCTCCGCTAAACCACGCAAAGTTCGCAGGAGATGCGAAGCAAACACCGGTGTAGTGGATCTTGCTAAAGATCCTGCATGAGGGATCTTTAGCAAGATCCACTACGGGGCATGCATGACGAATTTGTCTATGATCGCGGAGCGATCAGCGACATTGATCATAGACATTGATCAGCGACATTAGAGCGGGGCGGGGAGGTCGCGGCGTTTGAAACAAACGATGGCGGCGGCGTAAAACGCTAGCCCGAAGCCAATCAAGATCAACGGGTATACCAGCGGCGGCAGCATCGTGTCGCCCACCGTGTGCGTCAGTGTCCACGGCGTGTAGAGCGAGTCGTTGGTGACCATCGATGTCATCTTTTGTGGCTTGTAGCAACTGAAAAAGGTCATCGACAGCAGGAACTGCAGCGACTCGGCCGCTTTGCCCAATCCCAGCATCACCAGCTGGAGAATATAAATCGCCACGGTCACTCCGATCGTTCGCCAGCGATAGCGATCAATACTGCTGAGTAACGTCGACAACCCGAGCACAAAGAAGCCAAACGCGAATAAGTGAAACGTGGACGCTGCGAAGATTCGCACATCCACTCGATCGCTCAAGTGCAACGTCTGCATCTCGGGTTCGCCCATCGTCAGCGGCAAATCAAACTCGATGATGGGAATGCGAATCGTTGGCGGAGGCACGGTCTCTTTCACGCTGGTCGTCTGCACGCCGGCACCGATCCCCGCCCACACCAACATGCACAGCAGCGCCAGTCCGACGACCGAGACGGTGGCATGGGAAAGCAGCAGCCGCGTGCGGCTGATCGGCTGCGAAAGCACCATTTCCAAGGTCCCGCGGCCCAGTTCGCCGCTGACCACATCGCTGCCACGCGAGATGCACCAAATCACAATGCACAAGATGACGATCGGTTCGTCGTACGTCATGCCAACGCGACCGGGATAGGTGAACAGCGAATCGAATTCGATCGGGGCGAACTTTTCAAATTCACGAAACTGTTCCAAAATCGTTTGGAATTGGCCCATGTCCAAAAGACTGACTACCCAAACACGAACCCATGCAAACGCGAACAGGGCTAGCCCACACGAGGCGAACAACAAAATCGATTGCCCGATATATTTCTTTAACAAAATGCGGTCGATCATGATCTGGCTCCCGAGTTTTCAGCAACCGAGTTCTCAGCAACCGGGGCATCGGTGATCAAAGCGGTGGCTACCGGTTCGCCGGCATGGACCGCTTCGTAAACCGTACGAAGTCCATACGGTTCAAAGCGAATTTGTTTCAAGTCGAGAGAATCAATCCATTTGAGAATCGGTCCAAGATCGCCTGCGGTATCGATTTGAATTTGATGATACGCATGCGTTGACTCGCGTGTACGAACGTGAACCGCCCCTTTGAGCGAATCGGGGATCTCGATCGAGGCTGCGCGGGTGAGGGCCGTCATTCGGTGCCGCTGGAACAGATCGCTCATCCACATTTCGTGAGCCAATCGGCCGCGCCGCAGAAAGGCGACTCGGTTGCAAGTGTCTTCGATTTCGCTGAGCACATGCGACGACAGGATCACGGTGCGGCCATTGTCGCGAGCATCCAAAACCAACTGCAATACGGCCGTTCGAACGGTGGGGTCGAGATTCGCGGTCGGTTCGTCCAGGATCAGCAGCGGTGTTTGAGGCCCGAGCACGACGGCGAGTGCCAGTTTTTGACGCATTCCGGTCGACATAAACGCGACACGGGTTTTTAGATCAAGTTCCAACAACTCGGCGACTTCACGACTACGCTGCAGATCGCCGTAGGGATGCATTTCGGCAAAAAATTTCAGCACCCCATCGCCTCGCATGTGACGTGGCAAACGGGCGTCGCCGGGCAGGTAGGCGACTTGGCGACGGACCGCAACGCTGTCGTCTTCGGCGTCAATTCCGAGCACGGTGGCCCGGCCATGGGTCGGGTGCAGGTAGCCGAGCAGTAGACGAATCAGAGTAGTTTTGCCCGCTCCGTTGGGGCCAAGCAGCCCAAAAATGTCGCCTGCACCGACACAGAGCGAGCAATCGCGGAGTGCATCAAAGTCGCCATAGCGTTTGCCAAGTCCTTCGCAGCGCAGCACGATATCGCCCGCGGACTCGGGATCTTGGGCCAATTTCGTGCTCTGCAGGTCATCGGCGCAAGGGGCGATTGGATTTTTGATCGGATTCAAACGCGTGGACTCGCCATGGAGAGGTAGAGGAAGCGGTGGTCGAAGTTCGGAATCAACGCAAATTTGCGGTCACTGGGTCGCTTGTTGTACAGCACGACGCCCTTTATTGTTTGCAAAGGTCAAATCGTAGGAAGTCGGCTTTCGGCGATGGAAAATAGCAAACTAATTTAACAGGCATTTCAGATGTCAGACTCACCCCTGTTCCTGCCACGTGGTTTCCGTTTTGCCGGTGCGACTTGCGGAATCAAGGCCAGCGGAAAACCGGACATTTCCTTGATTGTATCGGATCATCCGGTCGTTGCTGCGGGCGTTTACACGACGAATAAAATTGTCGCCGCGCCAGTCGTGCTATCACGTTCGCGAACCCCCTCGGCGGCGATTCGAGCGGTGCTGACGAACAGCGGCAATGCGAATGCCTGTACCGGCGAACAAGGCATGGAGGACGCCAAATCCACCTGTGCCCAGCTCGCTTCGTTGGTCGGTTGCGACGAATCCGACGTGTTGGTGATGAGCACCGGAGTGATTGGCAAGCGATTGCCGATGGACAAAATCCGTTCGGGTGTCGAACAGGTCCACGGCAAACTCGCTAGCAGCGAAGCCGCCTTTGTGGACGCGGCCGAAGCGATTCGCACCACCGATGCGGCACGCAAAACGGAAACGTGTGAATTGACACTCGCAGGCAAGACGATCCGGATCGCGGCGATGGCCAAGGGAGCGGGGATGATCGCGCCCAACATGGCGACGATGTTGTCGGTGATGTGCACTGACGCTTCGATCAACCAAAACGACGCCCGAGCGATGCTGACTCGTGTCGCAAACGTTAGCTTCAATCGAGTCAGTGTGGATGGTCACACCAGCACCAACGATACGTTGCTGCTATTGGCTAGTGGCACCGATGAACCGCTCTCCGGCGACGCGTTGGCCGAGTTCGAGGCGGCACTGACGAAGCTAGCGATCAATTTGGCGAAACAGCTTGTTGCCGATGGCGAAGGGGCGACGCACGTGATGCAGATCCACGTTTTTGGAGCCGAGAGTGATGCTTCGGCCGAAGTGATCGCGAAAACCGTCGCAGCAAGCCCGTTGGTCAAATGCGCGATCACGGGTGGTGATCCGAATTGGGGCCGCATCGTTTCGGCAGCCGGATATGCAGGTGAGCCTTTGGAACCGGCCAAGGTTTCGTTGTCGGTGTGCGGCCAGGCGATCTACGAAGATGGCACGCCGCTCGACTTTGATGCCGCGTCACTTAGCCGCACCATGAAGGGGCAGCCGCAAATTGATGTCGAACTTCGCGTGGGCTCGGGCAAAGGCCAAGCGACGTATTGGTCGAGCGATTTGACGACCGATTATGTTCGTTTCAATTCGGAATACACGACTTAATTGATGCCCCGCGGCACGCTTTGCGTAAGAGAATCACGGCCAAAAACCTAAATTTGGCCATCTTCCCTTCGAGCGGTTTCAACACGATGATGGGGCATCAGCTGATCCCCGATTTACCGTGCTCGATCGACTTGCGACGTCGATCGGTTACCGAATGCAACGAAGGAAGATGATGTCTCAAAACGTTTCAAAAATTGTTTATACCCACACGGACGAAGCGCCAGCACTGGCGACTTATTCGTTGTTGCCGATCATCCGCGCGTTCACATCGGCGGCGGGGATCACGGTCGAAACCAAAGACATCTCGTTGGCCGGACGGATCCTGGCTAACTTTTCGGACGTGCTTCCAGCGGACCAACAATACCAAGATGCCTTGGCCGAACTCGGTGAGTTGGCGAAGCAGCCCGAAGCGAACATTATCAAACTGCCAAACGTCAGTGCTTCGATTCCTCAGTTGAAGTCGGCGATCGCGGAACTGCAAAAAAATGGTTTTGCTGTTCCTGATTTCCCCGATGAACCCAAGACCGATGCCGACAAGGAGACTCGGGCTCGCTACGCCAAGGTGCTCGGCAGTGCCGTCAACCCAGTGCTTCGCGAAGGCAATTCGGATCGTCGCGTTGCGGCGCCGGTGAAAGAATACGCCAGACAAAACCCGCACTCGATGGGTGCATGGTCATCGGATTCCAAGACGCACGTGGCTTCGATGAGCGAAGGCGATTTTTATGGCAGCGAGCAATCGTATGTGATGAGCGAAGCGGGCGATGTGCGGATCGAATTGGTCGCTGCGGATGGCACAACGACCGTGCTGAAAGAAAAACTGTCGCTGTTGGCTGGCGAAATCATCGACGCATCGCGACTGCAAAAGAAATCGCTGCAAGAATTCCTGGCTCGTGAAATCGACGAGGCCAAAAAGCAGGGCGTTCTGTTATCGTTGCACATGAAAGCAACAATGATGAAGGTGTCCGACCCCATCATCTTCGGCCATGCCGTTCGGGTTTTCTTTAAAGATGTGTTTGCAAAGCACGCCGAATTGTTTAACGAATTGGGTGTGAATCCCAATAACGGAATCGGCGACGTTTACGCCAAGATCGAAACATTGTCCGAAGCGAAGAAGCAGGAAGTGTTGGCAGATCTGGATGCCGTCTACGCGGATCGTCCAGCGCTTGCGATGGTCGATTCGGACCGCGGGATCACCAACCTGCATGTCCCCAGCGATGTGATCATCGATGCTTCGATGCCTGCCGCAATCCGGTCTTCCGGCAAAATGTGGGGGCCTGATGGCAAGCTGCGTGACACCAAGGCAATGATTCCGGATCGTTGTTACAGCGGTGTTTATCAAGCTACGATCGATTTCTGTAAAGAAAACGGTGCATTCGATGTCACCACGATGGGCAACGTTGCCAACGTTGGCTTGATGGCTCAAAAAGCCGAAGAGTACGGTTCGCACGACAAAACGTTCGAAATCCCCAGCGCCGGCGCGGTACGTGTGGTCAACAGCAAGGGCGAAATCCTGATGCAGCATGCCGTCGAAGAGGGCGACATTTGGCGGATGTGTCAAACCAAAGATTTGCCCGTGCGTGACTGGGTGCGTTTGGCGGTCAGCCGTGCTCGCGCGACCGGTTCGACTGCGATCTTCTGGCTCGATGAAAATCGTGCTCACGATGCAAACTTGATCGCCAAGGTCAAAGAGTATTTGCCGTCGCACGATACTTCAGGACTCGATATTCAAATCATGTCACCCGTCGATGCGACCCGTTTGTCGTGCCAACGAGCGAAAGATGGGCTCGATACGATTTCGGTGACTGGCAACGTGCTGCGTGATTACCTGACCGATTTGTTCCCGATTTTAGAATTGGGAACGAGCGCCAAGATGTTGTCGATCGTTCCACTGTTGGCGGGCGGCGGATTGTTTGAAACCGGCGCAGGCGGATCGGCGCCAAAGCACGTTCAACAACTGCTCGAAGAGAATCACTTGCGTTGGGATTCGCTTGGCGAGTTTTTGGCGTTGGCAGTTTCGCTGGAAGACCTCGGCGGAAAAGCGGACAACCAAAAAGCCTTGGTGCTGGCAGAAACCTTGAACGAGGCAACCGGCAAGTATTTGTCGGAGAACAAATCGCCGTCGCGTAAGGTCAACGAGATTGATAACCGTGGCAGCCATTTCTACCTAGCGCTTTATTGGGCGGAAGCACTTGCTGCACAAGACAAGGACGCGGAGCTGAAATCGCGGTTCCAGTCGCTTGCAGCGACCTTGTCGGATCAAGAGGCGAAGATCGTCGACGAGTTGAACTCGGTGCAGGGCAAGGCGGTCGACATCGGTGGTTATTACCAACCCGATTGCAAGAAGGCCAGCGATGTGATGCGACCAAGTGCAACGCTGAACGCCGCGATCGACGAGCTAGTAAAGTCGTAGTCGAAGTGTGGGATAGGCTTCCAGCCTGTCATTGGTCGGGGGATGTTGCTTGAGGGATCTTTAGCAAGATCCACTACGGAGCGATCAATGGCGATTGTCGCACGGCTTTCCAAGCCGTCAGCGTGCCTCGCGTTTGATCGTTGCTTCGGGAATCGCCGCGTGCAATTTTGGATGACGCGAACGCTCTCGTAGCGAAAGTCGCGAAGACTTTCGGGGTGTGGGATAGGCTTCCAGCCTGTCATCGGTCGGGGGATGTTGCTCGAGGGATCTTTAGCAAGATCCACTACGGGGTGATCAATGGCGATTGTCGCACGGCTTTCCGCCGTCAGCGTGCCTCGCGTTTGATCGTTGCGGCGGGAATCGCCGCGTGCAATTTTGGATGACGCGAACGCTCTCGTAGCGAAAGTCGCGAAGACTTTCGGGGGGTGGGATAGGCTTCCAGCCTGTCATTGGTCGGGGGATGTTGCTTGAGGGATCTTTAGCAAGATCCACTACGGGGCGATCAACGACGATTGTCGCACGGCTTTCCAAGCCGTCAGCGTGCCTCGCGTTTGATCGTTGCGGCGGGAATCGCCGCGTGCAATTTTGGATGACGCGAACGCTCTCGTAGCGAAAGTCGCGAAGACTTTCGGGGTGTGGGATAGGCTTTTAGCCTGTCATTGGTCGGGGGGATGTTGCTCGAGGGATCTTTAGCAAGATCCACTACGGGGCGAACAATGGCGATTGTCGCACGGCTTTCCAAGCCGTCAGCGTGCCTCGCGTTTGATCGTTGCGGCGGGAATCGCCGCGTGCAATTTTGGATGACGCGAACGCTCTCGTAGCGAAAGTCGCGAAGACTTTCGGGGTGTGGGATCGGCTTCCAGCCTGTCATTGGTCGGGGGATGTTGCTTGAGGGATCTTTAGCAAGATCCACTACGGAGCGAACAATGGCGATTGTCGCACGGCTTTCCGCCGTCAGCGTGCCTCGCGTTTGATCGTTGCCGCGGTGAGCAGTCACGTGCGATTCCGACAGCACGGTTAATTTAGCGCTACCAGCTTGGAAAGCTGGGCGACAATGACTTTGCTTCGTTACGGTCTGCAGCTCGCCCGCATATACAATAATGCAGTCTTCAAAACTTACGCTTCGGGTTATGATAAACACGAAACTGCAAAACCCACGCAATACCCGGTGCCTTACGGCCCTCGGCTCACGACGGACATTGACATTTCGATAAGATCGACAAGCTGACCGAAACGAGTACCCCAAACTTCACCATGATGACTTCCATTCGATTCCTCGGCTTCCCACTTGCCTTGGCGTTCATGTCGTTGACGAGTTCGCTTTGCAGCTTTGCGAGTGAGCCGGTTCGTGCCAAGGTCGTCTGCTTTGGAGACAGCATTACCAAACGAGGTTACTCGGACTTTTTGGCGCCGCTGCTAGGCGTTGATGCAATCAACGCCGGTGTCGGTGGCAACACAACGACGCAAGCCCTGCGGCGAATGAACCAAGACGTATTGTCAAAACATCCCGATGTGGTGGTGATCTTTTTCGGCACCAACGATAGCCGCGTCGACAGTGCGAAAGTCCATGTGCCGCTGGATCGCTACTCGGCGAATCTGCATGAAATGATCGATGCGTGCCAAAAACAACAGGCACAGGTGGTCTTGTGCACCGTTCCTCCGATCAATCACGAGCCCTATTTCACACGTCATGACAAGGCGGTGTTTGATCGCGCCGGCGGGCTGGATCGATTGCTGCAACAGTATCGCGAAGCCGCGTTGCAAGTGGCCCGCGAACGCATGGTCGCGGTCGTCGATCTGAATCAGATATTGTTAGACGAGCCAAACTGGCTCAGCTCTGATGGGGTGCACCCGACGCCCGAGGGTGTTGAGATTCTGGCAAAACATATCGGCAAAGCGGTCCGCCCTCTGATCGCAGCGAAACAAAAATAGACTTGGCGTCGTCTTTCGCTTGGGTCGCTCACTTTTAATCGTGGCGGCGCTGGTCGCCTAATCGATCAAACCAAGCCGAGCGCCATCATCAGCGTGAGTTTGTCTTGCAGGCCGACTAACCGTTTGGTGGCTCGGCCGCGTGTAAACACGATCAGCGTTGGCAGTGAAGTGACTCGGTGCTCGTTCGCTAGATCGCTGTTGGCCTCGGTATCGACTTTGACCACCTTGTAGCGGCCTTTGGCTTCCGAATGCAACTTATTCAGCTGCGGAGCCATTTTCCGGCAGGGGGCACAGCGATCAGAGTAGAAATCGACGAGCACCGGAACGTTGGCGTCAAGCACCTCGCGGTCAAACGTCGATTCCGTCACTTTCTTGACCATCGCGAAACCTTACTTCTGCAACGAGATGTTTTTGAAGCGGACGGTCATCGGCGGACCGACGTGTAATTGCAATGCGATCACGCCATCGGAGGAGGATTTTTCGGATTGCTCGTCAATCACTTCGGCGGTCATCGTGCCGTTGATGAAGTGTTGCAGGCGGTTGCCCTTGGCGACGACACGAAATTCATTCCACTGGCCGGGGTGAATCGCATTGGCGAGCTCTTTGCCATCGGCAAACGTTTCATCTTGCTTCTTGCCGTCCGCAGTGATGGTGACCCGATGACCACGCTGAGCCAAGATGCCGCGGCCCCGTTCTTCGTACAAAATACCAGCGAATCGGTTGGTGAAATCGATGTCGGCTTGATAGCCCCCTACGATGAATTTGTCTTCGTCGACGATTTTGCTGCGGTACTGGATCCCCGAGTTGCCCCCTTCGATTTTGAACCAGACGGTCAGTTCAAAGTTTTCGGGGACGTCTCCCTTCCAGATCAAAAAGGTATTGGCGTCGATCGGGTTGGCTTCGGTGGTGCGGCCGACAATTTGGCCGTCTTCGACACTCCACAGATCCTCGCGGCCTTTCCAGCCGTCGATGCTTGTGCCGTCAAACAAGACGGTCGAGTCAGCGGCGGACTTAGTCGCTTCGCTGTCGTCCTCGGCAAACGAGAACGCGGGGGCCAACAGAAGGGTGGTCAATAAACAGGCTGCAAATCGTTTCATGAGGGTGTCTCTTGTTAGGTTCCAATGCCATCGACGGTGTTCCAATAGCCACCTCGGCTATGGTCAAACCGCAATTTCGTTCCGCGGAAGGATTCGTCGAACCCGCGTATTGTATTCCAAACGCAGTGCCCGTGAACATAAGTCGCAACGGGCCATCCTTGCAGTGTTTCCCCGTCCCAGGGGCTCCAGCGGGATTTTGTATGCTGCTGGGCATCGCGAATCGTGCGTTTTTCGTTCATGTCGACCACTACTAAATCGGCGTCATAGCCCGCTTCGATTCGGCCTTTACCGACCATGCCCCACACCCGAGCGGGGGCGTCGCTCATCCATGACGCGACTTGATTCAGCGTACAGCGGCCTTCGCCAGCTTGATCGAGCATCAGTGCCAAGCTGTTTTCGACCGCCGGCAAACCTGATGGGCTCTGCGGATAAGGCTGCGATTTTTCTTCGAGTGTGTGCGGAGCGTGATCGGTCGCGATCACCTGGATCGTGCCATCGAGCAGTCCTTGCCAAAGCCCTTCGTTGTCCGCCTTGGTCTTGATCGACGGGTTCATTTGGATGCGGCTGCCGAGCCGCGGGTAGTCGTCGACGTTAAAGAAGACGTGATGCAAGCAGATTTCCGCCGTGATGTAGGGCGAGGCATCCGCAAGCAGCGGCAACTCGGCGGCGGTCGATACATGCAGCACATGGAAGCGATGCTTGTGGCGACGAGCCAATTCGGTCGCTCGTTTGGTCGCGATCACGGCCGCGTTCTCGTCGCGAATGCGTGAGTGGTCGGTGATGTCCGTGGTTCCGGCCAGCCGCTCGGCGTTGGCACGCACGGTGGCTTCGTCCTCACAGTGGGCGCAAATGGGTAAGTCGGTCTCGGCAAAGATCCGTTCCAATGCCGCTTGCTCGTCGACAAGCAGATTGCCGGTGCTGCTGCCGATAAAGATTTTGATTCCCGGAACGTCGGTGGCCTGTTGTAGCTCGGCGACGTTATCCGGAGTCGCGCCGATGTAGAACCCGTAATTGACTCGCGATTTTTTGGCCGCGATCGCTTCTTTGTCGCGAACCCCGGCCAGCGTGATCGCAGGCGGCTTGGTGTTGGGCATCTCGAGGAACGAGGTCACTCCGCCCGCGGCACAGGCACGCGATGCAGTTTCCAGGTCCTCTTTGTGCGTCAATCCGGGATCACGAAAATGGACCTGGTCGTCAATCACGCCGGGCAGCAAGTGACGACCGCTGCAATCGACCACTTCGTCCGCTTGGACATGTGATCCAGCGTCGACGTCCATGATCTTGCCGTCTTCGACCAGCACCGATCCCGTGCGGACCGAGTCAGCGAGAACAACGTTGGCATTTTGAAATAGGGTGCGGGACATGGGCTTTGCAGGCGGAATCGAGGAACAACGTGTGAGCTACCGTCAGGATAACAGTCTGAGTGAGGAGTGAGGAGTGAGGAGTGAGGAGTGAGGAGTGAGGAGTGAGGAGATGGTGACGCGTGAGCGGCCGGGTTCCGCATATTAACGCGGTTTCGTAAGGCCCACGGCTCACTTCCAGATGCCGGCTTCGGTGAGTTGTTTTGATGCGGTGCCGGCCCAGTCTCGGTTCGCCGCTGGCGACGCGGGACTGGGGTGAAGGATCCGTGAAAGTTTTGCCTCACTATTGATTGCTTCGAGTGATCGCTTCAAGCACCCTTCGGCATACGCGCCGACGCCGACGACGTAGGTCGGGTCGAGCAGTTCGAGTAGTCGCTGCAGGTGCGCGTCACAGACCTCGTTAAGCGATTCACGTTCGGCAACCGGCAGTTTGTCGGGCGTGCGATTGCGGGCTGATGCTTCCATGAACACCAACGGACAATAATTCAGCACGAAGTGGTCTTTGAAAAACCGATCTGCCGTCTTAAACCGCTCGCGGAACAATCCCCACAACCTTCGCCCGCTGACTTCACTCTTGGCACAATCGAATCCTTCGACAGGCCGTTTGGGGTGTTCGTTTTCAGGATGATCGACGGGGACATTGATCCCCATCCAATTTTTGACCGAGTCGATCTCGCCAAACGGAACTCCGGTTTGAGCCATTCCCCAGGGGCCTGGGTTCATCCCCAAGAATACGACATTCACTCCCTTGTTGTTGACATGTTCCAGATAGGCTTCGTGCCCCTTCCAGGCGTAACGCAGCGGATTGTAGACGTGCGTCACCGGTTCGGAAAACGACAGCGAATCGACATCGTCGCGGAGTTGCTGAGCGGCAGCGATCACGGAATCGCGAATACTCGTTTTCTTTTTAGCCATCAGTGAGTCGCAGGTCCTTCGGAAGTGGGTTCGAGTTCGGTATTGGAGGTTGCCGGGTCCGCGTTTGCCGGGGCGGGGATCGCCGGTGGTTCTAAGTCGGAGGCATCAAACAGGTCACGCGACTGAGACAGGATCATGATCTTTTGCCAGATTTTGCGGCTCATACTGGTACTTAGTTGTTCGATCTCGGTGACGGCGGCGACGGAATGAGCGTCGTCGAATCGCTCGACGTACAACGCCGCGATCTTGCCCACCAACGATAACATTTCGCTGCAATAGTCCAGGTAACGACCGAGCAAGAACGGCGTCATGTTGTATTTAGGCGAGTGATCAGTGGCCTGCCAGTTTTGTAAAATCCGTTCGGGATCTTTGGTCAATTGATGCATGTCGATGATGTGGGCGATCGACCGCAATTCATGAACCGCCGCCAACGCTCGTTTGCGTTTAATCCGCGTTTCCAAACTGATCAAAAAGTACAAGGCGATGCCGACAAACACGGCACCGTTGATCCCGGCGTCAAAGGTTTGGATAAAGTCCATCGGACTGACTTCGTCCGGTTCCAAACGAACGACCAACGCTCCGTAGAAAATCAAAACGGCCAACAAGCTGAACGCCAACAGGTAACCGACCGCGCGAATCCACAAGATCGGACGCCCAATCCAGGCCGATCGCGATGCGGCTTGCAGCGAGACTTGGTGAAGTTGTCCGCACAGCTTGCCGAGTCCGCAATTGGGAAATCGCTCGTCGATCCGCACTTGAAGCATCGCGACCGTTTCGACGATGCGGTCATCACGCAGTCGCAGCAGATCGTGCGGCTTTCTTTCGACGTATTCGGTTAACTTGTTCATTCGCATGCGTCTCGCAGAAAAGCCAGAATCCTAGCAAAGCCAGGAAAGATGTTTTACTTCGAATGACACGGCGGGAAGTGATCTGGCGAGCCCAGACTGGCAGTCTGGGCTACTTCTACACGGCCATGTATTCTTCGATGGCATCAATCACGATCTCTTCGGGCGCAGGTTTACCCACCCATTTTTCGATACATTGGCAAATCATACCGACTCGCCGCTGGTCGATGTTGATAACAGTGGCTGCGAAATCATCGAGCGCTTCGGCCACCGCTTCATTGCCGCTGAGGTCAAACAGCAGAGATGACGGGCAGGCGGCGGACGCGTCTTCGATTTCCAGTGCCACGGCATCCGCATCGAGCTCGCCAACCAGGATCACATCCGCCTCGGGGATCGAGGCGGTGTCGGGTTCGAGCAAGGACTGTTTCAGGGGTTCGCGATACGGTTCGGGAAACAGCGAATCGAGATCGCGGTGAATTTTACCAATGACGCTCGCCGAGACCGCCGAATCGTCCTGTTTGGCAGAAAGATGGGCATGGATCTGAGCCGAAATCCATTGGCTTTCAGCATCAAAACCAAGCAGGCCTGAGTTTTGTGAAGCAGAGCCTTGTAGACCCGAACGGGCAATCGGGTCACGATAGAAACAGTCCAGTACTGCGGGTCCGGATTGATCGGGCAGATGGCCAGCGGCCCACTGAGCCGCTTCACGGATCAAATTCTTGCTCAGTAGAATTCCGCGGACCCCAAGCACCTCGAGTCCATGCAGGGCGACGGGCAAGTTTTCCGGCGTGACATCAAATGACATCACTCGCCAATCGAGCTTCATCGCTTCAAAGGCTCGTTCGATCGCGAGCTGTGACGGATTTCCGGCAATCGGGTGCCCAAGCACCGCAATGATCGGTTCAGTGGTACCATCCATGTTTCAAGTTCGCTCTCTCAAACCAAACCTCGGGAATGTCAAGTGGAAGCCGGAAAACAGCAAACCTACTTGATTCCGCTGTTAAATCGAAGGGCGCTGGTAATTCTGGGCAGCTGGGCACTGGCAATGATTGTCGCAACATGGCGGACCGCAGATCCCGCACATGGCATAGTCGAAAGCCACGAAATCAACTTTGCCTTTCGCTGTTTCATTGTCGGCTGCTGGTTGGGCAGCATCGCGGTGAGTTGTTGGATCACGTCGGCGGTAAAAAAAACGGTGATGCGATACGGATTGCAAATCGCACTGGTGCTGGTCGGCGTGACGTCGTTTTGGGGCACGTTTAGTGATGACCCTTGGCTCTCAACTTTGGTTGACATGGTGGGAATCGTGCTGAGTCAAAACGTCGTGTTTGCGTGGATTGCGGTCCCTCGATGGAACGATACGCGAGAGTCAAGTCAGCGGAAACGACGTCAATTTTCGATCGGCGACCTGATTGCGATCACGACCGTGTTTGCGTTGCTGTTAACATCGGCACGCGACTTTCTGCCCCCGATACGAGCCGAGCTCTATTGGCCGGTGCTAATCGGGATCTGGTTGACGGTCCCCGTCGCCACCGCGCTGCTCAGCCAGGCAATGCTACTGGTCGCGTCTCGCGGCGGGTTGGCACGTGTGATCCTGGTGGGATTTGTGCTCTTTTTAGGCAGTTTCGCGATGGCGATTTTTGCCACGGAGTTTGAATTTCCCATCGAGTGGAATGATCTGTTTTTCCTGTACGTGCTGTACTACTTGATGGTGTTTGTCGGCTTTTTGTGTGCGTTTGCGGTTGCCAGTTTTGCGGGTCGCTCGGCCGCACAACATGCCGCGATCACTGAATCGGCTGAGCTTTAGCATTACCCGGTGCCTTACGAGAGCGTCTGACTTTGAACGCCTTGTGATTCACGGCGCCCGCATAGCAATGACAATCCTAACCCGACGCGTGAGTTTTGAAGTTGCGCTATTTGCTGTCGCGGAGCGACATACTTCGATAGCCTCGGACTTTAGTCCGAGGGATTTTCGCCAAAAACAATCGAGTCCCAGCGGGACGTTTTGTGACTTGATCATTCGCCACAGAACGTCGCTCCGCGACTTGGTGCCAATTTCAGAACCGATAACCTTGGACTAAAGTCCAAGGCTATCCCATAAAGTGCCTCCGGCACAAAAACAGCAATTTCAAAACGCGTGAGCGAGGGACCTCCGGTAACGCGATGCGATCTGCTTGGAGTCCCTCGCTTAAGCTTCGGGTTGTGGTTTTTCTAAGCCGGACGCTTTCTTACCGCCCACGGCTCACCCGTTTGTTTCAATCATCGACTCAAGCAACAGGTCACTCGCGACCTGCCGGCTAGTTTCTCGCCGCGTCGACGATCGCATCGACCACCAAACGGTCGTCGTACTGAGTCAACGTGAATTGACCGCCGCGGAACCACTGCATGATCGGATGGGCATAGTCCAAGGGCGAGCTCAGCGGTGGTTGTGTGCCATGCCATGCCGTGCTCTGCCATTGATCCACTTGAGGCTGAAATTGGTATTCGCCGCCGAGGGTGCACTGCAGATCGGTGGCGAATATATCTTGCGTGGCTGCGAGTGCATCGGCTGGCGGCACTCGCAATTGGCGTGACAGCATGCCCAGGAAATCGGCTCCCGCCAAACTGCTGGTTGCCGACCGTTGGTACAACTGGTTCGTGACCCAGGATTCGAGTTGGCTGCCTCGCAAATTTCCGATTCGGCCACGAAGTTGGGCCGCGTCTTCGACTTCGATCGAAGCCAAAAACGGCAAACTCGCGGTCAACAGATCAGGATAAAACGACAACACGCTGAACCCGCCTCCGGTGTAGCGATAGATTCCGCCGATCAGCCGGCTCATCCCTGGACCGACCGGAGTGCCACGGCCTAGACCCAGCGGCAATCGATCAATCGCTCCGGGGGATGGCCACGCGCCGATGTAACCTGGCAACTGTTTCAGTGCACGATAGGTCTTGATCAAGCCGTCGAAGTCATCGGGATTTGGTGGCACCGAGTCTTTGATCGCGGCAAACAGATGGGTTGGGGGACCCAGCTGTTCCGAAGCCACGTGGGCTTGGACCGCGACGATGTCATCCGGAGCAAATTGCATCGCGACCCGTGTCGGTGGTCCCAATTGCTGAGCGTATTTGCCGTATTGTGCGGGCGACCAAGGAGCGATCTCGGCATGGATGGCGAGCCGTTCGACGGTGGCGTTTTGATCGCCACCGGCAAATACCGTCTCCCGCTGCACGCCGGCCATGATCGGGTCCATGTGCGGAAATCGTGAGGTGTAGCTCGCGGCGATCCGCGAGTACCACAATGCTTCTTCGGCCGTCACGTTTTGTAGTTCGATGTCGGCGATCGGCAAAAAGGTCCCGCGAGCACCGCGGCGCGTATCGATCACGCTGTCGCCGAGTTCCACGATCCCGCTGGCGTCCGAACGCTCGCTAAAGTTGTTGGGCAGGTAGCCACGTTGGATCAACTGGTCAATCGACACCGTCGCTGCTCCTTCAGCAGCAGCGGCTAATTTGGCCAGCTGTACCAAGGTCACATCCGATTTCGCATCGATCCGTCGCCGCAGCTCGATCAGGTATTCGGGTGACACCAAACCTTGCAGCATTTGAGGCGAAAAGTAGGCAAACAGTGAATCCTCTCGCTCGATCGGCATCAATCGCCGAGCGAGTCGAAATTCCGAGGTCGCCGCGAGCGATTGCCCACTTTCGCCGACTTCGAGAAAACGCCTCGCCATTGTTTCGCTGTTGGTGACCAGGATGTACTCGCCATCTTCGACCATAAACGAACGCACGCGATTGTCGGCACTTTGCAGCAGCGAAACGGTTTTGCCGGCGATGGTGGTGTCGCCAAGTTCGATCGCGTCGTCTGATTTCGCTCGTGTCGCTCGATCGTTTTGCAGTGAGGTGCGGAACAGGAACGCGTTCTTGACTTTGAACAACACTCCCAACGTCGCTCCGTCATTCAAATACAGATCGCGACCGATGATCGCTTGGTCTTCGATCACGGTTGGGCCCAACATTCGCGACAACTGATTCATTTCCAGATTCAATTGCGTTTCGATGGCCTTGGTCCCCGGGCTGCGGAAACCTCTTAGCGTGACCATTCGCGAAACATCGCCGCCGTACTCTTCCGAAAGATCACGGAACCACAAATAGTTCTCGAACGACCCATAGCGAATATAAAAACACTCCGGCGGCACTCGCGTTGCCAGCGGTTCGATCGCAGTGTTGTCATTCGCACCGCCGGGGTTTGGAATCGGCTGGGTCCATCGCGGAGCGGCGGGAACCGGGACGACTCGGCTCATGTCCGGTGCGAGAGGTTGTCCCATCGCGGCTTGGCGAAACATTGCCTCGGTCGCTTGCTCGGCACCCGCCATCAATTTCAGGGTCGACACCAGCGTGTCGCCGGCCTCGGTCTCGGTGGTGAACCAAGCCGGCATGGGAAGATGCAAGCGGCCAGATAGCATCGCCACTAAATAGGTCTCGACCCAGGGCGGATAATCGCCAGCATCAATTCGCGTTTTGGCGGCCGCGGTGTAGTCGCTCCACCACTGGTTCAACAGTTGAGCATGCGTTGCGGGATTGGATTCCGGATTCAATTGATATTCACCGATCACACCGCTGGTATCGCTCAGTGCGACCACCATCGGTTCGCTGCCTTGGAACAGGAACGAGATTCGGCGTGCGACCGTCTCTTCGGTCGGTTGGTCTCGGCTAGTGATCTCGCGGATCAGACTTCCGACACGGCGAAGCAGCCGGCCTTGGCCTGCCTCGGGCACCGGCCGCTCCGATGGCGGGACCAATTTTTGACGAATTTCTTGCCCCACCGGATAGAACACGCGGCGCTGTGCATCGGTGACACGAAGCGGTGGCTGCGACCCGATCGGCACCCCTGCGGCCAATGGGATCTCAATCGTAGCTACGCCAAACGGCTCACCCGCTTGCGCCGAAGCGAGGACCTGCTGGGCCGTCGCGGCCGAGGGAATCCCTAGTACCAGCAGCACGGCGAAGCACGCCAGTGGGGGGGCGATGTGAGTGAGTGCCCGCCGTCCTGCGGTCGGGACGCGGCTGCGTGAAACCGTGGAGAGATCGGGCAAAGGGGAAGTGGAGCAATATTTCATGGAGAATTTTTCTTTATCTGCTTGGGGTCGTCACCCGTGTTTCTTGGGTGATAATGGCAGCGAAGTTCCATTATTAAGACCGACTCAGCAACAGGATAGGGCGATGGCAGATAGTCCATCACGAAGTGGCGTTTTTCAGGCAAGTACCGACAAGCGATTGGAGGCGTTTGCCGAGAGCATTAGCTTCGATCGACGCATGTATCAACAGGATATTCGCGGCTCGATCGCGCATGCGGACATGCTTTCGAGCGTCGGTTTATTGACTCGAGAAGAGTTTTCGACGATTCGTGACACTTTGAAGGAAATCGAGGCGGAACTTGATGCCGATCAGTTCCCGATCCGCTTCGAGCTCGAAGATATCCACATGCATATCGAGCAGGCGTTGATCGACCGGATCGGTGACGTGGGCCGAAAACTGCACACCGCTCGCAGCCGTAATGATCAAGTTAGCACCGATGTACGGATGTGGGTCCGCGAGGCGCTGGACACCGTGGACGCCCGGCTGCTGGAATTGCAACGAGCGTTCCTGAGCCGCTGTGAACGCGATTTTGATGTCGTGTTGCCGGCGTACACCCATCTGCAGCGGGCTCAGCCGGTGATCGCCCCCCACTACTGGATGGCCTATATCGAAAAACTACAGCGAGATCGCGGCCGGGTTGCCGATTGTCGCCGGCGAGTCAACGAATGCTCGCTCGGGGTCGCGGCGGTCGCGGGAACCACGCTGCCGATCGATCGTGATCACACCGCCAAGGCGCTCGAGTTCGATCGGCCAACGGCCAACAGTTTGGACACCAGCAGCGATCGCGACTTCATGCTCGAAAGCGCATTTGTGCTGTCGGTGATCGCGTCGCACCTGAGCGGTTGGGCTGAAGAGTGGATTCTGTGGAGCACCGTTGAATTTGATTTCATCAAGATGCCACAAGCGTTCTGTACCGGCAGCAGCATCATGCCACAAAAGGTCAATCCCGATACGCTGGAACTGACCCGAGGCAAATCGGCTCGCGTGATGGGCAATTTGCAAACGTTAATGTTGTTGGTCAAAAATTTGCCGCTGGCGTACAACCGCGATTTACAAGAAGACAAGCCACCGCTATTTGATTCGTTCGACACCGTGATCGCCTCACTCGAATTGGCGATCCCGATTGTCGAAGGATCCGAGCTGCGACGTGAATCGATCGCCAGTCGTTTGGAACGCGGCTACTTGGATGCGACGACGTTGATGGAGTGGATGATCCGCAAGGGCATGCCGCAGCGTCGAGCACACCATTTGGTGGGCGCGATTGTGGGTGAAGCGATGAGCCGCGAAGTGCCACTGAGCGAGTTGCCGCTGGACGTCATGCAGTCGCACGCAGCGGAGATTGACGAATCAGTCTACGAAATCTTGGGCAGCCGGAAAGCGGTCGAGGCGTTCGTTAGTTACGGTTCGTCGGCACCGGCGCAAGTGCGAAGTCAAATCGATCGTTGGACCAAGCAATTGGCCGCTTCGTAAGCGTGCTCGCCACATCAACATCGCCGAGCGAAACTCGCCAAGAGTTTCGGCGGTGACAGCAGCGAGTCACCTCGCCCGAGCGCAGCTTGGGAGAGGTCGGACGGGCCCCTTTAGGCCTCGTCCGGGTGAGGGCCGACCGCGCAAAGAAAACGCCGCAAGCAGTTGCCGGTGCGATGACCAGTGCGAGTAAGCTGGAGGCAGACCCTCACCCGAGCATCGCTGAAGGCTCTGCTCGACCTCTCCCCAAACGGCGTTTGGGAGAGGTGTACTGATTCTAGCCCAACCGCTTACCCTCGGCCGCGTTCCAGTAGCACCAGCATGATCATCGCTAGCAGCGATCGCAGTTCGTCGTCTTCGGGCATTTCGCCAAGTTTCTCGAGCACAAATTTCCCTTCAAACACCGCCGGTCGTTTGGTCAACCGTAACAGGGGTGTGCCGTCCGGCCGTGTGATGATGTAGCTCGGATTCAACAGGTAGGCGGCCACCAGCCCGATGATCGGAATCTCGCCCAACAGACTTTCGAGCACCTTCTTCATCGGGCTCTCTTCGCTGATCGTCATGTCGACGGCACCATTTTGCATGATCTCGTAGTGGGCGGACCATAACGATCGCATGCCCTTTCGGCGGACCGCACCCCAATCGTTGCCTTGCGCATCGGTGAAATGGTAGTTGGCGGAAAAGTCGATCATACGATCCGACGCGATGGTGAAAATCAGATTCGATTGGCTGGCATCGCTGTAAATGTTCACTTTCTCTTTTAACTTGAACATTTTTTGTTTGATGAACATCAACACGTTGCCACTCGCGTCGGTGGCGGTCACGCGCTGGCCAAATGTCATCAGTTTAAAAGTCAATTCGATGGGGTACTGCATGGTGTTCTCGGTTAGAATCGATTCGCAAACATCGGAATGGGACCAAAAAAAAGCCGCGTCACTATTGCAGTGACGCGGCTTAGTTTAGCTGATCTCGCTGCCCATGTTGCAGCGCGATCAATTAGCTCTTTTGTGCAGGTTGGCTCTGCTGAGTCAAACCTGGACGAACTCGCTTGTTGATGTCGGTTTCCAAAACGCCGAACACCGACTCGTGACGAGCGACCGACATTTGCAGTGCTGCCAACAAACGCTTCGCGGTGAAGAAGTTCACGATGATGCGTTGCTTGACTTGGATGGGGTCCTTAGGAACGCCGATCGGTTGTGGGTTCAAACCGAAGTCGATGATCAATTCTTCAGGCGACCCCGTTACGCGGCAAAAGTTTGCGTAGCATGCCAACGCGTTGTCATCGGTCACTTGGACCTGAACAGGTTGTTGTTGCTGAGTTTGTGCTTTTTCCGCTGGTGCTGCAGCAGCGGTTGCTGCTTCTGGTGCGTCGGCCGCGGGGCTCTTGGTCTCGTCTGCCATCAGTAATTTCACTCCGAAAGGTAAAGAAGAAATATCATTCTGTTCTCGCATCACGAACAAGCGAAAACGGTGTGGGCGTAAAAGTCGTCTCGGGTTTGCCGCCCGAATCGCACTAAGTCCCAGTCAGCTCTCTTTCTGTTAAGCCTGCGTCACCATGATGAAACATCCTGACAATTCGCATGCTAACAATATGGGGGGCTGCTGCAACGTGAGACGACCTTGTTCGATTAAATAATTCTTAATGTCTGCTTTTGTTTGTTAAACCACGCGAAATACACAGCTTGGCGAGTTGTTTAAAACTCGAAATTGAAGGTCTTCGCAATCACACGCCACAGTCGTGAACCCAGCGACATCGGGTCCACATGCACCTTGGCACTGCCTCGGTAACCAGGCCGCAACGTCAAATCTTTAGGATCCAGCGGCACACGTGCTTGGTAGGAAACACTTCGTGGTTTGATCATTCCCGTGGTAGGGTCAATTTCGGTTTGTAAGTCGCCTCCGGTCTGGCTAGCCATTGATGACGAGGTTGCTTTGAGCGGGTCGTTGGATTTTTCGGAGATCGTTCCGCTAAACTTTTTCATGCGATTGGAATCGAGCAGCATGTCCACCGATTGGCCTTCGCGAACCAATTGGTCATCACCTTGATCGATTACCAATACCGCTTCGAACGCTTCATGACCGCCTATCTCGCAAATCAAGTCATCTGCCGTCAACATCGCGCCTCGATTTCGTTCATCCAGCGGCGATCCGGTCCAACCGGGCAGTCGTCCGTCGCCAGAATCTTTCGAGTCGCGTTCGGGTGGCGGCAAGACAAATCCGTCACGATTCGCCCGAATCACCAATCGCTCTAGTTCTTCTTCGGTTTTTGCACGCACCGAGGCCAGCGAATGGAGCAATTCGACTTGAGTTTCAATCGAAGCTTTTAGCGATTGGTCATAACTGCTGCGGAGCGATAGGTTGCGAAGCTTGACGGTTTCGACCTCTTCTTCGCCTCGGTAATCCGCCAAACGAATTTGCAGATCCGGGTTCTCTAAGATCGCAATCTTGTCCCCGACGCGGACCTCGGTCCCTGGCTGGACTGTCCAGACGATCCGGCCTGGGGTGCCGGCATAAACCGCTCCCGCTTGGCTGGGGCGAATCTCTAGGGCGCAATCCACATGATGAGGAAGCTCAATTTTTACAACGGCAGCGATAACCAGCCCGGCGATCGCCAGCGTCGCCAACAGACGGCCACGTTTCACTTTTGATAATCTCCCAGGCGTACGACAAAACTTCCAGGTTTGGATCACCGGTTGTGCCACCAGGCCGAAGAACCCGATCACCGCCACCATCCGTCCAATCGCTTGAAGTCCATACGGTTCGAGCACTTTGATCACGAACCAACAAATCGAAAACACAACGACCCAGCGATAAATCACACTGGCGATCGTAAACATTCCGAACATGAACTTGCCCCGCGTGGGCATGAACGGATCGTCTTGTAATTCCAAACCGAGACACGTTTCTTGGAACCAACGCTTCAGCACCTCGGTGCTCTTTTGGCGAAGGTTCGGTATCTCTAAAAAATCCATCAGGATGTAGTAACCGTCGAATCGCAACAGCGGGTTACCGTTAACCAGCACCGTGCTGACGACGTTCAAAAACATCATGTTCAAACACAAGTCATTGATCGTGGTGCCTTGTTCACTAAACCACCACACAAATGCCGCGATCGACGCCAAGATCATTTCGACATAGATCCCGCCAGCACCGATCCAAACGCGTTTCCATTTGTTCGGCAGCATCCACGAATCAGACACGTTGCAGTACAAACAGGGCGTGAATACCAACAGCATGAAGCCGATCTCGTGGCATTCCCCCCCGAATTTTTTACAACTCAATCCGTGGCCAAACTCGTGTAGCACCTTCACCAGCGCCATCGTGATGGCCAGGATCAACCAGCGATCGGCCGCAAAAAATTGCTGGAACGTCGGTAGTTTTGCATACACCGTCTCGTATTGGCTGGCCAACAGCAGGCCTGCGGCGGTACACAAACCGATGAAAAAGATCAACGCCGGGACGGTAAAGATCCATCCGAACCACGGCAGGATCGCATTCAAGATTTTTTCAGGGTCGAAGCCGCGGAATCGCAAGGCAAAGACGTTGGACATCTTGCCCATGACTTCTTTGTTCTTCTTTTTGCGACCACGCTCACGCAGTGCTTTTCCTTGCCCCGGAGAGTTGCTGATCACCAATCCGCTGCGGTGCAACATCCCAATGAACTGCTGCAGGTCACCAAAGGTGATCTTTTGCGGAGCGAAACGCTGCTCGAATCCATCCTTGATCTGCTGCAGGCTGACGTGTCCGTCGAGCATGTTCAGAATGTAATACTCTTCGTCGTGAAAGCGAAAATACTGCAGGCCGACTGGTTCCTTGACGACCCAATAGCCGGTGCCTTGATAGCGATGCCGGCTCGCCGTCAAGTCAGGTCGTTTGCGCACCGTCAGCGGCCTTGATGAGCTGCTTACGAGTGATTCAGCAAGTGTGGCCATGAAGTAGAAAAGTGAAGAGTGAAAAAATTGGGATAGGCTTCTAGCATGTCGTGTCTGAAACGCTAACGTCTGCACCGGCGATTCCCCAAGCGGGAGCTAAATGCCCATTCCACGCCAGCGAACCTGATTCCATTGCGATTAGATTACTTCAGCACGGTCATTTCAGCTCGCATTCCTGGCTTGACCAACCATTGCTGGCCAGCTTGTTTATTGTCGATGTTGACCGAGATTCGATAGAGTTTGTCCAGGCCAATTTCGCTGCCGACGAAGTCGACCTTCGCATCGAATGTAACGACGTTTTCATCGCTCGCATCGCGATACACTCGCACTTGGACCGGCATCCCTTTGACCACTTGTTCGGAATAACGCCGCGTGTCGATGTAACCTTCGACTTTCAATTTGTCCAATTGAACCAAGGTCGCTACGGGGCTTCCCGGTTGCACCCATTCGCCAAGCTGGGCAATACGCGCTTCGACATAGCCATCAAACGGAGCCGTAATTCGGCGTTTTTCGATCTCGTATTCAGCCATCTGGCGTTCACTTTCTTTGGCTTTGAACTGGACCTTGGCGATCTGCATCTGCATTTCCGCCAAGTCAATTTTCAGTTCCGCTCGCGTCGCTTCGAAACGTTTCTTTTCAAGTTCCCAAAACGGGATCGCACCTTCACGCCGCAGCTCCTTGAAAGCCTCTAATTCAGCAACCGCAAGGTCCTTTGCGTTTTTCGAGTCCTTCAAATTGACGTCGTTGGTCGCATTGAGCAACGCTTCTTTTTCTTCGGCCTTCTTCAGCTCCAAAGCGTGTTTCGCTTGGGTGTCGTCGATTACGACCATCAATTCGCCTGCGGCAACGGTCCAGCCTTCATCGAACTTCAGCTCCATCACCTTGCCATCCACTTCGGCAGGCACATTCACATTGTTAATGAATTTGACCGTGCAGTTTTCGGCATGAATTTCATTCGCCGAAGGGTTGGAGGTGGTCTGAGCCAACGCTGGAGTCGCAAACGCCAACGCGAAAGCGGCAATCATTGTTTTGTTCACAGATTTAAACTCGATTTGATTGGGGGCATCGTGATGGGGCTGTTTGAGTACACCGCCCCATGGCTCGAACTAGAAGAAGAATTTACAGCACCATTCGTAGATCTCGTGGAAGAACACAAATCCACTTGATCGGCGTCCACAGTAGACCTTGGCAATGACCTTGGCCCCCGGACGCGGATGCAGTTCTTGTAGTGAAGCTTGCTCGGGGTAGGCCGACATTTTGATCACGGCCCCATGTTCTTCGTTCGGTTCGGCGCGAGCGGAGATGTCGGCAACCTTTAGCGATGCGTCCAACTTCTTGTCCGGGTCGGTCGCCAAAATGTAGGTCACGTCCAAGGTTTCAGACTGATTTTCCTTGACGTATTCGTCCAAATGGCCTTCGCGTTTTTCCGGAAGCTCTAACTTCAAGAACAACGGTTGGCGAAGATCCGCGACCTCCAATAGCACTTGGCCAGTGGAAATGGGGCGGCTTCGCAACATCTTTTCGACGTCCCACGACGTCACGATGCCGTCGATGGGCGAACGAATGATCAGTTGCTCGGCGCGATCGACCAGCAGTTGCTTCTTTTCGATCAACACGCGTCGTTTTGTATCGAGCTCGCTAACCTCGCCTTCCAACGCACGTCGTTCGGCGGGTTCTAAGGACTTTCGCTGAGTCAGCTGACCTTGGTTGCGTGCTTTTTCAGCCAATGCGGTTTGGATCTGGCCTTCGATGTCGGTCAGTTGAATCTCAAGATCGCGGTTGCGAAGTCGAACCAATTCTTGACCGACGGTGACAGGTGAATTGTGGTCCACTAAAACTTCGATCACCTCGCCATCGATCGGCGCAAAGATCTCGCGTCGCACTTCCGGTGTTAACGTCCCTTCGGCTTCGAGCGTGAAATCTTTGGGAATGAAAACCAGGGCTAGGATGGCGGCAACAATCAGAGCGACCACGCCAAGTGTTTTCGGAAGCGTTCTCGCTCGCAGTACCCAAGTTGCACGGCCCAGTGCCCGCCAAACTGGCATCAAGAACAAATTGCTATGCGACATCGAGTTGGCGATCGCACGTGTTCCGTGCTCGTAAACCAAGTCGCAGCGGGCGTGAAAGATTTCGGCCGGAATGTTGCTCTCGATTTGCTCGATAATCAACGCGCCGATGACTTCACCACGGTGCGCATTATCGCGATCGATCTCGCCGGCAGCACCGGTGTCAGCTTCGGCACCCAGTTTTCGTTGCGGTTCGCGAAGCGGAAGTACTGCGATGCTACGACCATACGATTGGTCAACATAGTCTTCGAGTGCTTCTTCGATTTGAGGCGGCAAATCTTCGGTCGATCCGTCATGCCATAGCGGCTCGCCCGCCGCGACGACTCGCGTCGCCAATTGGTTTAGCGAGGCGACAATGTTGGATCGGTTTTCGATCGTGTCTTGGCCGCTGATTGCTTTGACCGTGCACTTGCGACCTTTCTTGATCGCCACGCTGACGCGGTCGCATCCAATCAACCGCCGTCCTTCGTTGGCGACGATGTGGGCGGTTTCCATCAAATCGAGCGATTCGTGCGATGCTCGGGCGAAAGCGTCTGCTTGTTGCCAGAGCGTTTGACGATCACCCAGTTTTTGTAGTTTTTGGCCTCGCAACCAATCGGCCGCGAGTTCACACATCTGTTGTACAAACCGCAGATAACCACGCTGGGTGTCGGGTGCGGTGTCGGGACGTTGAAAAATTTCGATCAAGCCGTCTTGTTGCTCATCGTGCTTGAGCGCACCAAGAACGAGCAGGTAGCGAGTCGGATTGCCCTCGGCTTCGCCATCGGTGGTTCCCGAATACGGCGGCACAATCAGCGATTGACCGGTGTTGGCCACACGCTGGATCAGCCGAGTGTGACGGGTCGCGTCCTCGGAGTCGCCCGAGAGCACGCTCGGTTCCGCATTGATTTGGTACTGCAACTTCAGCTGGCGATCTTCGTCCAACAGCCAGATGGCACCGCCGGCGGCAGCCAGAGCAGTGATGATGCGGGAAAGCAGTTCAGGATAAAACTCGCCGGCCGTCGCTCCGGATTTCGAGAGCGCAGCAATCTCGTTGACCAGCGAACGGATCTGAGCTTTGGTTTCCTCAACGGTTTGTTGATTGACCGACATGGCGTATTTCGGAGCTCACGAGGGAGAGAATTGGGTTAAGCGTCTGTCGACAGTAATGAATCAAGCGGTTCACCGCCATGTTGACCTGAGCGGTTATGTAAGAAACACAGCTCGCGGCACCGACCTTGTCGATTGATGCGAATAAGCTGCATTTGCCCATTCTGCGCCGTTGCTTTATTTCCTCATGGCGTGGCGAAAATGGGACATTCCGGTAGACCAGCGAAGGAATTTGCTCGACGTGTCTAGACAGCTTATACAATTTGTATAAACTCGTCTAGACTGTTCGGGGGGATTTGCTTTAAGTTTCTCGGCAGTGACTGTTTGTTCACGTTCCTCCTCGCGTTTCGATTTTATGCTCAATCCCGATTCCATCGAGCCGACGCCGCATCGCCACGACCCAGCGGCGGATCGACAAGAGCCCGCCGATTCGGAGTCGCTGTCGACAGAGGATGTCGGGGCGGCGATCGAGGATTTGCAGCGTGAGATCAATCGGCTGCAGCGTTCGATTCGGCAAGCAATCCAGGCTCAATTGAGTCGGTTTGCCGATCGAAACTTTGGATCGTTGCAGCAGAACCAGCAGATGGTCCAGGCAATTCATACGCTGCTGGACAGTCACGGATTGCGGGTCCAGTGCAGCGAATGTGGACATCCAGCGATCTTGCGAGTTTCGGCTCGGCCGGGGATCGAGCATGGTGCGTTTGTGTTCGATCACACGATTGATCGCCGCCGCACGTTTCATGGCGGCCGAGCGGTGATGCCGCAAATTCGTCTCGTTTCCAAGCCCGCGCGAAAAAAAGCGGCTAGCTAAACTGCGTTCGTACTTCACTCGCTAACACCACGAGCCCCACCCAGAGCCGGCTACCGCCAACTCAGACCTCCCCCGAGGGGGAGGTGAAGATGAGGGGCTGACGTCGGCATCGCAGCGGGCTCGTCTTCATTTCCGGAATTTTGGTATGATCCCCGACATGAGTACGGAAGACAAAAACACAGCGGAACTTTCACCGACACAAACCAGCGAGATGTTGCGGGGGGCGATCGGTCAGATCAAATTCGCCCGCAATTACACATTGGAATTGCTGGCAAATACTCCGCAAGAACTGTGGTTCAAGATCCCCGAGGGGATGCCGACCAATGTCGCTTGGCAAGTCGGGCACTTGGCGGTCAGCCAATATGGTTTGTTGATGTTTCGCATTCGCGGGCGAGGCCCCGATGATCTGGAGTTGATACCTGGGAAATTTCGCAAAGCATATGGTCGTAGCAGCGTGCCGAGTGACGACCCGTCGTCGCAGCCGACGGCCGATGAATTGTTGGCGAGATTGGCCCAAGTGCACGAGCAATCGATGCAGGTGCTCGATGCGGTGACGCCTGAGGTGTTGCTTGAGCCGGTCGATATGCCTTTTGCAGCTTATCCCAACAAGCTTGGCGGTGTTCTGTTCTGTCCGATCCATGAGGGGATCCACGCAGGTCAGCTTGGCATTTTGCGGCGAATGCATGGGCTCGAGCCTGTGCGGTAAGTGCCGGGTAACCGGTCGCGCGATCATCGTTGTTCGCTCGGCCGATCAAACGCTTTTTCTTAAACCGTCAAAGCATGCGTTTGAATTGAATCTGTCTCTATTTAACGACGAAGTAAATTAATCAACATGGATGATCCATCCGCTGAGGTATCGGGAATGCGTCGCCGACTGATTCTGATGCGGCATGCAAAAAGCGACTGGGCGGACGAAGGATTGTCGGATCATGATCGTCCCCTCAATAAACGCGGCAGGCGTGATGCGCCGCAGATGGCCGCGTGGCTTCGCGAGATCGATTGCCTGCCCGATGTCGTGCTCAGTTCGTCGGCGGTGCGAACACGAGAAACACTCGAGTTGATGCAGGACTCGTTTCGCTCGGATGTTATTGTTAGCTATAGCGAATCGCTGTACCTGGCGTCGCCCGAGACGATATGTAATGTGATCGCCTCGGATAGCTGTGATGCGTCCACCGTGATGGTGCTCGCACATAACCCAGGGATGGCGTATCTGGTTTCTCAGTTGGCGGGACAAATGGTCGACATGCCGACAGCCGCGATCGCCATCTTTGACGTATCGATTACCGATTGGAGCAAGTTTCGGCTGAGCAGCCCGGTCAAGCTTGAACATTTCATGCGACCTAAGGCTTTGTAGAACATGCTCACCCCCAATCGATGGTGGTTCATTCTGCTGGCTGTTCTGGTTGGCCATTTTGGCATCCATCTGGCGATCTACAATCGCATTAACGGCTTTGGAATACCGCGTCGCACGATCAAGCGAATTGTTAAAGTCTTTTTCGTCTCGGCAATCACGCTGCCCTTCATTGTCGGCTACCTCTACTTTGATACGTTCCGGCAACTGATCATCGACCCGCATGCGAGCGTTTATTTTCCATCGGTTCTGAACGCCTACGGCGTGGTGTGTTTGGCAAGTTGGTTGGTGTTGGGGGTACCGTGGCTGCTGTGGCGTCCTGTCCTTGGGGTCGAGTGGGTGCATGCCGAACGCAAAGTCGAGGTGGTGGACGTGCAGCGAGCGGTCAACCGTTCGTTAGCGCTCACCGCGAAATGCAAATTCGAATCCAAGCTGCCGCTGAATCAAATCTTTGACTTGGCGATCGAGCAGATTACGTTGCCGGTGGCGGGATTGCCGGCCAAGTTAGATGGATACCGGATCGCGCATTTGAGCGACATTCACTTGACCGGCGATGTGCACCCCGATTACGCCAAATACGTTGTCACGCGAGCGACTGGTTGGCGGGCGGACATGATGGTGATCACGGGCGACATCATCGACCGCCAACCGTGTGTCGATTGGTTGCCCGAGATCTTTGCTGCCGCCGATGCAGCGGACGGTTGTTATTACGTGCTAGGAAATCACGACACGCGGATCGAGGATTCGCGGCAAACACGTCAAGCGATGGACTTGGCGGGGTGGACTGATCTCGGATCCGATTCGGTGCTTTGCAATTTGCGAGGCCAATCGGTGCGGATCATTGGCAACGAATACCCTTGGTTTGATCGGCCGGAGCTCGAACCCAACCGTGATGACGAGTTTCGAATTTTGGTCAGCCACAGTCCCGATCAAATTTGGTGGGCACGTCGACATGGCATCCAATTGATGATGGCAGGACACACGCATGGCGGTCAGGGGCGATTGCCTTTGATCGGTCCGATTTTGAGCCCTAGTTTTCACGGCAGCCGATTTGCGTCGGGCGATTTTTACAAACCGCCCACCACGATGCATGTCTCACGCGGTCTCGGCGGCGTCCACTTAATGCGAATCCACTGCCGCCCCGAATTGTCGCTGATCACCCTGTCCGCACCGCGGCCGAAGTAACGCAAAGCAGTTGCAATTGACATTGCCTCCCCCCCTCGCCTAAAAGCGTTGTCAGGCTGGATAAACCGACTTTTCTCGTCGTCGAGGCCGCGACTGAGTCGCCTGAGACTCGGTGTTTTTGCTTTTCCTCGGGGAAAAATATGGCTGGACGGCAATTGGATGTAGTCATCCCGGTTTTCAACGAAATCGAAATTATTGAGACGCTGCATACGCGAGTCGATGCGGCGTGTAAGGCAACCGGGCTGCGCTACCGGATCAATTATGTCGACGACGGCAGTAGCGATGGTACTGCGGAATGGGTCGTTGAAAACGCGATCAACAAGTCCGCCTCGCCCGACGAAGCGGTGCAGCTGATCTCGCTGTCGCGAAACTTTGGTCAACCTGCTGCAATCGTCGCGGGGCTCGATTCAACTGACGCGGAATGCGTCGTGTTGATGGATGGCGACCTGCAGGATCCGCCCGAACTGATCACGCAAATGGTCGATCGCTGGCGTGAGGGTGCCGAAGTCGTCATCCCCCAGCGAACAGCACGCAAAGAAACCTTTGTTCGTGGGCTTGGGTTTGCCGCCTTTCATCGGCTGTTTCAATTTCTGTCCGAGTCCAAGGTGCCGTCTAATACGGGCACGTTTTGCTTGATGAGCCGCAATGCAGTCGAAGCGGTCTGCCGTCTTCCCGAAACGCACCGATTCTTTCCCACGCTTCGCGCGTGGGTCGGCTTCAATGTTTCGATCATCCTATTTGAACGTCAAGAACGAGCGGGCGGCGAGCCAAAGCAGAACTTCGTGCGACTGTTTCGCTACGCCATGGATGCAATCTTTGGCAACTCGCTCAAGCCGCTGCGCTTTTTGACAGTCTCGGGAGCCCTCCTTTGTTTTGTCTCGCTGGCTGCCGCGGCATGGTTTGCAGCGAAGCGAATCAGCGGTGTTGAGACTGCATCACTTGGCTTTACCACGATCGCCTGTGCCATTTTAGGCTTGGGCGGATTCCAGCTGATTGCGGCTGGGATTCTCGGTGAATACATCGGCCGGATTTATGACGAAGTGCGCCGGCGACCTTCGTATATCGTGTCCAGTGCAACCACGTCGGAGGATGCCCAAGAGCGCGCGTTCCGCGTGATCTCACGAAAAGCGAGCTAGAGGATTATTCAGTGAGTACGGATAGCAAAACGATCCAGCCGGAAGCCTCGCGTTCGTTTGTCGAGTCGCGCCGAGATGCGTTGTGTCGACCGGTCATGGTGTTGGCGGTTTTGATGGTCAGCTGTGCGGTGCTTGCGTTGTACTGCAGTCGACTGAACCAGGAGTTCTATCAACACAAGAACCCGTTCTATGATTCGCTGAGT
The DNA here is from genome assembly GCF_039541335.1 of Novipirellula rosea. Classification (NCBI taxonomy): domain Bacteria; kingdom Pseudomonadati; phylum Planctomycetota; class Planctomycetia; order Pirellulales; family Pirellulaceae; genus Novipirellula; species Novipirellula rosea. Next base: position 32,881 of record NZ_BAABGA010000006.1, on the reverse strand, counting down.
TACAACCAGCTCTTATTTGAATCGATGGAAACGTCCCGCCAGCAAGGGCTAGTGGCGGGTTGGAATCACGTTTATTCCGCCGACACAACCGTGTTTCTTCCGTTTGCGATCGCAGCCTCGATTGGACCTTGGGTGGAACCGAGCCGGATGGTGCCGGTCTGGATCCAAGCTGCATATTTGTTCGGCTTCTTGGCGTCGGTGTTTTATTATCTAGTTAAAATTCGTGACCTGAAACCGGCGACTGCGTTACTGGGATGCTGCACGTTTTTTACGACCAGTTGCATCTTCATGGAGGTCGGCGGGCTGTCGGATTTCCGAGCCGATTTGATGTTGTGCCTCAGTTTTGGTGCATCGGCGCTGTGGTTCCTATCCGCAATGCAGCGACCCACGACCGGGCGGTTTGTCGCATGCGGCATTGCCGTGGCAATCTGTTGCCTGTCGCGTTCAACGGCACCGATCTATTTGGTGTTCGGTCTCGCTCCCTTGGCGGTGCTGTTTTTGTTGCAGCAAGGCGATCGCAGCAAGCGGATACGCGGCTTGATTCTGACCAGCGTGATCGCCAGTGTGTTGTCGGGATGGTTTTATATTCTGAATTTTGATTATCTGCACTACTATTATGTCGTCTGGAATACCGACGCCAACGCAAAGCTTCCGCTAAGTGAAGCGGTAAAACATGGCGAATTCGCTGGGCGTGCGATAGGTGCTGAGGTCCTGTATCTGATCGGCGGGTGGATGATCGGTCTTGTTTTCTTTACACGCAATCGCGGGACGTTCAAGACGATTTTGGATGCAACTCGCGATCGCTCGACGCCCGACTGGGCTCTACTTTGGGTGGGACTCAGCCCGATCGTATTTCTTGTGGCTCGACGTGCGGGATTGAACCCGTTCGTTTCGATGCCTGCGGTAGTCGGGTTAATTTTGTTCGCCATCATTCCTCTGCTGAAAGCATTTGAGAGAAACGACAATCGTCGATTGTTGGCGTGTTCATGGGGACTGCTTGCGATTGCGATCGGTCTTGCTGCTCAACGAGGATGGCAGCGGCATCAACCCAGTGGATTCAATTCGATGGCGGCCCAGCAACAGATCATGGACGTGATTTTGGCCGACAGCATCGCGAACAATATGTCCGACGTCCGTTTCGGAGTCAGCCATTTAACAGAATTAAATTTGTGGAGTCTGTATTCGACCGTGATGTTTGATCGCGAAGGGGTCACCAGCGACGAAGGGAAATTGATCTATCAGAACGTCCGATTGCATGCCAATGGTTTGTTTTCCCTTCCTGCCGCAGCGGATTGGGACACGGTGCCAGGGGAAAGCGAGTCGGAAAAGTTACAGTTGCTTTTGGAACAGTGTGATCGCACGTGTGACTTCGTGGTGGTTCCTGATCAAAACACGGCGGCCTATGTCCAGCAGCACTGTGCTTACAATTACATCAACCGCTACGCGCCGACATTGCGTAACGAAATTGTCAACGGAAATTGGGAACGGGTTTCGAATCCGATCCAAACCAGCGAGAATGAGTCGGTCGAAATCTATCGCTCGCGGCAAATCACCTCGCAAGCACCCGTTGCCAGCAAGCCAAAGAGTCAATCTTTCCGGTAAGCCGATAGACCGGTAAGCCGATTTGGCGTCAAGAACTTATCGTCGCTCTGCTTTCGCCTTGTCAACAGGATTATCAATCTCGATGATCAGCGTTCTGGCTTTCGGCATCACCGAGCAGTTGCTTTATCCGATCTTCGAGTTGCTTGGGAGATGTAAAGCCGACTTCGTAATCGATTACATTTCCCTTTGAATCGACCCAAAATGTTGTCGGGTAGGCGCCGACATGGTAATGGTCATCCGAAACCACTCTGCCTCCGAGAACAATGGGATGACTCAAGTGTTCGTCTTTGACATATTCCGCGACCGCTTCGTGTTTGTCGTTGTATCCATTGATGGCAACGATTGAAAAACCATGTGGCGAGTATTTGTCGTGCATGGCCGACAACCACGGCGCTTCCTTTCGACAGGGACCGCAGGCCAGTCCCCAGAAGGTGATCAATGCGGGGCGATCTTTGATGAACGACTGCAATTCAAGCTCAGTGCCGCTGAGTTGAGTTAGCTTGAAATTGGGTGCAGATTCTCCAATCAATTTCTCGGGGGCGCCTCCGCCTGGCGAATGCGAATACTGAATGCGTTCAAAACCAAGTTCTTGTGCCAAGAGCAATGCGGGCGATGGCGTATAATTCTTTTTTTGTTGCGCGAAGAAATCTAGCAAGGCGGGATTGGTTGTGTCGGGGGCTTTGGGTGCGAGTCTCGCATCAAACAGTTTCTCAATCGTTTCTCGTCCGGCTTCGGTGCTGGACAACTTGAAAAGCAAGGTGTGCTTTTGGGATAGTTCAGTCGATTGCACTGCTTCACGAATTGACGATTTTAGTTCGGCGGAAATTTCGGTCGTCCGTCCATCAATGGGATGGATAATTTCCACAATGCAATCGGTGTCACCATGCACAAACTTCGACAGCCGCGTTGTCACTGGGAATACCCGTACCCGTCGGTTTTCAGTCAACGGCTCCTTCGCATCCGCGATTTCATCATCAGGATCGACGCGCTGATAAGCTTCGATCCAAGCGGCGGATGTGCTCATTTGCGAAGAACTGATGTCTTGATAACCCGCCGTGGCAGCGATCTCTGACAATTTCTTCTCGAGTCGTTTACGGAGTGATCGGTCTCCACTTTCAGGAAATTGGTAGCGGCAAACTAGTCGCAAACTTGAGCGGTCAGGGGTGGCGTTCTTCAGTGCCGCAACAAAGTCTGGCTCATTTAGCGCAGACAGGTTCACATCGTCGTCAACGATGAGAGCGTTGCAGTTGACGACCGCGTAGGTGTCCGCGTTCGACGACACCGTTGCTCGTTGAAGCTCGGTAGAAATCGACGCCACGAAGTAATTCGGTACCTCCTCGGCTGACGACGCAGCGCACGAGATCATGCAGCATCCGTAAAGCAGTAAACTCTGGATGTATCTCATCTCATTTCTCTCCAACCGTCGTCAAAGACTTGTGTGATTCGCCACGCAAAGCGTGATGCTTTGAAATCCGTTGCTCAATGATAAACCAAAAGTCGCCCGTAAATTTGGTTTCGTGCGGCTGATTCTAAGCTCGGAGCTTAAAGGGGGTGGTCCAGTGATTTGGCGCGGGTGCGGATCCTTGCCTTCGTCGTCGGCGGGCGTATTGGTAACCGGGGACGAAAAAACAGCCACCTCCTACAATTCCAAATATCAAATGGGCCCACGGTGGATACATCGCCATCAAGACCGATGCAAATAACAATGCCGCAGTCTGGAAATAGAACGCCCCAGTTAACATGCTTGCTTTGATTAGAAAAACCATCGCAGTGACAATGCCTAGCATCGGCGACAGGGTGAGCACGGGTAGTTCGAGCCACCACTCCAGCGGAAACATCATCGCGATCGCCATCATGCTGGCGCCCCATACATGGGCCACTTGTCGCTCAATAAACGTGACCGGCCCCATCCGTTTGCGCAGTCGCCAAAATACCGCTGCCCAGGCGCCCAAGCCGATCGTCCAAACCGCGCCGTAGGCCATTCGGTTGGTGAAGCCGTGATAGTCCAATTGCCATGTCAACAAACAAGCAACTAACAACACCAGCGAATGCCACATCCATAACAAGCCCCAGTTCTCTAGAACCGCGGCATGATGCGTTTCGCGGAACACTCGCGCGACCACTTGGCTAAACCGACCACTGCGGGCGGCCACCGGTTCGTCGGCAAGATACGCTTCGAGGTCTGTGGCCAATGCGGCAGCCGATTCGTAGCGTAAATCAATTGGTTTTTGCAGACAGCGAACGACAATCATTTCTAAGTCGCGATCTAGACTCGGACGCAGCGCTCGCGGCGGGCTCGGGTCTTGCTCGATCACCAGCATCACCAATTGCATCGGAGTCTCGGCGACAAATGGCGAGCGTCCGGTCAAGGCAAAATAGAGTACGCAGCCAAGGCTATACACGTCGCTGGACGGACCGACCATGTCGCGGCGATTGCCCGCTTGTTCGGGTGACATGTAGGCTGGAGTGCCGACTAACATGCCGCTGCGAGTCAAGTCGGCCTGGGATCCCGATTGTTTCGCCAATCCAAAGTCGGTGATCATCGGCAAGCCATCGCGAGGCAATAAGATATTGCTCGGTTTGATGTCGCGGTGCAGGACGCCAGCGTCATGCGCGAACTGGATCGCGCGAGCGACAGTAGCGACGATCTGAGCCGCTTCTCGCTGGGGCATCGGGCCATCCGCCACGCGATCGGCCAGCGTGATGCCGTCGATGTATTTCATGCTGAAGAAAGGGCGGCCGTCGACGTCAGCGACTTCGTACACCGGCACGATACTGGGGTGATCCAACTTCGCCGTGGCCGACGCCTCGGCCAAAAAACGCTGCATGTCGGTGTCGCTGGCCAACCGTCCCCGCAAAATCATTTTGACCGCGACTTCGCGATCGAGACTGATTTGTCGAGCTCGGAAAACGACCCCCATTCCGCCGCGGCCGATCTCTTCGATCAATTCATAATCACCGATCTCGGTTGGCAACTGCAGGCTTCGCCAACGCCCCGATGACCCATTCTCGTTTGCTGTAGCCCCGTTTGGATAAGACCCGATTGGATCAGGCCGCTGTTCGTGGGCAACGCCTGCGGTATCGGTGACCAGGACGGCGCCCCACAGTCGCCGCAGTTCGTCGGCGTATTGAGGATGCTGGTGGCATACGGCGGCAAAGTCGACCAGTTCACCGCGGCAAACACCGTCGGCAAGATCGGCCAAGATCGCGGCGATCTTTTCGTCATCGGCACTGAACGGCTCCGCATCGGAGTTCGGTTCGCCCGGAGGTCGAGACGGTTCTTCGCTCACGGTGCGTACTCGTCACCCGATTCGCTCTCGAGCAGTTCACGCAGTCGCCGGACGGCGCGTAGGTACCGCATGCTCGCCGCGGGCGGATTGACGCCAAGCACCTCGGCAATCTCGAGATTCGAAAGGTGCTCGTAATGCCGCATCAAAATGATTTCGCGATCTTGTTCGCCGAGCTGCTCGATCGCCGCTTCGACTTTCGCCGCGATCTCCGCTTGCGTGGCCGCAGCGGCAGGCGTCGGGCCGGGATCCCAGAGCTGAGCCGCCAATTCCACGGACGATTGATCTTGGCCGCCGGGCATCACCATCGCTTGTTCGCGATCCATACTGCGTTTCGCGCTGACGCGGTGCCGCCGGTAGGTGTCGATGATGCGGTCCCAGGCAATTTGACGAATCCACAAGTGGAACGCCATCGCGGGGTCATCGAGATATTTGTCCAGTCGTCCGCTCGCTTCGACCAACACATCTTGGACGACATCACTGACGTCCACTCGCCGTTGGACTTTGCGATCCAGACGCATTTCCACCAGTCGTCGTACGGAGACGCGGTGCCGTTCGAGTAAACGGTTCACCGCATCGGCGTCACCCTGTTTCGCTGCGATCAACAGCGTTTCGGTTTTGTCGTCGCTAGGCCAGATCGATTTTGCCATGGAATTGTGTTTGCTCGCGTTCGAGATCGTTCTCTACCATCATAGTAGGAAGTAAATGCCAAGAGGCGAGCGATCGTCGTTGATCGCTCGGCGATCCGCACGAATGATTCATTCGCCCTTTTTCCCGTAGTGGATCTTGCTAAAGATCCTTCACGCTAGATTTTTGACAAGTTCCACTACGGGACGATCCGAGGCCCCATTGGCTTGTTTTTGCGAACGCGGAGTGATCTCGATGACCGCTTCCACGCCAGGCGAACCGTAGACTGCCGCCCCGGTGTAAACGGTCAAGTTTTCACGTAGCGTGGCGACGCCGTCGTGATGTGTATGCCCACAAATCACGGTCGTATTGCAATCCGAACGCTGTTGGCAAAACTCCATCAACGTCTGGCCGATTTCCCCGCATACGAAAAAGGGAGCCCAGTTGTCGTCGGTCGTTTTGCCTTCGTACCAACATGATTCTCGAAACGGCGGAATGTGGGTCGCGACCAGCACATCCGTCGCGTCGCGGGGAACGGCCGCGAGTTTGACTTGCAGCCGGGCGGCCGATTCGGCGCCGAGTTGTTGTAGCTTGGCTTTCCAGCGGTCCGGCGATGTCTCGCGAAAATCATCAATTTGCTCGAAGTCGTTCAAGCGGATAAACGAAGCTTCGTAATTGCCGATGGTGGCATCGCCCCAACCATCTTCACCGCATAGAAAAACTCCGTCGGCCAATGGAATCGGGCCAAGGTCGGTCAAGTAGTTCAGTGCATCGAGCTCGCGTGACGCCGCGATCACAGCCTGGCGAGTCCGCGCAATCGAACTTTGGTAAAAGTCGTGATTGCCAAGCACAAAGTACAGAGGGACCGCGACCGTGTCGGCGAGGCGACGGAGTTGCAAGACGACGTCATCCCCTTCGGAGATATCGCCGCTGATCAGAAGGGCATCCGGCTGTGTGGATGCGATGCGATCGGACCATTGGTCCCAATCGTGAGACGAAACGTGATTGAGATGCGGATCGGTTATCCACGCGATTCGCATCTCATTTCACTTTCATTTTTTTACGACAACACGACGGACCTGATGGAGCCGTCGTGTTGGTTGGGTCAAGCTGAATCAAGCGAAGCCAATAATTAGGCGGTCGCTGCGATACCGGCAGCTTCAGCCAGCGCTTCGGCCTTGTCGGTCTTTTCCCAAGTAAACGCATCGCCTTCGCGTCCGAAGTGGCCGCCGGCACTGGTTTGGCGGAAGACCGGACGACGCAGTTGCAAGTGGTTGATGATTCCCGATGGAGTCAACGGGAAGTGTTCTCGCACCAACGCACACAATTTGGCGTCTTCGACTTTGCCGGTACCTTCGGTGTCAACGTGAACGCTAACCGGTTCGGTCACACCGATGGCATAGGCGAGTTGAACTTCGCAGCGATCGGCAAGTCCTGATGCGACGATGTTCTTGGCAACGTAGCGGGCCATGTACGCGGCACTGCGGTCGACTTTGGTCGAGTCCTTGCCGCTGAACGCGCCACCGCCGTGACGTCCCCATCCGCCGTAGGTGTCGACGATGATCTTACGACCGGTCAAACCACAGTCGCCGTGAGGTCCGCCGACCACGAATTTGCCGGTGGGGTTGATGTGGTACTTGATGTCGCCCTTGTCCAGCTCGGCTGGGATCGAAGGCTTGATCACGTTTTCGATGATGAACTTTTTGATTTCATCGTTCGTGACATCGGGGCTGTGCTGGGCACTGACGACAACGGTGTCGACGCGGACCGGAGTTTGTCCTTCGTATTCAACCGTGACTTGCGCCTTGTTGTCGGGACGCAACCAGTCGACCTCTTTGGCGAAGCGAGCTTCGGTGATGCGATTGATGATGCGGTGCGACAATGCGATCGGCATTGGCATCAATTCAGGCGTGTCTTTGCAGGCGTAGCCGAACATCAACCCTTGGTCGCCGGCGCCAACGTCTTTGCCGCTGGAGTCGTCTGAGTTGACACCTTGGGCAATGTCGGGGCTTTGGGTATCCAACGAGACCATGACGGCACAGGTGTTGCCACAGATGCCCATTTCGTCATCGGTGTAACCGACTTCGTTGATGACTTCGCGGACCACGTCCGAGTATTGGACGTTGGCCTGGGTAGAGATTTCGCCCGCGACGATCGCGATGCCGGTGGTGACCATGGTTTCACAGGCCACGCGGCTATTTGGGTCTTGCGCCAACAACGCGTCGAGAATTCCATCCGAAATACGATCGGCCAGCTTGTCGGGGTGACCCATGCTGACAGATTCACTTGTAAACAGGTATCGAGCGTCGCTCACGTGTTCTCTCTCCACTAGGTTGATCTTTCCCACCAAACTGGCGAGTCACCAAAGTGTTGGTTTAGGGTTAGAATGAATTGCCACTAAAGTAATTGTCAAAAGCGAGTCTGAAAAGCGCTATTCAGCAGCCGTGAGGGGGATCGCGGCGAAAAACAGCTACCTTTTGCTGCCAAATTCCTCTAACAATCTTATATGAACCGACCTAGCACGCCAGCAACGACCGTATCCCGCAACCCGAGTTTGCCCACATCCGGGGATCCATTGGAGATGGATTTGCCCGAACGGCCGCTGCCGGCGTTGTTGTTATCGCTGTCGTTTCACGTCGTTTTATTGACCGGACTAGGGATTTTTTGGGCGCGAACGCCCTCGGGGACCGGTTCCGAAGTCGATCGGCCTGCGGGGATTGCGATGGTTCACCGCATGCCCGACCGCGATCGCTACGTGGATTCCGCCAAAGTGAGCGAGGCAGCCGCCAGCGAAAATTCGGCCGCCAAGTCGGGTGATGTCGCGTCGGCTGCGGCGCCGCCCGCCGATTTAAGTCCGCCAATCGACTTGGCTGGCATTCTGAGCGAAATCAGCGATACCCCGTCCCCGATTTCCGGCAGCGGAGTCGCTGGTGAGACCAGGCTCGATGGCGACGCGTTTGATTCCAAGCGACCGCCGGGCAGCGAAGGAGATTCCAGCGATACGACGACGATGGTTTTTGGCGTTTCAGGCAGCGGGTCACGATTTGTCTACGTTTTTGACCGATCCGACAGCATGAATGGCAACGGCGGAATGCCGCTGCGGGCGGCCAAACGCGAATTGATCAAAAGTTTGAACAGTTTGACGGACCGCCAGCGTTTTCAGATCATTTTCTACAACGACCAACCCGAGCCCTTCAAAACTGTCGGCATGCCGGTGCAATTGATGACGGGCGAGGAGGCGACTTTGGCTCGCGCTTCGCGTTATGTCGACTCGATCACCGCGTTTGGCAGTACCGAACACGACAGCGCATTGAAGTTAGCGCTGCGAATGGATCCCGACGTGATCTTTTTCTTGACCGACGCCCGCATCCCGCGATTGTCGTCGTCCGAGCTTGCTGAGATCCGTCGCCGGGCTCAGCGGAGTGGGACCACAATTCATGCGATCGAATTTGGTGCCGAACCGGTGTCGCCGCCGGACAGTTTTTTGCGTGAACTCGCAGCCCAGAATCTGGGGCAGTATCAGTACGTCGATGTTCGTTCGCTGGGCAGCAGGATGGAACCTTAATGTTGAATCGAATTCTCTATTTGACGATCGCGGCCCTTTTGTTGGTTCTGCAAACCGCGGCGTGCGCCGACAAGGTCTGGCTCGAACCGACGCGGCCGACCGCAGCCCAAAGTGATTGGTATCCGCAAGCGATCCAGACGCATACGGGCGAGATCATTGCACTGGATGCAAAACAGTTGGCGATGCGAATGGCGGGCGACGAAAAGGAATCGCTGTTCGCAGCATATCGCGTGATCTGGATCGAACCGAGTGAGGTCGGTGAAAAGCAAGCGGCTGCGATCAAGTTGTTTGACGAGAAAAAGTACGACATGGCACTTCGTGGTTTGCTCGATGCACTGAGCGAGCGGCCCCCGGTGTGGCGTCAGCAATGGTTGTCGATGGTCGCGGCGCAGGCGGCTTGGCGAAGTTCACGCGGTGCGATCGCGTTAGAATTGGTGTCCCAGTTAGATCGTCGCCCGTTGCCGCCGATTGCACTGGCATGGCTGCCGATTGCGTGGCGGAACCCGCGAGGAATCTCGAGCGCCGCGACGACCGATGCGGCCCTCAAACGACTCGGCGATCCATCGTCGGCGGTGCGACTTGTCGCGGCAAGTTGGTTGCTGTCGAGCGACCGACGCGAGGCGGCTGTGGAGACGCTAAAGACACTCAGTGCCGACCATTCACGGCCGGTGATCGCGCGTTTGGCCGAAACGGTGTTGTGGCGAGCGACGTCGCCACCCGAGGTGGCTGCGGCGGCCGCGCGGTGGCAAGAAAGGCTTGATGCGTTGCCGATCGTGCTGCAAGTCGGCCCGACCGTGGCGATGGTCGAGCTACTGAACAATGCGAATCAAGACGAGGTTGCGGAGCGATTGAAGCTGTCGCTAGAGCTGACTCCGCCGCACCCACACCCTGATCTGTAGCGGAAGTCGTCAAGACTTTCGATCCACTCTCCGAAACTCTTGACGACTTGTTGATTTAATCGAAATGCAAATCGCAACAGTGAGCCGTGGGCCGTAAGGCACCGGGTAGCGCGCGGGACCCGGCCGCTGACGCGTCGCGGCTCAGTAAATCAACAAGCCGTTGACGAGTTCCGCTACAGAATGCTTCATAACGTTACCTAACCGGGCGGCCATGCCATCTTGCGGCCGCCGAGCAGGTGAAAGTGCAAGTGCGGAACCTCTTGGCCACCGTCGCTGCCGCAATTGACAACCAAACGGTAACCATCGGTTAGCCCTTCGGACTCGGCAATCTTTGATGCCACCATCACGCAGCGGCCAACGGTCTGCTCGTCCTCGTCGCTTAAATCATCCAGCGACATGATCTCGCGTTTGGGGATGATCAAAATATGAGTCGGCGCCTTGGGCGATATATCGCGAAACGCCAAACAGGTGTCGTCTTCGAAAACGATGTCTGCTGGAATTTCGCGATCAATGATCTTGGTAAAAATCGATGGCATGGGCTTAAACCTTCTCCTGCTTGCCGGCTTTCAAACGAAGGAACGCGTCGAGAAACCCTTGCAGTTCGCTGCCGTTCATCACGGAGTTGAAACTGCCAACGTAATGTCCCGTTCGCGCATCTTTGACACGTTGATCGGGGTGCAAAAAGTAGTTGCGAATCTGGCTGCCGAAACCGGTACGCGCCTGCGTCGCGTACTTGCTGGCATCCTCGGCGTCCCGGCGATCCTCTTCGATCCGAGCCATCTTCGCTCGCAACATCTTCCAAGCGGTCGCCTTGTTCTGATGCTGGCTGCGTTCGTTCTGGCACTGGACGACGGTGTTGGTCGGGATATGCGTCAAGCGAATCGCACTGTCGGTTTTATTGACGTGTTGGCCCCCCGCACCCCCGGCGCGATAGGTATCGATCCGCACATCCTTTTCCTCAATGTCGATCTCGATCGAATCGTCGATTTCCGGAGTCACGCTGACGGCGGCGAAGCTGGTTTGACGCTTGCCTTCACTGTTGAACGGGCTGATCCGCACCAGACGGTGAACCCCTTCTTCGCCTTTCAAATAGCCATACGCCATCGGTCCACGGACCGCGATCGAGGCGTGGTTGATCCCGGCTTCTTCGTTTTCTTGTCGGTCGAGCAGTTGGATCGAGTAATCTTGGCTGACGGCCCAGGCGGAATACATCCGCAGCAGCATATCGGCCCAATCGTTGGCGTCGGTTCCGCCATCGCGGGCGTTGATCGTAATGATTGCCCCGGCCGAATCATTAGGGCCGTTCAGGAGTGCCTTGAGCTCCAAATCGTCCAAAATATTCTCGAGCCGCTCAATTTCGCCAGCTACCTCCTCGGCGATCGACTCGTCCTCGTCCGCCATCTCGAATAATGCATCAAGATCCTCGACCGCGGTAGACAATTTCCCCATAGGACCGACAATAGCTTTCAGTCCCTTCAGTTGTGAAACCACCACTTGGGCCGCTTCGTTGTCGTCCCAGAAGTCGGGTTGGCCCATGCGAGCTTCGATCGACTCAATTTCTTCACGCTTGGCAGCGTAGTCAAAGAGAGTCTCCGAGTTGGACCAGACGCTCGCGGATCTTTTTGCTGCGTTGAACGAATTCGGCATCCACGGGTGGGGTGAGCTCCAGGAAAGCGGGTGAGTGAGGGAACCGGTCTGTTAGCGATCGGATCGGGTTTCGAGGGTGATCCAGACAAATAAATCATATCGAGTTAAGGGAAAAAGATACATGGCACGGGTGGTTCTAGCGATGAGTGGCGGCGTCGATTCCAGCGTTGCTGCGCACTTGTTGCTCGAGGCGGGCCACGAGTGTATCGGTGTCTTTATGAGGCACGGTGAAGAATCGAGCCGCGTGTGCAGTACCCCATCCGCTGCGGGTGGCGAACCGGATGCCGCAGGCCAGTCAGCAGGCCAGTCAGCAGGGGCACTGCCGGTGCTCGGCGGACTCCACCAAGCTCGCGCCGATCACAAACAAGGCTGCTGTACCGCGTCGGACGCCGCCGATGCTCGCCGCGTTGCCTCGAAAATGGGGATTCCCTTCTACGCCCTCGATCTGCAAGAAGATTTCCGCCGCATCGTTGACTACTTCGTCGACGATTACCTCAGCGGTCGCACGCCCAATCCGTGTGTGAAGTGCAACAATTGGATCAAATTCGGCCGTTTGTTCGACTATGCCGATGGCGTCGATGCCGATTTTGTGGCGACTGGGCATTACGCCCGGATGGTCAAAAATGGCGACCAATCCGAGTTGCATCGAGGGCTCGATTCCAACAAAGATCAATCCTACGCCCTGTTCGGGATCGGGGCCGAGCGGCTCAACCGGATGCTGTTACCGGTCGGTGGCTTTGAAAAGCCTCGAATTCGCGAAATGGCAATGGAGCTCGGGATGGGGGTCGCCGGCAAACGTGACAGCCAGGAAATCTGCTTCGTCACGCAAGGCCATCACAGCGATTTCGTGAAAGCGAGACGCCCCGAAATGGTGGGAGCGACCGCAGGTGAAATTGTCACCACCGACGGCAAAGTTGTGGGGACGCACGCCGGATACGAAGCGTTCACGATCGGCCAGCGAAAGGGACTCGGCGTGGCGATGGGGACGCCTCATTTTGTCGTCCGGATCGAAACGGAAACCAATCGAGTCGTGATTGGGCGGCAAGAATCGCTCGCTCGTGATGGTTTAACAGCAAACGAAGCGAATTGGTTGGTCGACCCTGCCACGCTACCCGATCGAGTGGGAGTGCAGATTCGCTACAACGGATCCCCGCTGCCGGCTCGCGTTTTTGTTGATCCGGTGAACCCCGAGCAGTTCACGGTCGAATTTGACGAGCCTCAGCTAGCAATTGCCCCTGGCCAAGCCGCCGTCGTTTTTGACGATACGCGCGTGCTCGGAGGGGGCTGGATTCAGTAATTTGAACGATATCGACGAGACGGCATCATGATTGCTAGGATGCGGGTTGCTTGTTTTGCCCAATCGTTAAAGTTTTAGGAATGGTTCATGGGTCTATATGACCGCGACTACGGACGCTCGGCCGAACGTACCCCGTGGGACCGAGTCCAGAATCCGCGAAGTGTGACGATCATTTTGATCGTCATCAATGTCGCTGTGTTCTTTGTCGACATGATTTTTAAGCAGGGTGGCGTCAGCCAGTTGGTGCCTTGGCTCGGCGCCCAGGCCAGCACGGTGACTCATCCGTGGATGTGGTGGCAATTTCTGACCTACGGCTTCGTACACGATCCGAACAATATCAACCATATTTTGTTCAACATGATCGGGCTGTTTTTCTTCGGCCGGATCGTCGAGCGGCGAATTGGGCAGCAAGAGTTCCTGAAGTTTTACCTCGCGGCCATCATCTTGGGTGGCATCGCTGCTTCGATCTCGTATTTCATCCAAGGGGGTGGATTGGCGATCGGAGCGAGTGGTGGAGTGGTGGCAACGACGATTCTGTTTGCCTTGTACTATCCGCATCAAGAAGTGTTGTTAATGTTCGTGATCCCGGTGAAAGCTTGGATCTTGGCGGTCGCTTTTGTGGGGATGGATTTGGCCGGTGCGTTGGGATTGATGGGGAATTCCCAGACCGCGTTTGAAGTCCATTTAACGGGCGCGGCGTTCTCGGCTGCTTATTTCTATCAACGCTGGAATTTTCGCTGGCTCGATTTGGCGGTGCTCTCCGATTTGCCTCATTATTTCCGCCAGCGATCGCGTCGTATGAAGCTGAAAATTCATGATCCCGATCGGAAATTGAACCAAGAAGCGGCGGAGGCGGACCGAATTTTGGCAAAAATTCACGCCAGCGGCGAAGCGAGCTTAACGCGATCCGAACGCAAAACGTTAGAACGATACAGTCGACGACAACGCGAAAAACGGGATCAGAACTAAGCAGCGAGCGGACGCGTTTGGGGTCTATCGCTCGGCGAATGAAGCAAAAAAACAAGTCCCAATTGTAATACAAGAAACCGTCACCGGCGTCGTGGACCCTGTCAAAGGTCCCGGCTCGAGGATCTTTAGCAAGATCCACTACCTCTTTGCCCTAACCAGGATACAAATGATGATTCCACGAGTTTGCGGTGCTGCGGCGTGCCTGATGTTTTTCGCGGCGATCGCCGCAAATGTCCATGCTGATGACGACGGACGTTCGCAACCGCTTGCCGAGGGAGCCAAAGCGATCAATTTTGAATTGCCGGTCGTGGGCAGCAAAGATTTCATCGAATTGCAAGCGGAATACAAAAAGGGACCAGTCGTCGTCATCGTGCTACGTGGCTATCCCGGATACCAGTGCCCGCTGTGCAGCAAACAGGTCAGCAGTTTGGCGAACCGTGCCAAAGCACTCTCTCAAGCCGCATCACGCGTGATCCTTGTTTACCCAGGCGAAGCGACCTTGCTGCAGCGACATGCCGAAGAATTCATGGGCTCGCGAACGCTACCGGCACCGCTGGTGATGGTCCGCGATGACGCGATGGAAATGGTTTCTCAGTGGGGCCTTCGCTGGGATTCGCCTCGTGAAACCGCGTACCCTGCAACTTACGTGATTGATACAAATGGTCGTGTTGCTTGGTCCAAAGTCAGTAACTCGCACGCCGGGCGAACCACAGTCGAAGAAATCATGAAAGAGCTGCGAAAACTATAAATGTGGGATAGGCATCCAGCCTGTCATCGGTCCACCCTTTTCACAGTCGTTGATCGCTCCGCGATCAAAACGTAAGCTCGCAGAGCGACTGTGAACATATTGTACAACGCCTTCACAACTACCACTACAAACAACGGACACTAGATTGACTGCTCGCATTCATATTGTTGGGATTGGCGACGACGGACTTGATGGGTTGACCGGTCAAGCGAGAAACTTGATCGACCAAGCGACCGTATTGGTGGGCCCGTCGCAGCTGCTCGAAAAAGTTCCCGCCTCGGCTGCCAAACGCATTGTTGTCGGCAGCAATCTTGAACAGTTGCAACAATCGATTCGCGATCTTGGCGACCAGCCCGCAGTGGTTTTGGCGGGAGGCGACCCGTTGTTCTACGGCATCGCGCGTTACTTGACCGAAACGTTTGGCAAAGACCGTTTTGATGTGGTGCCTCACGTTAGCAGCATGCAGTTGGCGTTTGCGCGTGTCAAAGAGAGTTGGGATGACGCCTACCTGACCAACCTCGCGAACCAATCGCTTGATCGAGTGGTGGATAACATTCGCACCGCCGAGCGTGTGGGGATTTTTACTACCGAAGACATTTCGCCCTCCGTCGTTGCCGAGGCGCTACTAGACCGACGCATCGATTACTTCACCGCCTACGTTTGCGAAGATCTTGGCACGCCCGATGAAACCGTGACGCAAGGAGATTTGACTTCGATCCGAGGTCAATCGTTTGGCGTCATGAACGTGATGGTGTTGGTGCGAAAATCGGGAGCCGCCGATCGTCCCAGCGGCAGTGCCAACCGCCGCTTGTTCGGCAACCCCGACGATTTGTTTTTGCAGTCGCGACCTAAACGAGGTTTGTTGACGCCTGCCGAAGTCCGCTGCATCGCGTTGTCTGAACTCGATCTGACCGCAAAAAGCACCGTATGGGATGTCGGCGCCGGCTGTGGGTCGTTGGCGATCGAAGCCGCTTCGATAGCGACGCAAGGCAAAGTGTTTGCAATCGAAATGGATGCCGAGGATTACGGATTGATGATCGAGAACGCGAAAATGTTCGACGTTCCCTCGTTGATTCCGGTTCATGGCCAAGCCCCTGACGCTTGGAAAGACCTTCCCGATCCGGACGCCATCTTTGTCGGTGGTACCGGACGCGTGGTGCCCGATTTGGTCTCGGCCGCCGTGCCGCGATTGGCCCAAGGCGGCCGCATCGTGGTCAATGTCTCCAGTCCTGATAATCTGGTTTCGGTCCAGAACGTGTTCTCCCAAGAGGGGCTGGTTCAGGACGTGCGAATGATCAATATCTCGCGTGGCCAGTACCAAATGGACCGCGTCCGTTTCGAGTCGCTTAACCCGACCTTCTTGGTTTTGGGCCGGAAATTGAAATAGTTCCGCCTTGGCTTTGCCCGTGTATTTTGCGAACTATGCTAGGGGCCGATCGAGGGACGTCCGACGCGTTCCCTCGTAGTGGATCTTGCTAAAGATCCCGCACGCAGGATCTTTAGCAAGTTCCACTACGTCACTTATTTGCTTGGCATTCAACGATCGGTCCCGTGGATGCCCTTTTCCTCTCTCGTACCATCGCCATTCGCTATGCAGGTTCACAAGGCAGTTATTACCGCTGCGGCCCCGAAACAGAACACGTTGCCGCTGCAGCAGCTGGTCGACCGCAATGGCGAGACCAAGACGGCACTGCAATTGATCGTCGAAGAAACGCTCTCCGCTGGCATCGAAGAGATCTGTGTCGTGATCCGGCCAGGCGATCAGGAGGCCTACGAACAGGCCGCCGGGACTCACTTGGCTAGCATCCAGTTTGTCGAACAGCCTGAGCCATTGGGTTATGCCGACGCGATCTATCAAGCAAAGTCGTTTGTCGGTGACCAGCCGTTTCTGCACCTTGTCGGCGATCACTTGTACCTCAGTGCATCCGACATCCCGTGTGCAAAGCAGCTAATCAAGATTGCCAGCGAGTTTGAGTGCTCGGTGTCGGCGGTGCAGTCGACTCGCGAAAACAAATTGCCGTACTTTGGTATCGTCAGCGGGCCTCATCTACCTCGACGCGACGACTTGTACGAGGTTGAAGCGGTGGTCGAAAAGCCGACACCGACTTATGCCGAACAAGAACTGGTAACGCCTGGGCTGCGAGCGGGACATTATCTCGGATTCTTTGGGATGCATGTGTTGACCGCCGAAGTGATGGCGTCCATCGAACAATTGCTTGCCAATCATGCAGTCGAAAAACCTTCGCTCTCGGATGCCTTGGCAATGTTAGCGTCGCGGCAACGCTATCTCGCCTATCGGTTGCAAGGTTCACGTTATAACTTGGGTGTCACCTATGGGTTGTTGATCGCTCAGTTGGCGATTGGGTTATCGGGGCGAGACCGCGATCGAATTTTGACCGAGATGGTTGAATTGCTCGCTACGCGTGCGGAAGGAATCACGGCTCAATGATTCGTTCTGGAACCAACCCGCTGATTGAAATCATTACTTCGGACGACGATGCGGTTCGCGATCAGTCGCTTGAATCGGTGTGTGGCGATCAGACGCTCGATCAATTACTCGGTCACGTCGAGGTGCTCGATACCTTTCGTCGTGAAGAAGAGAATTTGTATCGTCGCGTGCGGGCGTTATTCTTCTTGTCGGCGATCTACCGCTACCACTTGCCATCGCGTTTGTCGGTCGAGCAATCGGGGAGGATTCCGTACGAGGGTTACGAGCACCTGTTGGCTCGTCGGTTTATGGAAGCGATCGATTGTTTTTTGGCGTACCAGCAGCAAGCCGGCCCCAGTGACGCGTTGGCCAGTGCGTTGTCGCAAGCGTACCATCAACTCGGGTTTCAAACGCTTGCTGATCAAGTTCGTCGCAGTGTCCGCACGGTCCGAGGAAACCAGTGGATGTTCCGTGTCGGGCATCCCGCGGATCACCCGCTGCGAATCCGCAGCGAACTGGTCGAGGTGGATCCTGCGACCGGGACCTCGCCGCTGATGAAAGAAACGACGGCGGTGCGAATGGACTTTTCGCACAGTGCGTGGAGTGACATCTTCTTTCTCGGGATGGATTTTCCCGAGGGAGCTCGGGTGCTGAACGTCTCAGTCGACCTCGGCGTGCGTGGCCGTGATTCGCAAACGAAGCCGCCGATCGAAACCTACCTGCGAATCATTGACGAGCCGGTCATTCGGCTGACCAGCGTCGATCTCGGGGCGACGACAACGCTTCGTTCAATTTCCGAGACCTTCGATTTCGCTCGCGATTATCTGGGACTGCTCAAAGCGGCGTTGATCGCCGCGGGCATCGTGCCTCCGGGACTGGAGGGATGTCGCGAGTCGATGGAAGACCTGTTGAAGGTCATGCTCGGCCCAGGTCGTGGATTGGAATTGGTCAGCAAGATCAACGATATCCCCAAGGGATCGCGGCTGGCGGTTTCCACCAATCTGCTTGGTTCGCTGATCTCGCTGCTGATGCGGGCGACCGGACAAGTCCAATCGTTGACCGGGCCGCTCACCGAAGCCGATCGCCGCTTGGTCGCCGCACGAGCGATTCTGGGGGAATGGCTTGGCGGCAGCGGTGGCGGATGGCAAGATTCTGGTGGCGTTTGGCCCGGCATCAAACTGATTTGCGGAACCACCGCCCAACAGAACGATCCCGAGTTTGGTATTAGCCGCGGCCGGTTGATGCCGGTTCATCATGTGCTCGGTAGCGACAAAATCTCTGATGCAACACGCCAAAAGATCCAAGAGTCGTTAGTGCTGGTGCACGGGGGAATGGCCCAAAACGTAGGCCCGATCCTAGAGATGGTGACCGAGCATTATCTGCTGCGTAGCGAGAATGAATGGCAGGGCAGAAACGAAGCGATCAAAATTCTTGATGAGGTCGTCGAATCGCTCGAAGCGGGCAATATCAAACAAGTCGGCGATGTCACCACTCGCAATTTCGAAGGCCCCCTGCAAACGATCATTCCCTGGGCGACCAACCGCTTTACCGATTCATTGATCGACCAGTGCCGCGAGCGTTATGGAGATCAGTTCTGGGGATTCTGGATGCTCGGCGGGATGGCAGGCGGCGGCATGGGGTTCATCTTTGACCCCAAAATTAAACCCGAAGCCCAGGCGTGGCTCGGTGACGCGATGGTCAAAACGAAACGAGACTTGGAAACGTCGCTGCCATTTGCCATGGATCCCGTCGTCTATGACTTTAAGATCAACGACAACGGCACCAGTGCCGAGTTGCTCAGCGGCAACGATGCGATGCTGCCCGACCGTTATTATGCGCTCGTATTGCCAGCGTTATTGCGAACCCCGCTACGAGATTTGTCGCTCAGAACGCGATCGGAACTCGAGCGAATCAGTAAACGTTGTCACGATGTCGAAACCGGCAGTGCGACTGCGGGAATGTTGTTGGAGAGTATCCTGCCGTCGGCTGCGGTCGAACACTCCAGCGAATCGTCGCTTGGTTCGCTGTTAAATGAAATTGGTTTTGACCGGTTCCAGCACGAACAAATTCGCGCCGATTTGATCAGTGGACGGATCGGGTTGTCCCAGAACCGGCTGCCTGCCAACACGATGATTCAAGATGTGAAGCCCGAACACGTTGTCGATCTGCGTGAACGGATCGATCCAAAATATGTCGATCTGGGATCGGCAGCAATCAAGGCAGGAAAGGTCGCAGTGGTGACTTTGGCTGCGGGCGTCGGCAGCCGCTGGACCGAAGGTGCCGGAGTTTGCAAAGCGCTTCATCCATTTTGTCGTTTCGCCGGTCGCCATCGTAGTTTCCTGGAGGTGCATCTCGCCAAGAATCGCGCGATCGCCGAAAAGTTCGATGCTTCGATTCCGCATGTCTTCACCACCAGCCATTTGACCGACCAACCGATTCGCGAGTACCTCGATCGCAATGATTCTTTTGGTTTCGGCGACAACTTGCTGGTTTCGACTGGGCGCAGTGTTGGGCTGCGGATGATCCCGATGGTGCGTGATTTGCGATTTTTGTGGGAGGAAACTGCCCAGCAGATCTTGGACGAACAACAGCAAAAAGTGCGTGAGAGTTTGCGAACCGCGCTGATCGGATGGGCGAAATCCGCGGGCGAGGCCAGCGATTACACCGACAATGTACCAAGTCAGTGCATCCATCCAGTGGGCCATTGGTTCGAAATTCCCAACATGCTCCGCAGCGGTGTGTTGCAGCAGATGCTGGATCGCCAACCGCAATTGGAATACTTGCTGCTGCACAACATCGACACACTCGGGGCGAACGTTGATCCGGCGTTCCTAGGGCGTCACATCGCCGCGGAAACCACACTTAGCTTTGAAGTGATTAGCCGGCGACTCGAAGACCGTGGTGGCGGATTGGCTTTGGTCAATGGTCGCCCGCGACTGGTCGAAGGCCTCGCGATGCCAAACGAGCAGATCGAGTTCGATCTGACTTTCTACAATTCGATGACGACCTGGATTTCGATCGACGGATTGTTGAAGTCGTTCGGATTGACACGAGCGGATTTACGCGATGCTCAGCGTGTTGACCAAGCGATCCGTGCGATGGCGCAGCGGATGCCAACCTACATCACGCTCAAGGATGTCAAGAAACGCTGGGGCAACGCCCAAGAGGACGTGTTCCCCGTCGCTCAGTTTGAAAAACTGTGGGGCGACATGACCGCGATCGCCGATATCAGCAGCTGTTTCTTCGTCGCCCCGCTTCGCCGCGGCCAGCAACTGAAGGCACAAGCTCAGCTCGATCCATGGAAACGCGACGGCAGCGCCGACTACATCGATTCACTATGCAAATGGTAAGTCCCGTAGCATAGGCTTCCAGCCTGTGTTCCAAAATGTGGGATAGGCTTCCGGCCTGTCATGCGGTCCTCTAAGCAGAGCACCTTAGGCTTGTCCGATCGCTTAACCACTTTTTCCTGCGTCTTGAATTACGACTCGAGTTCGTCGATTCGTTTTTCCAATTGATCGATACGCTCGTTCACCGATTCGAGTCTGGCGATCAACGCATCGACTGCGGTGTTGCTGGCCTTGGCCGGCGACGGTGATGGAGACGCGTCGGATGCAGCGGCTTGTTTTTCCAATCGAGCTTCGAGGTACTGGCGTTCTTCGGGCGTATACAATTTGTGCGTGAACGTTTGCCCGCGTCCCGGAGGCGAGAGCGGTTCGACGAGATCCTTTGCGATCAACGAGTCGACGACCTCTTGAGTCGCTTTCAAATCCTCCAACGCATACATCCGCGAAGCTCGCGTGCGGATTTCGCCCAGTGTTTGGCGGCCACGAAGCAGCAGTTCGGTCATCACCGCGGCACCGGGGCTATCGACATCAAACCATTCGTACGCCGCGTGACGGTACTTCGTCGCTCGGCCGCTGCCTTGGACTTCACGTGCCGCGCCGACTCGTTTTAGCTCGTCCAAAGCCGTCAAAATGTCGTCTTCGTCCAACTGCAATTGAGGCGAACGATTTGATTTTTGGTTGCTGCCGCTGATCAGTCCCGACATCGTCAGCGGATAACTATCGGGAGTCGTTTTGGCCTTTTCCACTAGCACTCCCAAAACACGGCGTGCGTTACGCGAAAGGGCGACTGGTTTGGGCTTCTCTTCACTCGTTTCGTCGGACATGGGTAAAACCGCCTGCGCATGTTGGATGATAAAAAGGGTGATGCACCGCTATCTTGGCGTCCCAAAGGGCGGTTAAGCAACTCCCCCTCTTTTCTACAAGCGTGGCAAAGATTAGCTATCATGGTGGGCACTCCTCCGCAGACGTCTGCCTAGTGCTGCGTCGCAGCTAAGGATTAGGGTTGGTGGTAGCGGAAGTCGTCAAGACTTTCGTTGCGTTTGCCAACCGATCCGAAACTCTTGACGAGTTCCGCTACCCTAAAGGTAAACTGCGCCGTACCGCTACAGAACTTAGCGATCGTTTTTCGCGGTGTTGTTCCCTACCTCACTCCCACAGGCTTCGTTGACGATGAATCGACTGCTTTCCTATTTATCGCTCGCTCTGTTCAGTGTGATCCCGTTGCTAGGCATCCCGTCTCTGACCCATGCCGCGGATCGTCCCAACATTGTGATGGCGTTTGCTGATGATTGGGGGTGTCACGCCAGTGCGTATGGCAAGCTGAACCCGGGCGGACTGGATGACCTCGTAGCGACACCTCATTTTGATTCAGTTGCCGAGCAAGGAGTGTTGTTCACACGCGCGTTTGTCAGTGCGCCATCGTGTACGCCGTGTCGCAGTTCGTTGTTATCAGGCCAACATTTTTGGCGATGTGGTTCGGCATCGATCCTGCAAAACGCTGAGTGGGATTTCGAGATTCCCTCGTACCCGCTGCTGTTGGAATCGGCCGGATACCGAATTGGACACACCTACAAAGTGTGGAGCCCTGGAACTCCGGCCGATGCGCCACATGGCGGTGCCGCTCGCGGGTTTAATCGTGCAGGCCGCAAGTTCAATGGATTTTCGCAAAATGCGATGAAGGGGAATGACCCAGATGCTCGAAAAGCAGAGCTGTTGGACGAAGTTCGCGGCAATTTGCTCTCGTTCCTCGATCCAAATGGGGACCAGACCGTCGATGGCGAACAACCGTTTTGCTATTTCTTTGGACCTACCAACTGTCATCGCAAATGGGTTGCCGGAAGCGGCAAGAAACTGTGGGGGATCAACCCTGACGACTTCGCGGGCAAGATCCCGCCGTACCTGCCCGATGTTCCGCTCGTTCGCGAAGACTTTGCCGACTACTTTGGCGAGATACAAGCGTTTGACGCGGGGTTGGGCGTGATCATTGATGAACTGAAGCGACTGGGCGTTTACGACAACACGATCCTGGTGGTCAGCGGTGACCATGGTTTCCCCGGTGTCACGCGAGGCAAGTGCAACTTGTACGATTTTGGCACCCACGTTCCGCTGGCGATTCGTTGGCCCGCTGGGATGAAAAAGCAAGGCCGCGTCGTCGATGATTTTGTCTCGCTGCCCGATCTGGCCCCAACGTTTTTGGAGGCCGCAGGCGTTTCGATTCCCGAGACGATGACCGCGAAATCGTTGATCCCGGTGCTTACTAGTAGCAAGTCGGGAACCGTCGATGCAAAACGCGACGCCGTCTTTACCGGACGTGAACGGCACGTTGCCGCGGCACAGCCTGGTTTTACGCCGTATCCGCAACGGGCGATTCGCACCGATCAACATTTGTTGATCATTAACTTTGCACCCCAGCGTTGGCCGATGGGGTCGGGGCCGGGTTATGGCGAACCTGCTACGGCGATGCCGAACTTTGCCGCATCGCGAGAAAACACGATGGTCGGTTTTCGAGATATGGATGGTAGTCCCACCAAAGCTTGGATTATGACACATCGCGATTCGGATCCCCGGTCGTTTGATTTTGCCTTCGCTCGGCGTCCACGCGTCGAACTGTACGATGTCCAGAAAGATCCGCACTGCATGAAGAATCTCGTCGACGATCCCGCATCGCAATCGGTCCGCAGTCAACTCGAGTCACGGTTGATGTCCGAGCTAAAACGGACTGGCGATCCACGGGTGTCCGATAACGTGATTTTCGAGTCCGCGGAATTTACGAAGCCATACGTAAAGAACAAAAAGAAATAACCGACGAACCGTCCTGTTGCTATCAAATGCCGCTATTTTTTTCCGGCAAATTACAACCCGAAGTGTTAGCGAGGGATCGCGTCAAGATCGAGATTCCCTCGCTAACACTTCGGTTATCGAGGGAATGAATGTTTTATTGGGCCAGACGTCTTTAGTTTCGCCGGTCGATCACGCTATCAACCAGCCCTTATGCGGCGGGTTAGGACGTTGTGGCGGTCCGCACGGGGGATCACGGTTTGCGGGGGGCAGTTGTCCGTTGTGGCAATTTGTCCCCCTTCTTATACTGCCATGCGAACTGCGAATTCTAACCATCACGCGATCGTCCCATGTCTGATACCCCGAACATTACTCCGATCTCTGACGCCTCGGCTCCTTTTTTTTGGGGCATCGATATCGG
Organism: Novipirellula rosea; assembly: GCF_039541335.1. Classification (NCBI taxonomy): domain Bacteria; kingdom Pseudomonadati; phylum Planctomycetota; class Planctomycetia; order Pirellulales; family Pirellulaceae; genus Novipirellula; species Novipirellula rosea. The sequence goes on along the minus strand of NZ_BAABGA010000006.1, from coordinate 9,269 downwards.
TGGCACCTCGATCAAGATTGGGTTGGTCGACGACGAAGGGCACACATTGGCTTTCGAGCGACTGCCGACGCGTGAATCCGAAGGCCCTACTGCGGCAACGCAGCGAATTGCGGCGGTCATTCAAGACATCGAGGGCCAACTTGGCATTTCGGACAAAGTGCGACGCGTTGGATTGGGAGCTCCTGGACCGATGGATCTTTCCACCGGCTACCTCGTCGCCCCGCCTCAGCTACCGAGTTGGTGGGACTTTCCGATCCGCGATTCGATCGCAAAGATGCTTGAGCGGCCGGTTTCGTTCTTGAATGACGCCAATGCGGCTGCCTACGGCGAATTTTGGCTCGGCAGTGGGCGAAACGACCAATCGATGTTGCTTTTGACGCTCGGCACCGGGGTCGGGGGCGGGATTATTATCGAGGGTGAATTGGTCAATGGCACGAACAGTTTCGGCAGCGAATGCGGGCACATCATCGTCGATCCGTCTCCCACCGCCCAGTTGTGTGTGTGGGGCGGGGGACGCGGTCAACTCGAAGCTTATGCGTCGGCCAGTGCGGTGGTTCAGCGGACTCGGCAACGGTTGACCGAAGGGGCCAAGAGTTCGCTCAGCGGACTGCTCGGCGGCGGCGACAGTGAATTGACCGCCAAACGTGTTTATGAAGCTGCCAAAGACGGGGATCCGCTGGCGCTGGAAATTGTCGATGAAACCGCTCGCTGGTTGGGTATCGGGTTAACGACCCTGATTCACACCCTTGATCCTGGTTCTGTGGTGCTCGGAGGCGCCATGAACTTTGGCGGGGCAAATTGCTGTATCGGCAAACGGTTTTTGTCCAAAATCTCAGAGGAATTCCGTGTTCGCACCTTCGAGAATGTGTTCGAGGGAACGACAATTACGTACGCCACGCTTGGCGGCGACGCCGGATATCTGGGAGTCGCTGGTTACGCCCGACGTCAATTCAACAAAGATCACGGCGTCAAGAAATAAGGCTTCGTTAAGCCGATTTCTCGAGTCTTTCTCGTTCAAACCCGTTTAGTACCTCGGCCGAGAACGGCCAAAGAACCAATATGTCAGTCCACATCCGTAACTTTTGCATTATCGCCCATATTGACCACGGCAAGAGCACGCTGGCCGATCGATTGCTCGAACACACCGGCACCGTGACGCTGCGTGAAATGAAATCGCAGCTGCTTGATGACTTGGCGCTCGAGCGTCAACGTGGGATCACGATCAAGGCGCGTGCCGTCACGATGCGATTCAAACGCGGCGGCAAAGATTACGAATTGAACTTGATCGATACTCCCGGTCACGTCGACTTTCACTACGAAGTCTCGCGGTCGTTGGCGTGTTGCGAAGGCGTGCTGTTGTTGGTCGATGCCTTTCAAGGGGTCGAAGCCCAAACGGTGGCCAACGCTTACGCCGCGATGGAGCACGATTTGAAGATCATTCCCGTGATCAACAAGATCGACCTGATGCACGCTCGGCCCGACGAAGTGGCCGAAGAAATGATGAACTCGTTGGGGACCGATCCAGACGAATGCGTTCGCGTAAGCGCAAAGACCGGTGTTGGCGTCGACGAGTTACTCGACGCGATCATCGAGCAAATTCCGGCACCGACCGGTAATCCCGAGGCTCCGCTACAAGCGATGGTGTTCGATTCCAGCTATGACGATTTTCGTGGCGCGATCACCTATATCCGCGTGATGAACGGCACGGTTCGCAAAGGACAAAAAATTCGCTTTCTGCGTGCCGGGTCGACTCACGATGTGATCGAGCTGGGACGCTTTGCACCGGCGCGTGAATCGTGCGAGGAACTAAAAGCAGGTCAGGTAGGGTATTTGATCTGTAACATCAAGAGTCTCGGTGACGTGCATATCGGCGATACCGTTGGACCGCCGGGCAAAGAATTGGTTGAACCGCTGCCTGGGTATTCGCGGCCAAAACGGATGGTTTATTGCGGATTGTTCCCCAGCGATGGCCAAGATTTTACCGAGCTGCGTGATGCACTCGAGCGGCTCTCGATCAATGATCCAAGCTTCGAATTTGAACCGGAAACCAGTGAAGCCCTTGGGTTCGGGTTCCGCTGCGGCTTCCTTGGGCTGCTGCACATGGAAATTGTTCAGCAGCGGTTGGAGAACGAATCGGACGTCGATCTGGTGCAAACCGCACCGAACGTCACGTATGAAGTCGTTAACAAGCGGGGCGAGACGCTGACGATCCATAAACCGCAAGATGTGCCCGATCCTGGTGACATCGAAGAATTCCGCCAACCGATCGTTCGCTGCAGTGTGATTGTGCCAAATGATTTCATCGGCGCGGTCATGAAGCTTTGCCAAGAACGCCGCGGGATCCAAAAGTCGCAAGAGTACCTTGGTGCCCAACGCGCGATGTTGACTTACGACATCCCGCTTGCCGAAGTCGTTTACGATTTGCATGACAAGATCAAGAGCTGTACCAAAGGCTACGGCACACTCGATTACGAGATGGTCGGCTACGAGCCCGCTGATCTTTGCCGGATGGACATTATGGTCAACGGCAACCGAGTCGACGCACTCAGCGTGGTGTGTCACCGCGCCGACGCGGATCGTCGCGGTCGAGCGGTGGCCAAGAAATTGAAAGCCGAAATCGAACGCCACATGTTCGAAGTCGCAGTGCAAGCAGCAATTGGAAGCCGCGTGATCGCTCGCGAGACCGTTCCTGCGATGCGAAAAAACGTAACGGCGAAATGTTACGGCGGTGACATTACGCGAAAGCGTAAATTGCTGCAGAAGCAAAAAGAGGGCAAGAAGCGGATGAAGGCGATTGGCAACGTCGAGATTAGTCAAAAAGCGTTCATGGCCGTGCTGAGCGATTCTGAAGGGGGCTAAATCCCCGGGGGGCATTTCCCTACGCTTCTAGCGGACGCTCACTCGCATTATCCTTAATGTTCAATTTTAGGTGCCGGCGGAGGCACCGTGTTCCAATCAACAACGCTTCTTCACGTTAAACAGGTGTCCCATTCTCGGATGGGAACAAAGGCGGCCTGGATTAAACGCGATCAAGATTCCCCGTGCGCGGGGCGTTGTTACGGTGGTAAGCACTTCTAGAGGATAATTACGGTGAAGCAGACATTACTTATCGGGGGTTTTTTGGCGTTGCTGTCTTTCGCCGCCCAGCCCAGTTCAATCGCGGTGGCGCAGGACGATGAGGCCGCGGTGGCCGCAGTGGTTGTTGCAGAAGAGGTTGTTTCGGAGAGTTCTGAAACCCTTTCCGGCAGCGAACCGGTCGCGCAGGATGTACGGACAGCTGATGCGGCCTCCGCAACCACAGCCGAGTTGGAAGAAAAAATCGCCGCCGCCGCTCTGGCTGGCCACAACGCTTGGATGTTAACCAGTTGTGCGTTGGTGCTGTTTATGACCGCACCGGGTTTGGCCATGTTCTATGGAGGTCTGGTTCGCCGGAAAAACGTGCTCAGCGTTTTGATGCAGTGCATCTTTCTGATGGGCATGATGACTGTGCTATGGGCTGTGGTAGGATACTCGTTATCCTTTGGAGGCTCGGGAGCATGGGTGGGTAACTTTGATTATTTGTTCATGAACGGCGTGCAACGCTACTGGAGCGATGCAGCGGGTGCTCCGGTCACTCCGATGTACAGCGATGATATTCAGATCCCGATGCTCACCCACATGCTGTTTCAAGGCATGTTCTTTATTATCACTCCCGCACTGATCTGTGGTGCGTTCGCCGAGCGAATGAAGTTCAGCGCGATGGCGGTCTTCTCGGTGCTGTGGGGCCTGCTAATTTACTGTCCACTGTGTCACTGGGTTTGGGACGGCGGCATTTTGGCGTATGGATCCGAGCATGCGTTTGCGGGCGGAGCATTAGACTTTGCCGGAGGCACGGTGGTTCACATCAGTAGCGGGATTTCCGCATTGGTCGCCGCCATTTTGATCGGGCCTCGCATGGGTTATCTGCGAGAACCGATTCAGCCCCACAATCTTACCTTCACCGCCCTGGGCGCAGCGATGCTGTGGGTGGGCTGGTTCGGTTTCAACGCAGGCAGCGAATTGTTGTCCGATGATTTGACCAGCAGTGCGTTTGCCGTCACTCACTTTTCCGCCGCTGCCGGTGCATTGGCGTGGGTGTTGACCGAATGGTGCATCTTGAAGAAACCAACCGTGCTGGGCGCGAGTAGCGGCGCGGTTGCTGGATTGGTTTGCATTACGCCCGCCGCCGGCTTTGTTCAGCCAATGCCCGCGCTGCTGATGGGCGCTCTGGCAGGAATCGTTTGCTACTTTGCTTGTAGTAAGCTGAAGCACGCGTTGCGATACGATGACGCGCTGGACGCGTTCGGAGTCCATGGTGTTGGTGGCACGCTCGGAGCTGTGTTGACAGGCGTTTTCGCCACGCGAGCGTGTTGGAATATCGCGGGCGAAAGCAAGCTAGGGCTGATCGAAAGTGGCGACCCTAGTTTGTTGATCGGCCAAATTGTTGCCATCTTGGTAACCTACGCGTTCGCAGGTATCGGCAGTCTGATCCTGCTGAAACTGATCGACGCCGTGATCGGACTTCGCGTTCACGCCGAGAGCGAGCAACGGGGGCTGGATATCACCGACCATGGCGAAGAAGGTTACACGTTCGCTTAGGTATCGCCGACGCGAAACAGCAAACTCACCGCAGCCGTGATCGTCAAGATCGCGGCTGCGGTCGTTTGTGCGGTCGTGATCGAGGTTGCTTCGGCGAGTTGACCCCACAGAATCGATCCAGTGGTCATCGAAAACGCCATCGCCGTCAAGTAACATCCCATGCCGCGGGCTCGCATCCGAGCAGGAAGTGTCATCTGAGCCGTCGAATTCAGCGTCGTCAATGTCATCATCCACGTCGCACCCATCAGCAAGGTGGCAGCGCATACGATCACCGTTCCTGTGTAATTGGCGATCGTAGCCAAGCCGATTGCAAAACCCACCATCGCGATGGCAATCGTTTGGTCAGCGCCACGGCGACGCTGGAAATGAGGCAGCGTCCAAGCGGCAAACACCGCTCCGACACCGACGCAGCCCACCAGGAAACCAAACCCGCTGGCGCCCCAACCGAGATGTTGTTTCGCCACCAACGGCAACAGCGACCATAATGCGCTTCCCGGTAACACGAACAACACCACGCCGAGGATCGTGTGCCGCATCGCCACGGTTTTGGCCACGTAGCGAAGGCCTTGGTACATCGACAAGCGAAACGAAAGCCCGCGTGAGGATTCTCGGCGTGCTCGTTTCCATGACAATAAAACGGTCAACACTCCGGCAAACGACAATGCATTGATCGCAAACGCGGTCCACACACCGGCCATCGCGATCAAGATGCCGCCCAAGGCAGGGCCGACCGCACGCGCGAGATTGAAGCTGATGCTGCCCAGCGCCACCGCGCGAGCGAGCTGATTCTTCGGCACAAGTTCCGGGATCGATGCTTGCCAAATCGGAACGTGCACCACCATGCCCAGGCCAATCACAAACGTGAACACCAGCAGCAATTTGGCGGTGATCATGTCGCTAAACGTCAGCGAAGCCAGCGTCGCGGTGCAGGCACAGAGGACAAATTGCGTACCGATCAACATTCGTCGCCGGTCGATGCGGTCGCCCAATACGCCGACGGGAATGGCTAAGAAAATAATCGGGGCTGCCATCACGGTTCGCACGGCGGCAACCATTTCCGGCGAGGGGTCCAAGCTAGCCATCAACCAACCCGCACCCACTTCGTGAATCCAGGTGCCAAGATTCGACGCCAACGATGCGAACCAAAACGCGCGATATAGCGGGTTTTGTAAGGGGGCCCAAGCCGACGAGGAGGTCAGAGTACGGGCGGCGAAAGATCCGGCCAACGATTTGACCTTGTTCCGGCCGCGGTCATCTCGATCCATCAAGCAATTCCTCGACGCGGGGGGCCAGAGATGGTAGAAGTTCCCTCAAAAGACAGCAAAACGTAATTTACGAGCGAGTCCAAACGGGCTCGCCAATGCAGGATAACGAAAAAGTGAAGAAACAGGAACGAGCCGACCGTGTGCGGCAAAGACTCAGTCAGCTGTACCCGAATCCCCCCATCCCGCTGGACCACACCGATGAGTTCACGCTGTTGATCGCGGTCCTGCTGAGTGCCCAGTGCACCGACAAAAAGGTCAACGAAGTAACGCCCGAATTGTTCGCTGCCGCTGGCACGCCTCAGGCCATGGTAGAGCTAGGGCAAGAAGAAATTTTGCGTTTGATTCGTCCGATCGGTTTGTCGACCAACAAATCCAAAAGCATCTACAAGTTGTCGCAGTTGTTGCTCGAGCGACATCAGGGCGAGGTGCCGAAAACATTCGCCGAGCTTGAAGCACTACCCGGCGTGGGGCACAAAACCGCTTCGGTCGTGATGGCTCAAGCATTCGGGGTTCCGGCGTTCCCCGTTGATACTCACATCCATCGACTCGCTCAGCGATGGGGTCTCTCCAGTGGCAAGAATGTGGTCGATACCGAACGCGACTTGAAAAAGCTGTTTCCCGAATCGTCGTGGAATGACCTGCATCTGCAAATCATCTACTACGGCCGCGAACACTGCACCGCGCGTAGCTGTGACGGCACCAAGTGCGGGCTGTGTGTCGAGTTGTATCCGAACCGCAAAAAGCCCGTCGTCTGGAACAAGCCATAGTAGCGGAAGTCGTCAAGACTTTCGCCTCACTCTACCGTTGCTGCCGCGATTCCCGCGGCTCTTCCGGTGCTGAACGCGGCTTGGAAATTGTAGCCGCCGATCCAACCATCCACGTCCAGCACTTCGCCGGCAATGTACAGTCCCTTCACGACTCGGCTTTCCATCGTTCGCGGATTGACCTCTTTCAAGTTGACTCCGCCTGCGGTGACTTCGGCTTTGCTGAAGCCGCGAGTCCCGGTGATCGGCAACGCCAATTGTTTGATACCGGTCACCGTCGCTCGGCGACCCGCCTTGGTCAATTCAGCAATCGTCGGGTCACCACACATCTCGTTGGCCACGGCCGTGGCCAGCCGGCTTGGTACCCATTGGCTTAGCACATTGGAAAGCCGGCGACGCCCGGCTCCGCCAGCGGTATCGCACAATGTCGCTTCGATTGCTTCGGCCGGTACGTCGGGAGCCATGTCGAGTTGGACGCGAACGCGAGCGAGTTTTTCAGTCAGCGTGACAATCCGGCTGACATCCATTGCCGCGGGTCCCGAGAAACCAAAGTGGGTGAACAACCAAGACGAACGCCGGCTCATGGATTGTTTTGACTTCTTCGCTTCGGAGGTTTGGTTTTCCGCCGTCACGATGCAGTCCTCCAGTGTGATGCCCGACAACGCCTTGGTCCACTCAAAGCCACCGGTTAGCGGCACTAGTGCCGGGCGGGTGTCGACGATCGAATGTCCGAGTTTTTCGAGCCAACCGTAGCCATCGCCCGTGGTCCCACAGCCTGGCCAACTTCGCCCACCCGCGGTCACGATCACTCGATCCGCATTGTAGGTCTCGTCATCGGTTTCAATCTGCCAATGTTCGTTGCTGCGGGTCAGACGTTGCACCGATTGCTGACGAATGATTTGCACACCGGACTCGACTGCTTGCCGCTGTAGTGCATCGCGCACTTCGATCGCACGATCGCTTTGCGGGAACACTTTTCCGGTGCTTTCGACCTTGGTCGCGACCCCCAAATCGGCAAACATGCGCACGACTTCCGATGGCGGAAACGCTCCGATCGTCGGCTGCAGAAAGCGAGACGCATGCCCAAACCCAGGCAATATTCCGCGTGCGTCGGTGTCGTGAGTGACATTGCAGCGAGTCCCCCCGGACATCAGGATTTTGACGCCCGTCTTGGTGTTTTTTTCCAGCAGGATGACGTTCGCACCGCGTTTTGCCGCTTCTGCGGCCGCGACCATTCCAGCGGCTCCGGCACCGATGACGACGATTTGCATGAGGGATTCGTGTAAGCGAAAAAGGAAGGGAGAGGGACAACGATGCCGCGTGCCTCGTCTGGCTTGTCGACCCGTCGGGCTTATCATAACCTTGCCGAAACATTCCTACGACGCCTACTCCTTCTTACTGCGCTCGTCATGCCCTCGTTTGATTATCTCGCTGACCGGCTTGCCGAATTGAGCTCGCAGCATCGACTGCGAACCCTGGCGGCTCGCCAACCTCAGGGCGTCACGTTTGTGGACGCCGCGAATCGTCGGCTGGTCAATTTCGGCAGTAACGATTATCTCGGCTTGGCGACATCCGGGTTGCCGATTGCGTCGCTTCCACGTGAGAGTGGCAGCACCGCCAGTGCGTTGGTGTGTGGCTGGACCCCGCTGCATCAACAGCTTGCCGAAACGATTGCGGAGCTTGAGTCAACCGAATCGGCAGTGTTGTTCCCGAGCGGTTACGCGGCCTGCAGCGGCACGGTCGCCACGCTAGCCGAAGCAGGCGACTTGATCCTCAGCGACGCACTGAATCATGCCTCGTTAATTGATGGTTGCCGTTTGTCGCGAGCCGAGTGTGTTGTGTATCCGCATCGTGATTACGAATTTGTCGCAAGCGTACTGAAACAGCGGCGGCACGAATTCACGCGAGTTTGGATCGTCACCGACGGCGTGTTCAGCATGGATGGCGATGTCGCCCCCTTGGTTGAGTTGTGTGACACTGCCGATCCGTTCGATGCGTCACTGATCGTCGACGAAGCTCACGGCACGGGGGTATTAGGGGAAACCGGCAGTGGCGTTTGCGAAGCACTCGCAGTCAAAGACCGCATTGCGATTCGAATTGGCACGCTCAGCAAAGCGATCGGATGCCAGGGCGGTTTTGTGGTGGGGCCCAAGGTGGTGACAGATTATCTCGTCAACCGCTGTCGTTCATTTATTTTCAGCACCGCGCTAGCCCCGTCGACCGTGGCCGCCTCGATCGCCGCGTTTGAATCACTAAAAAGCGAGCCCGAGCGACGCCATCGAGTGCAGTCGCTTGCGATACAAGTGCGTGATCGATTATCGATATCAACATCGTGTGCGATCGAGAACACGGTCCCGATCGTGCCATTGATTATCGGCGAAGATGCGAAAGCGGTCGCAGCGAGTCAGACGCTTAGCGAAGCAGGCTTTTTTGTCCCCGCGATTCGCCCTCCCACAGTCCCGCTTGGCACCGCACGACTAAGGTTGTCCCTCTCGGCATCGCACACCGACGCCATGGTCGAATCGCTGCTCAGCGCCATCCAAAAGTGTGGCGTCCTCACGTAGGATAGGCTTCCAGCCCAGGGCTGTAAGGGTATGTTGCTAGGTTAATCCTAGCAGCTTCG